>NZ_MKAQ01000017.1:0-326348 GCF_001764435.1 Campylobacter sp. BCW_4319 | reverse complement strand
ATGCTCATAAATCAAACCTTTGAAATTGATTCTTGTGATGATGTAGAATTAAATATAAAAAGAACTAGCAAACTTGAATACCGCATTAGCTATGATGATGAAAAAGATATCAAAGCCATAGTTTTTATAGTGGGTGGTTTTGGAGCTAATGCAAATATTTCTTTTTTAGATTTTGATAGGGAATATATTGCTAAAAATTTTGATGTTGTAGCAGTGCATGTTTTTTATCATTGTTTTTGTCAAAGACGTTCAGATGTTGAGAAATATAGTGCTTTTACAATGTTTACAAAAGATGATGTGTCAAATTTATCTCAGGCTTTATTGGAAATAGGTGTTAATATCAATGTTAATCTTGAGAACGCACAACAATGTTACGAATTACTTAATCAGAATATTACTACTTTAAAATCACAAAGAAAACTAGCGCAAAATTATCAAGCGAAATTCACCTCAACTTTTATCCCACCTAATGGAGACTATCAAAACTATGGTATTATGGCAGCACTTGATCATATTAATGCTTTAAAAGATTTAGTGAAACGTTTTCCAAAACTTGCAGATTTACCAAAAATTTATGGGGGGGGGGTCTTATGGAGGATACCTATCTTTACTCATAGCAAAAATAGCTCCTTGGTATGTGGATGGTGTGATTGATAATTCGGGTTCGGCTGTTCCACCTTTAAATTATATTTTAGGAAGAGAAATGGAACATAGCTACAGTGAATATTATGAAGATTTTCCACATAATAGGATTATTTTTTTTCTAAAAACCCACTGAACGCGTAAAGAAAATTCACCTTATTTTTTTAATAATGAAAATTATTTTATTAGAACATTGTTAAATAAGGATCATTTAATTTTACAAAGTCAAAAAAATAAAAATATTATTTATGTGAGTTATCATAGTAAAGAAGATCCTTTAACTCCAGCAAATTTTAAAGAACAAACCATGCAAATATTAAAAATTTTAGGTTACGATGTAAGCTTAAATTTGATAGATGAAAATAAAATTGATGGAAAATTTATTAAAAATTTAGATCATGGTTGTGGTATACCTGATAAAGCCTTATTTAGAAAAGAACTTCCTTTAATGCTTGAAAAATTGCAAAAAAGAAAATCTTTAATGCAAGAAAATTCCATCTCTTATCCTTGTGGAAAGAAAGTGTTTATATTTAAAGATGTGGGAGATAAATTTGAATTAGAGATAAAAGATTAAAACCTTAAAGGTTTTAATCAAGCTTTGCTAAATTGATTAAATTACTCACTTTTTGACAATTTTTCAAGTCCTCGGCTGTGATTTTTAAAGCAAAAAGATTTTTGTAAAGCACCATCACAGATACAAAAGCCAAACTATCCCACTCATCTATATCATCAAGTAGCATATCTTCATTTAACTCTTCATCTCTATGCATAGCTTCTTTAAGCTCTTCTAAAAATTCAGTTTTTGTCATTATTTCTCCTTTGTGTAAATTAAAATATCTTTTGTGTATAAATCCTTGAAATTTAGCACCGCACTTCCCCAGCTAAGCCCTGCGCCAAAAGCACTCAAACTCGCTTTAAATTCTTTTGGAGTATCTAACTCGCAAAGTAGAGCAGGTAGCGAACAAGCACTTAAATTAGCGTATTTTTCCATGATAAAATTAGGAACTTTATCATCATTAAGTTTTAATTCTTCTTTAATACAATCAACCAAATACGCATTGGATTGATGAAAAAGATGAAAAGCAATGTCTTTTTCATCTACTTTAGAAAATTCTAAAATTTCTTTAAAGCTTTTAGGTTCGCATTCCAAAGCCATATTGAAAATATTTGCTCCGTCCATGTAAAGATTTTCTAATTGTCTAAACTCCTCAGTTTGCATGAGTGAATCATCGTTGAAAATATCTGCTTTAGGTATTCTCATCGCACCTTTTGGAATGATGAGTTTATCAAAATATTTCCCATCGCTTCCAAGTTCAAAAAAGGCTTCATTAAAATCCGTTTTTTCAATCAAAGTTGCACTTACTCCATCGCCAAAAATTGGGGCTAAATTCATATTTTTAGGGTGGATGAATTTGCTTAAAGTATCCCCACAAATGAGTAAAATTTTACCTAAGCCACTTTGTATTAAAGAATGAGCGACAAATAAGCCGTATAAATATCCTGCGCAAGCTTGCCCTAAATCAAAAGCTATGGTTTTAGAGCTTAAATTTAAAAGCTGATGTAAATAACAAGCCGTAGAAGGCATGAAAAAATCAGGACTTTGAGTTACTACGATGAGTGCGTCAAGGCTATTTTTATCTATATTTAAACCTTGTAAAAGTGTATTGGCTGCGTGTTTTCCAAGATCGCTTACGCAAGTGTTTTCATCGCAAATATAACGCGTGTTTAAACCTATGACTTTTTTCATTCTTTTAAGGGTTTTAATATCATTTGAAAAAACGCTTTCTAACTCATCATCAATGCAAATTTTATGTTCAGGTACGCTTACGCAAATGCCTGAAATTTTGGCTTTATCAAATCTAGTTTTCATGGATTATAAGTCCTTTAAAGTTTAAATTTTGAAATGAAACAAGGGCTGAGTTTTTTTCAATTTCTTTAGAAATTTGTTCTAAAAAGCTTAAAAATGGCATATTTCTTTCGCCTTTTTGATAGTAAAGCCTTGCATTATTGTTTTTAAGATCAAAGAAATGTAAAGCTAGTTCAAAGGCTTTAAAAAACATTCTAGTTTCAAGTTTTCTACCTAAAGCCCTACAAGAAATGCAAAGATCATCGATAAATAAATTTCCTTCTTTGCAAGAAAAAACAAAAATAGCGATAATCCCACTATCGCTTAATTTATCACTCATGCTCACACTTACAATGAGCTCTTTTTGCATGTGTTGTGTGACTTTTTCTTGATTTAAGCGTGTGTAATTAGCGATAAATTGATTGGTTTTGCCTAAAAGTTCGCTAATGCGAGGGATATTTTGCAGATCATTTTTGCTAAAATTTAAGCTGATTTCAAGATTTTGAAAATATTCTTCATCGCTTAAGCTTTTAAGCTCTTCTCTTAAAGCATTGGCTGCTATATCTTTGGCACGAATTTGATCTTCTTTGGTATTTGAAAGTTTTAAAAGATTAGGAAAAAGTTTGATTTTATAAAGTATATTTTCATCGCATAAAAGTGTTTTAACGCCTGTAAATTTGGTATTTTCAAGCTCGGCGATATTATCATCTATAAAAAGCATAGCGTTAGTATTTATATTAAATTTTTTAGCAATTTTTAAGATATTTTCACCTTTTGGCTCCCAATTGATCATTCTAGCATCAAAATCATCCCATTGTAAGATAAAATCTTTCCTTGTTTCAAAAAGTTTTTTTGCGTCTTTTTCTTCATTTTTTGAAGCTAGGGCAAGTAAAAACCCTTGTTTTTTAAAAGTTTTAATTTTTTCTTGTAAGGTTTTGTGCAAAGGACTTAAATTAAGATTATCTATACCCTCTTCACCTAAAATTCCTTGATACAAGGTATTATCAAGATCAAGTACAAGAGCTTTAAGAGCGGGTTTTACGAGTGCAGGGATGAGGCTAAGTCCTAAAATTTGTGCTAAAAAAATCAAGGCTTTATTATTAAGCTTAGAGCCTGTAAGTTCTTCTTTAGCTAGGTCTAAAATATCTTCTTCATCAAAATACTCTTTTATGAGTTTTTCTATGTTAAAAATTTCACAATTTAAAATTTTTTTATCTGTTTTAAATTCTCCTAAACTAAGAACTAAAATAGGGTTTTGTGAAATTTTTCTTAGTTCTAAAAGTCTTTCTTCTATAAAATTTTGCACATTATTTTTATAGCGGGTTAAATCTAGCCATAAAAGTTCTAAACTAGCTTCTTTAAAGTTATCAAAACTCAAGCTATCATCATAAGAGCTGAAATTAAACTCAGCTCTTAAATTAGCAAAATGTAAAAAAGGAGCAATGATGCTTTGCACTCCTTCAAAAGCATGATTTCTATGGACATTAATAAGAAGATCTTGACTTTTACTAAAGTCTAATTCTTTGGCAAATTTTATAAGCTCATTGCGTTTTAAATGAGGTGAAAAAAGATTCATTTTAGCCCCTTGTTTAATAACATAGAGACGATAAGTTCGTCTGTTTCTTTTAAATCTTGTGGAATAAAACTTAGGGTTTGATTAGTTTTTGCTCTTGGAAATCTTGGTATTTTAATTTCTATATTTTTTGTTTTTTTAAGATATTTCATATAGATTTCCATGGCTGCTTTAGCTATACTATATTCTTTCATATCTAAGGGTAAATCTTCTATAGAAGAAGAAGAAGAAGAAGAAGAAGAAATTGGACTTGTAAAGCTTAAAATTTTTTCTAAACCAAAAATATAATAATCTAAAAAATCAAATAACATTTTGCGGTCAAGTTTGTTGTTTTGTGTTGAAATTTTTGGCGTTGCAAAATAATAAATATGAGTTGGATTAAATTTTTTAATTTTTTCTATGGAAATTTTACTAGGTTTTAAGACATTGTATTGTAAAAAATCGCAATTTGGAATATCTTCTTGTATATTTTTAGTGTGATAAGTGGCTAAAATTTTTGCTCCCCCTAATGCTAAAATTTTAGCACAAGTATTTCCAAGACCACTACTAGCTCCTATGACCAATGCCTTTTGTTCTTTAAAATTTTTATTTTCTGATATATTTGGATATTTTAAAACAAGACTTTTATAGTTTAAATTTTTTACAAGTTGCGGACGAATAAAAGCTTTAATAGAGCCTTTACAAGGGCTTATAAAGTCTATTAAATAGCACTCTATGGAGTGATGTTTTTCGTAGTTATAGATCAATTGCTTGTTTTCAATATTATCATTTGAAAAATTTAAATTTAAACTAGAATAAATACTATGAAGACCCGGAATTTTCATGCCTACTATACGCGTACTAGCGAGTAGTATAGCTATATTTTGTGGATTTAAATAATTTGCACATAATGGAAAAAGCTGTTTAAACAGAATGGTGTTATATTTTAACTCTTCTTTTGCATTTTTTTCTTTTGATAAAGGATTTGAAATAGCATCGTATTTATTAAAAAAATTACTTTCATAAGGATTGTGTAATTTTAATTCTTCTTGAAATTCAAAATCAATTTTGCTTAAAATTTTATTTTTATTTGTAATTTCATATTTTTTTAAAAAATTATTTTTGGATTTTATAGATTTTAGTTTAAAGTCTTCATTTTTGAAAAGTGGATTAATGAAACTGGCTTTGATTTTTTGAATTTTAATATTTTTTTGATTTTTTTTAAAAAAGTTTTCCAGTGTTAGAAAAACTTGATAAATTCCATAGATAACTTGATCGCCATAATAAGAATTTTTGGCAAATTCTTGATCCAAATGCAAAGGGTTGAAATCACCGCTTAATTTTGAAAAAAGTTCTAAATTTTTTTGAGAAATACTATTCATTTTTTAACTTTTTAATTTCTTTTAAAAGCATATTTTGTGAGTTTAATTCTGTAAGTTTTTCTTTGTCAAATTTGATTTCAAATTCTTCTTCTAGGCTCATAATGATATCAATATGAGCCAAAGAATTCCATTCGGGACAATTATTCATACTTAAATTTGTATGTTCGTTAACTTCAATTTCTAGTATATTTTTTAAAATTTCATAAAATTGCTTTTCCATTTTTTTAATCCTTTCTTACTAAAATATATTTATCTGTATTTAAAGCTTGTATGATAATTTTTTTAAAATCATTTGTATCTATTGCTGAAATATTTGTTCCACCAAATGACTTCTTTTTAAGAGAGCCGCTTTCTTCTAAAAGTTTAGCAATGGTTGAAAGATTTAGTTCAGAGGGTTTGTCTAAGCATCTTACATAGTAATTTATTTTTTTTTCGTATTTTTGATTATTTTCATCTATTATATATCCTTGAAATGTTTTGAAATAGCGATAATCAACTCCAATTTGTTCTTCAATGTAGTGAATAAAGGTGTGTGCCCAGTCGGCACCTAGGTAGACTATTTTTGCATTATTTCTTGTAAGAATATCGTAACCAGAATTTTTTCCAAAGCAAGAATTATTTTCTACTTGAAATAAGTTGGCTTTGAGTCCGTATGCCGCAAAAGAAAAAATAGGATCATTACTCCGGGTAACTTCAGGTAGTTTACGAAAAAAATTATTTAATAATCCTACGGTGCATTTAGATTTATTTTTATCATAAATTTCATTTTTGCAAAAACTATAAGAAAATGTTGGCATAACCAAGGTGCCATTGTTTGTTAGAATTTCTAAAAAACATTCTATCAAAGCTTTTAGATATTCATTTTTTGTCAATAAAGGTATGCCTAAGTTAAAAATTTCCGTATGAACACAAATCATATCCCCGGCTTTTATTCCTATATCCATAAGACAGTTTTTAAAATCTTCTTTGGTTAAAATATTTGAATTATGCTCTATTAGTTTTTTGTTGATGTTTGATCCTTAATTTTTTGATATAATTTCATTTTATCAGGTAATATTATAACAAAATAAAAGGTAATTTTAACTTATGAAATCCAACATACAACAAATATTTGATCATATTGAAAAATCAAATCCTATTCATGCGAAATATTTAAAAAAGGTAAATTTAAATGAAGAAGAGAAAGTAGAGCTTGAAAATTTGATTCGTTTTTATTTAAATCAAGGTTTTAGTATAAATAAACAAGCTAATGCTTATTTATTATTTCTGAATGATACTTTAAAAGAAATTTATTATTTTATTGAACATGGAACTTATAGATATTCAACATTAAAAGATGTTGAAGATAAAATTTATTTTAATCATGATTATATGGAAAATTATATGATAGGGCTTGCGATATCAAATTTTATATGGGATACGCATATTGCAATTAGAAGATATTTTATTGATCTAATGCAGAATAATAATATTTTTGGCAAATATCTTGAAATTGGACCAGGGCATGGAAATTTTTTCTTACAATCGTTAAAATTTGGTCAATTTAGTGAACTATTAGGAGTTGATATTTCTCCAACAAGTTGTGAAATGACAAAAAAAATAGTTAGTTTTAATGATCATAAAGCAAAACAAAAATGCCAATTTATTTGTATGGATTTTCTTGAATATGATTTTAATGAGCAATTTGATTTTATTACAATAGGAGAGGTTTTAGAACATGTGGAAAATCCAAAGAATTTTTTAAATAAGGCTCGCAAAATTTTATCAGATGATGGAAATATTTTTATTACCGTACCTATAAATGGTCCGGCTGTTGATCATATCTATCTTTTTTCTCATCCTGATGAGGTTAAAAATATGATCAAAAATTGCGAGTTGGAGATTGTAAAAGAAGAATATTTTATGGCAAATAATTATTCATTGAAAAAAGCCTTAGAAACAAGAAATGCAATCATTATGGTAGCTTTATTAAAAAAATTATAAAATAAGTTTATATTCTAAAATTTTTTCCAAAAGTTCTTTAAATTCATAAGCTTGCATATTTAAGATATTGGCTATATCGATGATATCATTTTCCCCATCACAGTAAGCTAGAAAATTACAAGCTAAAGGAATGTCATTGGCAGTGCTAAGGGTATGATATAGTCCTCTTTTGCCAAGATTGGGCTCGCATACTATGGTGTTTTTATATACGGCGTTGATTTCTAGATTTAAAATCATTTCTTGCATGCTTTGAAGTCCACCCATTAAACCTTTTTCAGAGATAAAATTGAGATCATCTTTGCTGGTGTGGTATTGTTCGTATTCTAGGTATCTTGTGCGACATACTCCTACAATGCCAAGATTTACAAGCGGAGCATTGTATTGTCTTTCATCGCTTCCACGATCTAAAAAACTAAAAGCTTTGAAATTTTCTTTATTTTTAAGTGTATGCAAGGCAACTTTATCGCTTAGAGTGTTTTTTTTGGGTGTGTGTATGAGTGAGTAAGCATGATCATCGCCTAAGCAAGAAAGCACAAAGCCTGCTTTAACATGTTTTTTTAAATGCTCTAAATGTTTGCTAAGATAGACTATAGAGCCTATGGTTTCAGGAATGATGACAAAGCGGTAATTATACCTTCTTTTTTTTAAACTTAAAAGCCATTTTGCTAGGAAAATAGCCACCACAGGACCACTAAGCTCATTATTTGCCATGGAAGGATGACAAAGATAGGTTGAAATTAAAATTTCATCTTTTGAATTTTGCGTACTAGGTAGGATAAAATCAGCATAATCCAAAACCCCATTTTCATCATGTTTCGCATTGATATAGACTTTGTATTTGCCTTTTTTGAGTTTTTTTCTTTCATTATGCGTGAGACAAAATCCCCAACGCCTTTTATAATAACTCGTTACATAAGGAATAGCATCGGGCATTTCTTCTATGGAGTAAAGATGATTTTGAAGTTCTTCAAGTTCGATTTCTTTATCGATAGCTTCGCTATAATTTAGAAGGTGTAAATTATGCTTTTTAAAATCACAAATTTTTTCTCCTTCTGGAGTGATGATATAGGCTTCTTTAGCGTTCCATTCATCAGGGACTATCCAGTCAAAAACCTTTGTGCCACTTTTTATAGAGTGAAATTTGAGTATACCCCCCCCCCAGAGTTTTATTTAAAATTTCTAAGCTAGCTCTAAAACCTTGCCCTGTGATACTCCTAGGGATAGGAAAAAGTTCACAAGCTAGTTCATACATAGCCTTTCCAGTTTGGTTAAAATCTTGACTTCTAAAGTCTAGCTTATCCACAATATCCCTTTTTAACTTTTTCAAGAATGCTAAATAAAGTATCTTTTACAAATTTTGCATCTTTTAGATTCATTTCTTGATGACAAGGTATGCTAAGCTCGGCTTTGTAAAAATTATCTGCATTTTGGAGTCTGATTTCTCCTAAGAGTTTTTTATAAAAACTAAACTCATAAGTTGGTTTATAATGTACCTGTACGCCAATTCCTGCATGAAGCAAGCTTTCAAAAAGTTCTTCTTTTTGACAATAAAATTCAGGAAAAAGCAAGATAGGGTATAAATGCCTTGAGCTTTTTTTATAGTCTTTGATTTTTATCGTGGAAAAATAATGATTTTTTTCAAATTCTTTATCGTAAAAACTTGTGATTTCTTCTCGTTTTTCAAGATTGTGATCGAGTTTTTTAAGCTGGTTTATCCCTAAAGCACAAGCAACATCACTTAAGCGGTAATTATAGCCAAGTTCTATCATATCGCTATCCCAAAGCCTTTTTTTAACGATACCATGGCTTCTTAAAAGTTTTATTTTGGAGATTAATTCTTTATTATTGCTTACTACAGCACCCCCCTCAAAAGTGGTAATAGGCTTAACAGGATGAAAAGAAAAAATACTTAAATCCGCCATAGAACCCACTTTTTTACCCTTATACTCGCTACCTAAAGCATGGCTTGCATCATCGATTAAAGGGATATTGTATTTTTTAGCAAGATTTGAAATCTCATCCATTTCAACACTATTTCCTCCAAAATCCACCACGCTAATAGCTCCTATATCGGTGCTATTTTTTACAAGCCTTGCTTCGAGCTTTTTCTCATCTATATTGCCATCATTTTTAATGTCGATAAACTCTACCTTAGCTCCAGCTATTAAGGCCGCATTAGCCGTAGCAGCGAAGGTTAAAGGAGTGGTTAAAACGATTTTTTCTTTGATGCCTAGTGCTGTATAGGCAAGATGAAGGGCAGAAGTAGCCGAATTTAACACACAAGCGTGCTTAACACCTATGTATTCGCAAAGTGCTTCTTCAAATTCATCTACCTTTTTACCCCCTGTTAAAATTTCATCTTTTAAAGCTTTTGTAAGCGCATCTATATCGCTTTGATCAATATTTTGATGAGAATAAGTAATCATTTAAAAACCCTCAGTATGATTAATAATATCTAAAAGTTCTTTTTCACTTGCCCATTGCGGATTGTTATCCGAGCTATAAGAAAATCCATCTTTTACTTTTTGCCCTTTTTCACCCAAGGCATTGATGCTAAAATCACTCTCTTGATCCACAAGCTTGATGCTAGGACTTATAGCGTAATAGTTTTCAAATTCATAGGTTAAATGACTATCATCACTTGAAATCATAATTTCATGAAGTTTTTCTCCTGCTCTTATGCCTATGATTTTATGGCTTAAATTAGGAGCTAAAGCGTGAGCTAGATTCGTGATTTTCATCGAAGGAATTTTAGGGATAAAAATTTCTCCCCCGTGCATTCTTTCAAAATTACTCAATACAAATTTTACTCCATCTTCAAGGCTGATCCAAAAACGTGTCATTCTCGTATCGGTGATAGGAAGCTCTTTAGAGCCTTGTGCGATAAGCTTTTTAAAAAAAGGGACCACCGAGCCTCTTGAGCCTACTACATTTCCATATCTTGTAACGCTAAATCGCGTTTGTTTATTGCCTGCTATATTGTTTGCAGCGACAAAAAGTTTATCGCTTGCAAGTTTAGTAGCGCCATATAAATTTACAGGATTGCAAGCTTTATCCGTACTTAGAGCAATACATTTTTTTACCCCATTTTCAAAACAAGCATCAATTACATTTTGGGCACCGTGGATATTGGTTTTGATACATTCCATAGGATTATATTCAGCAACAGGAACGTGTTTCATCGCAGCAGCATGTATAACAAAATCCACATCACGCATAGCAACGCTTAAGCGTTCTTTATCTCTTACATCCCCTATAAAATAACGCATGCAATTAGAATTAAAAATGCTTGACATTTCAAATTGCTTCAGCTCATCACGAGAATAAATGATGATTTTATTAGGTTTATAATTTTCTAATAAAACCTTAGTATAGGTTTTTCCAAAAGAGCCTGTACCACCAGTAATTAAGATATTTTTTCCATTAAACATTTTGCCTTCCTTTGCTTAAGTTTTTTAAAATTAAAGCAACAAGTGTTCCTATTTTAAAATTCTTGGCAAGGTTATGCCCGTTTGAGCTTGATACTTGCCTTTTTTATCTTTATAAGTGGTGTCGCATTTTTCATCGCCTTGTAAAAACAACACTTGCGCTATGCCTTCATTGGCATAAATTTTTGCAGGTAAAGGCGTAGTATTTGAAATTTCTATAGTGATATGTCCTTCAAAACCTGGCTCAAAAGGAGTAACATTGACGATGATACCACATCTTGCATAAGTGCTTTTGCCAAGACAAATAGCTAAAACATCATCAGGCATTTTAAAATACTCTATAGTTCTAGCTAGGGCAAAAGAATTTGCAGGAACTATACATACATCACCTTCAAAATCTACTACATTTTCTTCTACGAAATTTTTTGGATCCACTACAGTTGAATTAACATTGGTAAAAATTTTAAACTCACGCCCTACGCGTATATCATAACCATAGCTTGAAAGCCCATAGCTTACCACACCTTTTCCTATATTTGCTTCGCAAAATGGTTCGATCATCTTGCGTTCTAATGCCATTTTTCTTATCCAATTATCCGCTTTTAAGCCCATTTTTAACCTTTTAATATTAGTAATTTTTTATAAGGATTATAACCTAAAAAATCTATATTTTTTATGATTTTTTTCTTTTTTAAAGTTAAATTTCAAGTTTTTTTATATAATACAAGATTAAGTTCTTAAATTTTGTAGGAGAATTTTATGACAAAAGAAGAAATTAAAGAGTTAGTAAACCTTTTTGCTGAAGCAAATATTAGTAAAATTAAGATCAAAGAACAAGATGGTTTTGAAATAGAACTTGAAAGAGATATGTGCTGCGATGTTCCAGCTCCTGTTTGTCCTCCAGTTCCAGCTCCACAACCTATCAATGTAAGCGTTGTAAATGAAGCTCAACCTAGTCAAAGCGCAAAATCGAACAAACCAAGTATAAACAGCCCTATGGTAGGAACTTTCTATCAAGCTCCAAGCCCAGGTGCAGCACCTTTTGTAAAAGTAGGTAGTACAGTTAAAAAAGGCGATACTATAGCTATTATCGAAGCGATGAAAATCATGAATGAAATTGAAGCAGAATTTGATTGTAGGATCGCTGAAATTTTAGTTGCTGATGGTCAGCCTGTAGAATTTGGAATGCCTTTATTTGCGGTGGAGAAATTATAAAATGGAAATTAAAAGCATATTAATTGCTAATCGTGGAGAAATAGCACTGCGTGCTTTAAGAACGATTAAAGAAATGGGTAAAAAAGCAATTTGTGTGTATTCTGAAGCAGATAAAGATGCTTTGTATTTAAAATACGCTGATGCAAGCATTTGCATAGGCAAAGCAAGAAGTTCTGAAAGTTATTTAAATATCCCAGCTATTATCACAGCAGCTGAAATTGCTGAAGCAGATGCGATTTTTCCAGGATATGGATTTTTAAGCGAAAATCAAAATTTTGTTGAAATTTGTGCTAAACATAACATCAAATTTATAGGTCCTTCTGTAGAAGCTATGAATTTAATGAGTGATAAATCAAAAGCAAAACAAGTTATGCAAAGAGCAGGCGTACCTGTGATCCCAGGAAGCGATGGGGCTTTGGCAGGAGCTGAAGCGGCTAAAAAACTTGCTAAAGAAATAGGCTATCCTGTGATTTTAAAAGCAGCTGCAGGTGGTGGCGGTCGTGGTATGCGTGTGGTTGAAAATGAAAAAGATCTTGAAAAAGCGTACTGGTCAGCTGAAAGTGAGGCTATGACAGCTTTTGGTGATGGTACTATGTATATGGAAAAATACATACAAAATCCACGCCATATAGAAGTGCAGGTTATAGGAGATAGTTTTGGTAATGTGATTCATGTGGGCGAAAGAGATTGTTCTATGCAAAGACGCCATCAAAAACTTATAGAAGAATCCCCTGCAATTTTACTAGATGAAAAAACACGCACTAGGCTTCATGAAACTGCTATTAAGGCAGCTAAAGCTATAGGATATGAAGGTGCGGGAACTTTTGAGTTTTTAGTAGATAAAAATTTAGACTTTTATTTTATAGAAATGAATACGCGTTTGCAAGTTGAACACTGTGTAAGTGAAATGGTAAGTGGGATTGATATCATAGAACAAATGATTAAAGTAGCAGAAGGTTATGCCTTACCATCTCAAGAAAGTATTAAGCTTAATGGGCATTCTATAGAATGTAGAATCACAGCTGAAGATTCTAAAACCTTCTTGCCAAGTCCAGGTAAGATTACTAAATACATTCCACCCGCAGGACGCAATGTAAGAATGGAAAGTCATTGTTATCAAGACTATAGCGTGCCTCCTTATTATGATTCTATGATAGGCAAACTTGTAGTTTGGGCAGAAGATCGTAATAAAGCTATTGCAAAGATGAAAGTAGCTTTAGATGAGTTGCTTATAAGTGGGATAAAAACGACTAAAGATTTTCATCTTTCCATGATGGAAAATCCTGATTTTATTAATAATAATTACGATACAAATTATCTTGCAAGACATTAAAATTTCCCTATTATAAGGGAAATTTTAATTGTAATTTTTATCTTAAATATTCTATATTGATTTTAGAGCGGAGTTTATCAAAATAATCCTGTATGAAATTTTGTCTTTGTTCACTTACGTAAGCGTTTAAAACTTCATTTTTAACTTGTTCGTATTCAGGAGTTTGTGTCCCATCTTTGCTTTTAACTTCATAGAGTTCATAGCCATTTTTTCCATTTAAAACAGGGGAAAAGCCTCCAACAGGAATTTGCGATAAAAGTCCTAAAAGTCTTGGATCGGCATTGCTTGTGTTTAAAGATGCATTTTGTGGTTTAAGGATTGTTTTTTTTGTATTTTTGATATTTTCTAAAGTTTGAGGATTGTTTGATAGATAAATATTTGCATTAATTTGTGTATAAAAAGTGAATTTATCTTTATTTTGTTCGAAAAATTTTTTTGCTCCATCATCACTAAAGTCAGTTTTTGCCATACTTGCGATTTTTTCATAAAGCTTTCTTTTTTCTAAATCTTTTTTAAAATTTGTACGAAATTGTTCATAGCTTTGATTTTTGGATTTTAAATTTGCTTTGAAAGCATTTAAAGTGGTTTTGTTTTGAGCAAGCATTTTATTTATAGCATCATCAAGCTCTAGATCATTGACTACAATACCCAGTTGTTTCATTTGTGAAATTTCCATTTTTTCATTGATGAGTACGCCTAAAGCTTTATTTCTATCAATTTTAAGTGCTTTCATAGTTTGATCTATATCATAAGTTGTGATAGGCTCTTTGTCTACAACTACAGCTATAGCATTAATGGTATTTGCACTAGCCAAACTTGCAAAAAATGCAAAACTTAATAAAATTTTTTTCATTTCAAACCTTTATTTAAGTATAAATATCGCATTATATCAATAAAAATTTAAGAAAAGGCAAAAAATGCACGAAAAACTTACAACGCGTTTTGCTCCAAGCCCAACAGGGTATTTGCACATAGGTGGACTTAGAACAGCTCTTTATAATTATTTATACGCTAGAAAAAATGGTGGAAATTTTTTACTTCGCATTGAAGATACGGATTTAAAAAGAAATTCCAAAGAAGCTACTAAAGCAATTATCGAAGCTTTTAAATGGTGTGGTTTAGAACATGATGGAGAAGTAACTTACCAATCAGAGCGTTTTGATCTTTATAAAGAATATGTTAAAAAGCTTTTAGATGAAGGTAAAGCGTATTATTGTTATATGAGTAAAGAAGAATTAGAAGAATTGCGTGCCAAGCAAGAAGCCGCCAAAGAGCGCCCAAGATATGATGGAAGATATAGAGAATTTACAGGCACGCCACCTCAGGGTATAGAACCTGTTGTGCGTATTAAAGCGCCTCAAAGTGGCGAGATTGTTTTTGAAGATGGGGTTAAAGGCGAGGTGAGATTTAAAGCAGAAGATATAATGGATGATTTTATCATTGCAAGAAGTGATGGAACCCCAACTTATAATTTTACTGTTGTTATTGACGATGCTTTAATGGGGGTAAGCGATGTGATTCGTGGGGATGATCATCTTTCAAATACTCCTAAACAAATTGTGCTTTATGAAGCATTGGGTTTTAAAATTCCTAAATTTTTTCATGTGGCTATGATACATGGAGAAGATGGTAAAAAGCTTTCAAAAAGACATGGGGCAACTGATGTTATGGAATACAAAGAAATGGGAATTTTACCTCAAGCTTTGCTTAATTTTCTTGTGCGTTTAGGTTGGAGTCATGGCGATGACGAGGTTTTTTCACTAGAAGATTTGAAAAAACTTTTTGATCCTTATCATATCAATAAAAGCGCATCTTGTTATAATGCTAAAAAGCTTGAATGGTTGAATGCTCATTATATTAAAACTTTGCCTTTTGAAGAGATTAACCGTCAGCTTAAAGATCTTGGCTTTGATTTATCTGTTTATGAAAAGGCAGGATTTTTACTTGATTTATTAAGAGAGCGTGCAAAAACCTTGCATGATATTATCAATGGTGCAAAAAGCATAGTTAATGCACCGCAAAATTATGATGAAAATGCAGTGCAAAAATTTGTTAACGAAAATAATTTAGAATTGCTCCAAGCATTTGCCAATACACTTAAAGATCAAAAAACAGGTAAAGATTTTGAAGATTTTACAAATGATTTTTTAGAAAAAAAAGAAGCAAAGTTAAAAGATTTGGCTCAGCCTATACGCATAGCTTTAACAGGGAGTGCGGTAAGTCCTAGTATTTTTGAAGTATTAGAATTTTTAGGGGTTGATGAGTGTAAAAAAAGAATAGACAATTTTTTAAAAGTTAGAGGAAAATAAAATGAATTTAAAAGAAGAAGCTTTAAAATACCATTTAGGTGGGAAAATTGATATTGTGCCAAGTAAGCCAATGGCTACAAGTTATGATCTATCTTTGGCGTATAGCCCAGGAGTTGCAGAACCTTGCCTTGAAATCGCTAAAGATAATGAGCTTGCTTATACTTATACAAATAAAGCTAATTTGGTAGCTATAGTTAGCGATGGTTCTGCTGTTTTAGGACTTGGAAACATAGGAGCACAGGCTTCAAAACCTGTTATGGAAGGTAAGGCTTGTTTGTTTAAAAAATTTGCAAATGTAAATGCTTATGATATAGAAATTAATGTTCATAGTATAGAAGAGATTGTAAATTTTTGCAAGGCTTTGGCTCCGACTGTGGGCGGGATAAATTTAGAAGATATAGCTGCTCCAAAATGTTTTGAAATCGAAGCAGCTTTGCAAGATTTAGGAATTCCTGTAATGCATGATGATCAGCACGGAACAGCTATTATTTCAACTGCAGGGCTTATGAATGCTATGGAGATAAGTGGTAAAAAATTTAAAGACATTAAGGTGGTTGTAAGTGGCGCAGGTGCCGCAGGTATAGCAAGTGCTAAGATGTATAGAAATTTAGGGGTTGAAAATATTATTTTAGTAGATAGTAAAGGAGTGATTTCTAAAGATAGAAATGATTTAACTCCTCAAAAACTTGAATTTGCTGTTGATTCTAAGGAAAAGACTTTAAAAGAAGTTTTAAAAGGAGCTGATGTTTTCCTAGGACTTAGTGCACCAAAAATTCTTGATGATGAAATGGTTTTAAGCATGGCAAAAGATCCTGTGATTTTTGCTTTGGCAAATCCTATCCCTGAAGTGATGCCTGAAGATGTGGCTAGACTTAGAAAAGATGCGATTGTAGGAACAGGAAGAAGTGATTATCCAAATCAAATCAATAATGTTTTAGGTTTTCCTTTTATTTTCCGTGGGGCTTTAGATGTGCGTGCAAGTAAAATCACTGAAAATATGAAAGTAGCGGCTGCTAAAGCATTAGCAGATCTTGCAAAACTTCCTGTAAGCGATGCGGTTAAAAAAGCTTATAATTTAAGCACTTTAGAATTTGGAAGAGATTATGTTATACCAAAACCTTTTGATGAAAGAGTAAAAGCTGCAGTAAGTACAGCTGTAGCAGCAGCTGCGGTAAAAGATGGTGTAGCTAAGGTGAAAAATTTTGATGAGAAAGCTTATTTTGAAAGCTTAAAATGAAAAATATTCATTGTATCAATCATCCATTGATCGAACATAAATTAGGAATTTTAAGGGCTAAAGAGACAAAGCCCTTTCAATTTCGTATGTTAATCGATGAAATTTCATCTTTTTTGCTTTTTGAAGCGAGTAAAGATTTTTCTTTAAAAGAAATTGAAATTTCAACACCTATACAAAAAACTACAGTAAAAAAACTTGATGAAAAAATTATGATTTGTCCTATTTTAAGAGCTGCATTAGGAATGCTTGAAAGTGTTTTTAAGATGATTCCTGATGCAAGTGTTGGGTTTTTGGGGTTTGTGAGAAATGAAGAAACTTTAAAGGCGGATTTTTATTTTCAAAAACTTCCCAAAGATGCAAAAAAACGCACCGCTATTGTCATAGATCCTATGTTTGCTACAGGTGGGACTGCTATAGAGGCTTGTAATTTTTTAAAAAGCCAAGGAGTTAAAAAAATAAAATTTATATCCATACTTGCTGCTCCACAAGGTTTGAAAAAATTTAGCCAAATGCATGATGATGTAGAAGTTTTTGTGGCTTGCATTGATGAAGGTTTAAATGAAAAAGGTTATATTATCCCAGGGCTTGGAGATGCAGGAGATAGAGTGTTTAACACTCTTTAAAAGAGATGATTTTTGGAAAAATTGATTATATTAATCTTTTACCTTTACATATATATCTTAAGAAATATCCCTTGCCTAATGGTTATAAAGCAAATATGGAGTATAAAAAAGGAGTTCCAAGTAAGCTAAATAAAGATTTATTTTATAGAAGAATTGATGCAGCTATCATTTCAAGCATAGAAAGTGCTAGAAAAAAATATAAAAATTTAGATTTGGGTATTTGTGCTAATAAAAGAGTTTTAAGTGTTTTAGTAGAAAAAAATACATCAAATGCCAAAGATCCAAGTTCAGCAACTTCAAACGCTTTAGCTAAAGTATTAAAACAAGATGGAAAAGTAATTATAGGTGATAAGGCTTTAAAGCTTTATCTAAAAGATCCTTCTAAATATATCGATTTATGTGCAAAATGGCACGAAAAAACAGGATTGCCTTTTGTTTTTGCTAGATTTTCTTGTGTGCAAAAAAAAGCTTTATATAAACAAATTTTGAAAAAATTTCCAAAAACAAAGATTAAAATTCCTTATTATATACTGCAAAATTATGCCAAAACAAGAGATTTAGATATAAAAGATGTTAGATATTATTTAGATGAAGTTATATATCATAAAATTTCTACCAAAGAAAAAACAGCCTTAAAGCGTTTTGTAAAGGCTTGCAAGGCTTTAAATCTTGCTTAGTGTTCAAATTCTCTAAGCTCTTTAACTGTTCCAAGGAGTATTACAACATCTCCACTATAAACTGTCGTGGTTTCTAAATCAGGTAGTATTTCCCAGTCGCTATTTAATTTTTTATAAGAAATTACTTTCATATTTTGTGCTACATGTTTTAAAGAATTTCCTGCTAATTTTTCATCTATATTGATCTTAATAGCTCGTATAGTATTTGCTGAAAGATCAAAAACTTCATAATCAGCATCTTTGGTTAAAAATTCTTTTACTAGTCTTTTAGCGCTTTCTTTTTCAGGATAAATAACCTTTGTTGCGCCTAACTTAGAAAGAATTTGACCATGGATATTAGAGGTTGCTTTAGCAATGATATTTTTAACACCTATATCTTTAAGCGCCATAAGAGTAAGGATTGATTTTTCAACATTTTCTCCTATGCTAACAATAACAACTTCAACATCATGAAAGCCTGCTTCTTTTAGGGCTGAAATATTTGTAGAATCTAAAATATAAGCATAGCTTGGAGGATTTTGTATGCTTTTTAAAGCTTCCTCATCTTTATCTGCAACGATAACAGTGTGACCTCCAGCAATGAGTTCATCTGCTACAACTGAGCCAAATTTTCCAAGTCCTATGATTCCATAATTAAGATTTTTCACGATTTTACCTTTATAAATTAACCTTTCCTTCAGGGAATTTTAAATGAATAGCTTTGTCTTGTTTGAATACCGAGAGTAAAAAAGCAAAAACACCTATCCTGCCACTTAGCATCATAATGATGATAATCACCTTACTAGGATCACTAAATAAAGCACATAAAGATAAAGTTCCACCATTTCCCACTGAAATTCCTACGGTTGCAAAAGCCGAAGAAGTTTCAAAAAGCAAGGCTATAAAATCAAATTTTGACTCTAGCAAGGAAAGCAAAATAACAGCTATTACTATATAAACAGCTGAACCTACAGCTATAATAAAAGCTTTAGATATAGTTTCTCTTGGAATTTCATGTCCAAAAATTCTAACTCTTCCATCGCGGATACTCCAATAAGCATAGAGCAATAAAACCATTACAGTTGTTACTTTCATACCCCCAGCTGTTCCACCTGGTGCACCACCAATAACCATAAACAATGATCCAAAAAATAAGCTTGCATCATGCAAATGTCCCATATCTAAGGTGCTAAATCCTGCTGTGCGGTAATTAATAGCGATAAAATATGAGCTTAAAATTTTATCAAAAAATGAAAAATGTCCTATAGTTTGAGGATTTGAGTATTCAAAAGCAAAAATAATAAGCGTTGAAGAGAAAATAAGAAAAATACTTGCAACAACAACCATTTTTGTATGTAGGCTTAAATTTTGCAATTTTTTTCTTTGAAAAAAGTATAATTCAACCAAAACAAAATATCCAAGCCCTCCAATAATAATCAAAGAAGTGATAATAAGATTAATTGCTATATCATGTTTATAAGCTATAAGTCCATGTTCAAATATAGTAAATCCAGAATTATTAAAAGCACTAATAGAATGAAAAATTCCAAACCATAAAGCTTTCTTAAAATTCATTTCAAGAGCAAAACGCATGGTGAGAAGTATAGCACCTATCAATTCTATAGTAAAAATGAACAGCAAAACTTTTTTAAAAAATTTAAATAAACCATCCATTGATGGATAAAATAAAGACTCTTTTAGTAAATTTCTTGCACTAAAACCAACTTTTTTGCGTATGAGTATATAAACAAATAAACCTATACCCATATATCCCAAGCCTCCAATTTGTACCAAAGCTAAGATAATAATTTGCCCTGCTAAGGTAAAATCAACCGCAGTGTTCTTAACTACTAATCCTGTCATACTAACAGCAGATGTGCTTGTAAAAAAGGCATCCAAAAAATCAATAGGAGTTGTATGTGCCCAGCTTGAATGTAGCAATAAAGCCCCAAACAATGCAATAATAATATAACCAGCTAGTAAAATTTTAAAAGTTCGTCTATCTAGTCCAAATTGTTTCAAAAAATTTCCATTTGATAATGATCTAAAGCGGGTATTCTATCTTATTAAAACTTTAAGGGAAATAAAATTTTATTTTTGTATTTAAACTTAAATTAAAGAAAAAAAGATACAATTACATTTTTAATTTATCAAATCATTGTGGTTGGATAGCTCAGTCGGTAGAGCAGCAGACTGAAAATCTGCGTGTCGGCAGTTCGATTCTGCCTCTAACCACCACTTTATCTTTCAGAAAATCACATCATATACTTTTTTATATAAGATTGAAATATTTAAAGAACTAAAAATTATTTTTTAAAGAAAGAGTCTATAGCTTATATGTAGAATGGTGGATTTAGCAGGACTCGAACCTGCGACCAACCGGTTATGAGCCGGTTGCTCTAACCAACTGAGCTATAAATCCGCCTAAGTTGAATTAAAAGATAAAATTATATCTTATTAATGCTTAAAAATATTTTATTTAGCCTTTATATCCGTCCAAAAATATCTAAAAGTGATTAAATGCTGTAAAATTCCAAAAAAAATCATAAAAATAGTAAAAGAACTTCCACCATAACTAAAAAAAGGCAAAGGGATCCCAACTACTGGTGCAAAACCTATAGTCATTGAAATATTTACTGCCGCATAAATAAAAATAAATAATGCAACACAATTAATAGCAACTCTAGCAAAATAATCATCTTTAAGTTTATAATTTAAACTAAGTAGATGAAAAATAAGTAAAATATAAAATATAATTAATGTCAATCCCCCAATAAATCCAAATCTTTCTATCATGTAAGCGAAAATAAAATCACTAGTTGAAATAGGTAAAAATTTAAAATGAGTTTGCGTAGCTTCATCTTGAGATTTTCCGGTTAAACCACCATTTCCAATAGCTATCATTGATTGGGCTACTTGATAACTTGGTTTTTCTGAAATAAAATCATGAATTCTTTGCTTTTGGTAGGGTTTTAAAAGATGTGTATAAATAATAGGAGAGCTAACACTTATAGCTATAACAATACTTAACCAAATTTTATAATGAACTCCCATGATAAAAAGCACTCCAAAACCAACAAGTAGTAAAACCATAGCACTTCCTAAATCAGGTTCTTTTGCAATTAGCAAAAAAGGCAAGATGATGTAAAAGCTAAGTTTGATGAATTGTTTAAGCTTGTATCCATTTTTTGGAGGAGGATTTTGATAAATAAGATAGGCAAGCATTAAAATAAAACTAGGTTTAAAAATTTCAGAAGGTTGTATAGTAAAGTGAGTAAAAGGAATTTCAAGCCATCTTTTAGCACCTAATTTTTCAACCCCAAAAATATCTACGCTTAGCAATAAAAAAATATTAATCCAATAAGCAACAGGAATAATCCAAATAAATTTCCTTATGGGAAAGAAGAAAAAAACCATAAAAGCAAACAATCCCACACAGGCATAAACAAACTGTTTTTCTGCTAAAAAAGGATTAGCTTCAAAGATTAAGAAAAATGAAATAAGAATTATGGGTAAAAATAAAATGGGTTGCATATAGTCAAAATGAGTTAAAATTCTTCTATCTAATCTAAACAAAATTTGCCTTCAGTTGGTAATATAAAGCTATAATTATAAACTAAAATTTTAAATTTATCAAAACTTCTAAGGAAAAAATGCAAACTTTTTTAGTAGATGAAAATTCAAGGCTTGATGTATTTTTGGCTAAAAAATTAAACCAAAGTCGCAATCAAGTTGCTTTACTTATAGAAAAAGATTGTGTACAGGTTAATGATAAAATTCAAGATAAAAATTCATTTAAGCTTAAAAATGGTGATATTATTTCTATTGCAAGTTTAAAGCTTTGCAATGAGATAAAACCTCAGTTTGAAGTGGATTTTGATATTGATGTGTTATACGAAGATGAAGACTTGCTTGTTTTAAATAAACCTTCAAATTTAGTCGTTCATGGAGCAAGTAGCGTTAAAAATGCCACTTTGGTGGATTGGTTAATAGAAAAAAAATATACTTTATCAAATTTAGGAGGAGAGATAAGAGCTGGTCTTGTCCATAGATTAGATAAAGATACAAGCGGAGCTATACTGATAGCGAAAAATAATTTCACCCATCAAAAATTAAGCGAACAGCTTGCAGATAAAAGCATGGGAAGAATTTACCTTGCGTTAATTGATTTGCCACTAAAAGAAGATAAAATTATAGTAGAAAAATTTTTAATGCGTTCGCCTTCTAATGCTATTAAAAAAATAGCCATAGATAAGGAAAATAAATTCAGTAAAAACGCAAAATCAGCTTTTATAAATATAGTAAAAACTGAAAATTTAACTTTGATGGCTGCTAAGCTTTTTACAGGAAGAACTCATCAAATTAGAGCGCATTTGGCTAGTTTAAATCGCCATATTTTAGGTGATAGTTTGTATGGTTATAAGGGTAAGTATGATTGTAGGATAATGTTGCATGCTTATTTTTTGTATTTTATCCATCCAAAAACCAAAGAGCAAATTTTTGTTAAAGCACCTTTGATGGAAGATTTTAAAAATATTATGTTTAAACAAATTAATTTAGGAGAGAATGATGAAAAGATTTCGCTTGGGTTTTTACTTGAGTTTTTTAACTCTTTTGCTTAGCGCTTGTAGTGTTTCGCAAATGAATTCGCTAGCTTCAAGTAAAGAGCCTGCTGTAAATGAAAGCTTGCCAAAGGTTGAAAGTTTAAAAAGTCTTAGCGATATGAGTAATATTGCTTTTGAATGGGAGCCTTTATATAATGAAAATATTAAAGGATTTTATTTATATCGTTCTAGTGATGAAAATCCTGATTTTAAACTTGTAGGCACTATTAAAGATAAGTTTCAAACTCATTATGTAGATACTAAATTAGAGCCTGGTACTAAGTATCGTTATATGATGAAAAGCTTTAATGAGCAAGGACAAATTTCAGAAGATGGCAAGGTTATAGAAGTGAGCACAGCTCCAAGACTTGAAGCTGTTCCTTTTGTTCAAGCTGTGACTAATTTGCCTAATCGTATTAAACTTATTTGGCGTCCGCATCCTGATTTTAGAGTTGATTCTTATATTATTGAAAGAACTAAAGGTGATGATAAAGAATTTAAAAAAATTGCAGAAGTAAAAAATCGTTTAAACGCTGAATACATCGATAGTGATTTAAAACCTAATGAAAATTCAAGCTATAGAATCATTGCTGTGAGTTTTAATGGGATAAAGAGTGAACCAAGTCAAGTTGTAAGTTCTACAAGCAAGGCTTTGCCTCCTCAAGTTGAGCATTTAAGTGCTAGCACAGATGGTTCTAATAAAATCATGTTAACTTGGGATGCTCCTACATATGAAGATTTTTCTTATTATAAAGTTTATTCTACAAGCTCAAGCTTCCTTCCTTTTAGTGTTTTGGCAAAGACTGATAAAAATTCTTATGAGGATATAGTAGAAGGAGCAGGTAAAAGCAAGTATTATAAAGTAACAATGGTGGATAAAGATGGTCTTGAAAGTCCTATGCCAAAAGATGGTGTAGAAGGTAAAACTTTAGGTAACCCTTTGGCTCCTAGTATTATTTTGGCTCAAAGCACAAGCGAAGGGATAAATTTAGAATGGAGCGATAATGATACTAGAGCTGTTGAGTATGAAGTAAGACGCTATGGCGGGGAGCAAAATGCTGTTTTTAAAGGCATTAAAGAAAAGCGATTAAAAGATGTAAAAGCTTTACCAGGGGTGGAATATAGTTATGAAGTTATTGCTATTGATTCGGCTGGGCTTCGTTCAGAACCTTCAAGCAAAGTTAAGGCAGCTCAGTAGTGCCAAATTTTAAAAGCAAAAAGATCAAAGAAATAAATCTACCTTATAGCAAGGATGATGTTGAATTTCTTTGGCTTGCTAAGAATGATAATGTTAGTCTTATTTATACAAAGGTTCAAGAAGAGAGTTTCTTTCTGCAGATTAAAAAAGCACAAAATGGTTTTGTGATTAAAGGCGATAAACATACAAAACCTTCTAAAATAGGTTATTTGCAAAAGGCTTTAAAAATCTTTAAAGAAGGTTTTTGTGAGGATATTATCAATGAAGCTTTTGGACTTAAAAACAATGCTTTAATTGAAAAAACACCATTTATCGTTGATAATTTTGATGAGCTTTTGTCTAAGCTTCAAGGTAAAATTTATATAGAAATAGGCTTTGGATCAGGAAGACATTTGCTTTATCAAGCAAAAGAAAATCCAAATGTTTTAATTTTAGGGGTGGAAATTTACAACCCAGCTTTAACTCAAGTAGCTAAACTTGCTAAAGTGCAAAATGTAAATAATATTTTGCTAATCCAAAGTGATGCGAGATTGTTATTGAGTGTATTAAAATCAAAATCAGTTGAAAAGATTTTTCTACATTTTCCTGTTCCTTGGGATAAAAAGCCTCATAGGCGAGTTATTGGGAAAGATTTCTGCAAAGAATGTGCTAGGGTTTTAACCCAAAATGGTCGTTTTGAACTTAGAACAGATAGTTTTGAGTATTTTAATTTTACTTTAGAACAATTTTTGACTTTTCCTGCTCCAAAATTTAGTCTTAGAAAAAATGAAAATTTAGAAATTTCAAGCAAATATGAAGATAGATGGAAAAAGCAAGAAAAAAATATATATGATCTTTGGGTGTGGAATTTTAACCAAGAGTGTAAAAACTATGAGTTAAATGAATTTAATCTCTCATCGGTTGAATTTTCTAAAGAGGATTTGAAAAAAATAGAGCAGAATTTTAAAAATATTACTATAAAAAAAGATGATTTTTTCTTGCATTTTGAAAGCATCTATAAACAAGATGAGAATTTGCTTTTAAAGGTTGCTTTTGGAGCTTTTAATAAGCCTGAACATTGTTATTTACATCTTGATAAAACGATTGATTTTGTTTTTAAAGAACCATTTAAAATTCAAGAAAATATTAAAGCGATAAATGAATTAAAAGAAATTTTAAAAGTTCAGTTTAAAATATAATTTTTCTTGAAAATTAAGCAAAAATAAAGCATAATTTAAAAATTTAAAAAGGGAAATTAAGGAAAAAGGATGCCTAATTTAATCCAAGCAAATAAACTTACTTTAGGTTATGATGAATTAGTTATTAAAGAAGCGAGTTTTGCTTTTAAGGATGATGATTTTGTTTTTATTACGGGTAAAAGTGGGAGTGGTAAGAGTACGCTTTTAAAGTCTTTTTATGGAGATTTAGAACCTATTTCTGGTAAGCTTGAAGTATGTGGATCTTTGATGAATAAAATTGGAAATTTAGAACTTTTAAAATTGCGTCAAAGAATAGGGATTATTTTTCAAGATTATAAACTTGTACAAGAATATAGTGTTGAAAAAAATGTTATGTTGCCTTTAATGATTAAAGGTTATAGCAAAAAAGTATGCCATGATCAAGCTGCTAAGCTTTTAAAGCATGTAAATTTAACTTTTAAAGCAGATAAATTGCCTAATCAACTTAGCGGTGGTGAGCAACAACGCGTCGCTATGGCTAGGGCTTTAGCTCATAATCCAAAGCTTTTGCTTTGCGATGAGCCAACGGGAAATTTGGACGAGTATTCTTCTGATATTATATGGACTCTTTTAAAGTCTGCTAGAGAGCTTTTAGGAACTTGTGTTATAGTGGTAACACATAGAATTCCTAGTAATTTAAGAGTGGATTATCGTCGTTTTAATATAGAAAATGGAAAAATGAATGAAATTTTTTAAAACACATTTATCTTTAATTTTACCTTTACTTTTTATGATGTTTGCTTTTGAATTTATTTTGATTACAAATGCAACTTTGAAGCATTATGAAGAACTTGTTAATAAAGATTATAATATTATAGTTGTCAGCAAAACTGAACTTGATCAGAATGTAGTAAAAACAAAAGTACCATTTTTTGCTGGACTTGAATCTTTAGATCCTAAGGATTTAATCGATCGTTTGAAAAATGATGTTTCTGAAAAGAATTTGAAAGTTTTAAAAGATTCTCTACCAAAATTTTATACTTTAAAATTAAATTCTTTGCCCGATCAAAATGAACTAAATTCGATTAAAAATCAACTTTTAAATATTGTAGGTGTTAGCAAGGTTGAAACTTTTTCCAAAACCCATGATAAGATATACTCTTTACTTATTTTGATGAAATTTGTTTTTTGGTTATTTTTGTTTATCATTATTTTACTTGCCTTTGTTTTGTTTTTAAAACAGATGAGAATTTGGCTTTATGAACATACCGATCGTATTGAAATTATGTGTTTATTTGGAGCTCCGTTTTGGTTTAGATCTTTTATGCTTTATAAGGTGGTTGTGATTGATTGTTTTATTGCTTTTGTTATTTTACTTGCCTTTTTTACGCAAATTTTTGATCTTTCTATTATCCAAGAAAGTTTAAAGGCTGTAGATATTATTTTTCCACCTATTAATTTTATTTTACATTTGACTTTAATTTTTTTAGCTACTTTGTTTATTTGCTTGTTGTGTGTAAATACGGTTATGTTTAAGGTTAAAAGATGAGAAAAAATATTCTTATCTTTTTTTGTTTTTTTTTGTTTGTTGATATAAGTTTAGCAAATGCTATAAATGAAAAAACAAAAAGTTTAGAAGAAAATAAACGCATACAAGAACAGTTAAATAAAAAACTTGAAGATTTGGCTAGCGATATTTTAAATGGTGAAAAAAGTTTGAAAGATCTAAGTTTGCAAATTGAAAGCTTAAATTCACAAACTTCTAAGCTTGAAGCAAGTGCTAAGGCTCAAAATCAAGAGTTAAATACTCTTACAAGCCAAAATGAAGATTTGCTTAAAAGTAAATCAAATATGGAAGGTAAGCTTATATCTTTAATGGCTAAAGATTTTGCTTATGATTTACCTATCCCTCAAGGCTATATTGAAAGTGAAGAAAGTTTTATGGCTTTTGAAATTTTAGGAAGTTTAAACAAAGTTTTAAATGAAGAAATTTTTAAAATTTCTAAAGATTATGAGGGGGTAAGCAGGCTTATTGATGATAAACAAGCTCAGATTAAGAAAATCAATGAAAGTCTTAAGGATTACAACGCTCAATTAGCCAAGCTTCAAAGTTTAAAACAAAAACAAATTAGCGAAATTAATAAACAAAAAACAGATCGAGCTATATATGCAAAAAAACTCGATGATTTGCAAGCTCAGCAAGAAGAGCTTAGAAAAACATTAAATCAATTAAAAATTATTAATGATACAGAAGATGCAAATTCAAACAAAAATGATACTAAAATAGTAAAAAATAATCAAAAAATAAGACAATTAGGTTCAAGCTATCAAGGAAGTTCAGTCAAGCGTTACACAGGAAAAAAAACCATAGCTCCATTGGATTCTTTTACTGTGAAGCAAAAATTTGGAAATTATGTTGATCCTGTTTACAATCTTAAAATTTTTAACGAGAATGTAGTTTTAAGAAGCAATAAAAGTGATGCAGTTGTTAAAAATGTGCTAGATGGAAAAATAGTTTTTGCCAAAGATACTAGTATGTTAGCTCGAGTTGTTATTGTTGAACATGATAATGGCATACATACAATATACGCACATTTAGATAAGATTGCTCCTAATATTAAAGTTGGTAAGAATATTAAAAAAGGTGCCGTAGTGGGTAGAATAAAAAATGATCTTACTTTTGAAGTAACTCAAAAAAATTTTCATATCAATCCTTTGGAACTCATTAGCTTAAATTAGCTAAATTTAATGGAATTTAAAATATAATTTCAAGTTAAATAAGGAGAAATAATGCAAGAGAGAAAAAGAGTTTTAGTAAAATTTTCAGGAGAGGCTTTAGCAGGTGAAAATGGCTTTGGTATAGAAAATTCTATTTTAAAATTCATAGCTTCAGAGATTAAAGAACTTATAAAAAATCAAATAGAAGTAGGCATAGTTATAGGCGGTGGTAATATTATTCGCGGAGTAAGTGCTGCTAAGGGCGGATTGATTAAAAGGACAAGTGGAGATCATATGGGAATGCTTGCTACGGTTATCAATGCTATTGCTATACAAGAAGCTTTGGAAAGCTCTGGACTTGAAGTTAGGGTTCAAAGCGCCATTCAGATGGAAGCATTTTGTGAAACTTATATTATGAGAAGAGCACAAAGACACTTAGAAAAGGGTCGTGTTGTGGTTTTTGCTGCAGGTACTGGAAACCCTTATTTTACTACGGATACAACAGCTATTTTAAGAGCTGTGGAAATTGATGCAGATATGGTAATAAAAGCTACAAAAGTTAATGGAGTTTATGATAAAGATCCAAAACAATTTGATGATGCAGTATTTTTAAATACTTTAAGTTATGATGAGGCTATGCAAGATAATATTAAAGTGATGGATGATACAGCTATAGCTTTAGCTAAAGATAACAAACTTCCTATTGTGGTTTGTAATATGTTTGAAGAGGGTAATTTACTTAAAATCATACAAGGTGATACTAGCCTTTGTTCAATCGTTAAAAATAATTAAGGAGAAAATTATGGATAAAAGAATAGAAGAAGTAGCGGCAAAAGCTTTGGAAAAAATGGGTAATGATAGATATCGCCTTTCTTTAGTGGTAGCAAAAAGAGCGGAACAATTGGCGAATGGAGCAACCCCTTTGGTAGACTTTGATAAAAATAAAAATAAACTTGCAGATATAGCTTTATATGAAATTGCAGAAAATAAAATCACTTTAGAGGGTTTAGTTGAAACCAATCGATGAAGAATTATTGCTTGAACAATTAATCGATAATGTAAAAAATTGTAAAGATTTAGAAGCTGCTAAGGCTTTGCTTTTCGAAATTTGTGGCCATGATGCCATTCTTGAAAAAGCGGTAGATTACTGTATATTTTGCCATGAAGGGCAGTTTAGAAAAAGTGGAGAGCCTTATGCGGTACATCCTATTTTAGTAGCAACACTGGTTGGATTTTTAAGTGAAAATAAAAGCAATATTTTAGCTGCTTTATTGCATGATGTGATTGAAGATACAAACTGCACTGAAGAAGAACTTAGAGAGCAGTTTGGTTCTGAGGTTTTAAAACTTGTTTTAGGACTTACTAAAATTATAGAAATTAGAGAAGATAATCTCATTTCATCAAAATCTAAAAAAAGTTTAACTAAATCAGCCTTGACTTTCAGAAATATGCTTTTAGCAAGCATTGAAGATGTTGGGGTTTTGATTGTGAAGTTATGCGATAGGCTGCATAATATGCTTACTCTTGATATTCTAAGAGAGGATAAGCAAAAAAGAATCAGCGAAGAAACTTTAGTTGTATATGCCCCAATAGCTCATAGACTTGGTATTTCAAGCATAAAAAATTATTTAGAAGATCTTAGCTTTAAATATCTTATGCCAGATGAGTATAAGCTTATTGACAATTATATCAATTCCAATAATCAAGAAATGCAATTAGGTTTAAATGAATTTATTTCCAAAATCGAACTTTTATTTTTGAGCAATGGCTTTAGACAAGGTAGTTTTGAAATTCAAAAACGCATTAAACATAGCTATTCTATTTATCTTAAAATGCAAAGAAAAGGCATTGGTATTGAAGAAGTTCTTGATTTGCTTGGGGTAAGAATTTTGGTTGAAAAAGTAAGTGATTGTTATTTAGCTTTGGGAATTTTACATACACATTTTAATCCCTTGGTTTCGCGTTTTAAGGATTATATAGCCTTGCCTAAACAAAATGGTTATCAAACCATACATACCACACTTTTTGATGCTAAAAGTATTATAGAAGCACAAATTCGAACTTTTGATATGCATAAAATTGCGGAATTTGGTATAGCAGCGCATTGGAAATATAAAGAAGATGGCAGTGTGGTTGCGCCTCGTCTTGATTGGCTTACAGATATTTCAATGCAAAGTATAAACAATCTTGAAAATGCAGAAGATTATAATGCTATTGAACTTTATGAATATGCTAAAGATAGTCTTTATGTTGAAGATGTCGCAGTTTATTCTCCTAAGGGAGAAATTTTCACTTTGCCTCGTGGTGCAACGGTTCTTGATTTTGCCTATGAAGTGCATACCAAAGTAGGGCTTCATGCAAAAAGTGCTTATGTAAATCGTATTAAAGTACCTTTGTTAACCGAGCTTAAAAATGGCGATATTGTGCGAGTGGTTACTAGCAATGATAAATTTTATCGCTGTTCTTGGATAGATAGTGTTAAAACAGGAAAAGCAAAAGCAAGTATAAGGGAATTTTGTAAGCAAAAAATCAGAGAGATTAATCTAGCAAGTTCTATTAATATGTTAAGTTTTATTTTTGGAGTTGATAAAAACAGAATTGAAACTTGGATAGAAAAAGAAAATTTAGCCAGACGTATTAGACAAGTAGCAACAGATAGTGCTTATTTGAAAGATATAGTTAATGGTCTTAAAAAATACGCCAAGAAGTCATATTGGTTTGATAAATATGAGATTAAAGAACAAAAAATAGGAAATTTTACTCTATATTGCAACCATAAAATCGCTAATGTGGATTTTGATTTTTGCTGCCATCCAAAAAGAGGTGATGCTGTTTTAGCTTTTGTTAAAGGTGGTAACGCTATTGTCCATCATAAGCTTTGCGATAGAGCTGATAAAATGATAGATAATAATCAAGATATGGTATTTATAAAATGGGATTCTAATATCCCTAAATCTTATAAATTGATTTTTTCTTTGGAAAATAAAAAAGGTGTTTTAGCGGAATTTTTGGCATTTTTAGCTAAAATGCAGATAAATCTATTAACAATTAATTTATCAAGTGATTTAAATTCGGCGGTAGATTATTTTGAGATTACAATAGAATTTCCTGATAATATCAATCCAGATAGTGTCAAGGATAGGTTAAAATCTCGTTGCAAGATTTTAGATTTTACATCTTTAAATGATGCTTATAAAGAAGGTTAAAAAGGTTTATTATGGATATAAAAAAAATATTAGCAGAAGTTAAGCGTGGCTGTGCAGAGCTTATTGATGAAGAAAGAATAGAAAATTTAATTAAAAATTATTATGAAAAGGGTGAAAATTTCTTTATAAAGGCAGGATTTGATCCTACAGCACCTGATTTACATTTAGGCCATAGTGTGGTTTTAACAAAAATGGCTTTTTTGCAAAAACATGGAGCTATTGTGCAATTTTTGATTGGAGATTTTACAGGACAAATTGGCGATCCAAGTGGAAAAAGTGCAACGCGTAAAAAGCTGGATAAAGAGCAAGTTTTAATCAATGCTAAAACTTATGAAACGCAGGTTTTTAAGGTTTTGGATAAAGAAAAAACACAGATTAAGTTTAATTCTACTTGGCTTAATGAACTTGGAGCTGCGGGTATAGTAGAGCTTACTTCAACTTTTAGTGTAGCTAGAATGCTTGAGCGTGACGATTTTACCAAGAGATTTAAAGAGCAAAGCCCTATTTCGATTTGTGAGTTTTTATATCCTTTACTTCAAGGATATGATAGCGTGGCTTTAAAAAGCGATATTGAAATGGGCGGAACGGATCAAAAATTTAATCTTTTAATGGGAAGACAGCTTCAAAGGGTTTATAACATAGGAAAAGAACAAGCTGTGATTATGATGCCTTTACTCGAAGGTTTAGATGGTGTAAACAAAATGAGTAAGAGTTTAAATAATTACATTGGTGTTACAGAAAAAGCTAATGATATGTATGCTAAAATTTTAAGTATTAGTGACGAATTGATGTTTAGATATTATGAACTTTTAAGTCAAAAAAGTCTAGAAGAAATCGCGCAAATAAAAAAAGATATAGAACAAGGCAATTTACATCCTAAAAAAGCTAAAGAAAATTTAGCTTTAGAGATTACGGAGCATTTTCACTCCAAAGAAGAGGCTAATAATGCTAAGTCTGAATTTGATAGGATTCATTCTCAAAATGCTTTACCAAGTGATATGGCTGAGTTTGAAATACAAGGAAAAATTTGGCTTGCTAAGGCTTTAGTTGAATGCGGTTTGGAAAGTTCTACTTCTGCGGCAAGAAGAAGCATCAGTGCTAATGCAGTAAGTGTAAATTCTCAAAAAGTTAGCGACGAGCAAATGCATTTAGAACAAGGAGAATACATCTTACAAATAGGTAAAAGAAAATTTGCAAAATTAAAGGTAAAAGAATGAATTTACAACCCTTACAAATAGGAAAACATACTATAAAATATCCCATTTTTCAAGGGGGAATGGGACTAGGTATAAGCTGGGATAGATTAGCTTCTGCAGTTTCTTTAAATGGTGGACTTGGGATCATTTCTTCTGTGGGAACAGGATATTATGAAGAAAGAAAGTATGCAAGTAAAGAATTAAATGCTAAGCCTTATGGAAGTGAAAATTTTTACTCACGCAAGGGTTTGCAAGCTTTGATTAATAATGCAAGAAAAGTTTGTGGCGATGTACCTTTGGGGTGTAATATCTTATGTGCAAGTAATGATTATGCAAGAATAGCACGCGATGCTTGTGAAGTTGGTTTTAATGTGATTGTTTCAGGCGCTGGACTTCCCACAAATTTACCTGAATTTACTGCAGATTTTCCTGATGTGGCTTTAGTGCCTATCATTTCATCTGCAAAGGCTTTAAAAATTATTTGCAAAAGATGGCAAAGCCGTTACAATCGCTTGCCTGATGCAGTGGTTTTAGAAGGGCCAAAAAGTGGAGGTCATCAAGGTTTTACTTATGAACAGTGTTTAGATCCAAATTATCAGTTAGAAAAATTAATCGCTCCTGTGGTAGAAGAGGTTAAAAATTGGGGATCTTTTCCTGTGATTGCTGCGGGTGGAATTTGGGATAAAAAAGATATAGAAAACGCTATTTCTTTAGGGGCTAGTGGCGTTCAAATGGGAACGCGTTTCATAGGAACTTTTGAATGTGATGCGAGTGAAGAGTTTAAAAGCGTTTTGCTAGCTTCTAAAGAAGAAGATATAGAGCTTATTAAATCTCCTGTGGGCTATCCTGCACGTGGGGTTAGAACCAATCTTTTAAATTTGGTAGATAAAAGAATGGGTCCAAAGATCAATTGTATAAGCAATTGTGTAGCACCTTGTGGACGCGGAAAAGAGGCGACTAAAGTAGGGTATTGTATAGCAGATAGGCTTTTTGATGCGTGGTCAGGTAAAAAAGAAACAGGACTTTTCTTTACAGGTGCAAATGGATATCGTTTAGATAAGCTTATCAGTGTTAAAGAACTTATGGAAAAATTGGTTAATGGTGAATAATGGCTAAAATTTTTGTATTTTTAGTATTTGTTTTCACAACTCTTTTTGGAGCTTATGAAAATGAACTTGCAAATTTCGATAAAAATTTTATCGGTTCTAAAAGTGAAGTACAAGTAAAATTTCATCATCAGCTCAAAAGCCTTTATATACAAAGTGTTATTAATGAAGATGAAAAAACTAAAATTGAAATTTTAAAAAGATTGATCATCAGTTCAAATACTTTAAATTTAGATGACAAGTCATATGCTAATGAGTTAAAAGAAAGTGGTATAAGTGAAGCAAGTATTAATGCTTTAAGAAAGGCTGTTGTTAAAGATATTAAGGTTCAAAATATTCCTCAAGACGCTGAAAAATCAACTTTTGAACCTATAAAAACAGTTCAAAAAAATGAAAAAAAATCATCTAACGAACAAATAAAAAATACAGAAAAAACAAATTCTAAAACTTCGCAAGCACCAAAGAGTAGTATCGTTTCTAAAGTAAAAAGCGATGATAAAATTTATGTTTTAAAGTCAAGTAAAACAAGCCAAGGTGTAGAGTTTGAACTAAATGCAGATTTGGATAAGAATCAATTAAAAAGTTTTGCTTTAGACGAAAAAGGAAACTATCGTTTTATTAGTGATTTTGATGGGGTTTTAGAAGGGGGTAAAAAAGAGTTTAAATTTGATGACTATCGTTTAGTGATTTCACAATTTAATCCCAAAACCATACGCATAGTGGTTTATGCTAAAGAAAAAATTCCTATTGATATATCTTTTAAAGAAGAAAAATTAATTTTTTCAAAAGAAACTACTAGCCAAAAAAAGACTGAGCAAGCTAGTAAAATTTCAGAGAAAAAGCAAGATCAAAAAACAGAAATTAAAACCAAAGTTTTAGAAACAAAAAAACAAGATAAAAAAACCAATAACGAAAAAGAAAATCAAGAGTCTTTATATGTTTTAGATGTGGATAAAATTTCTAATGCTGTGGTGTTAAATTTAAGTGATGATTTAGATGAAAAAGAAATAGCAGTATTTGATACCAAAGATCAAAAATTCCGATATGTTGTAAGTTTTAAGGGTGTGTTAGAAGGGAATAGAAAAAGCTTTACTTTTGGACAAAATGCGATTACAGTTACTCAATACAATCCAAAAACTGTTCGTGTGGTTTTGAGTGCTCCTAAAGAATTTAAACTCTTAAAGGAGTTGGATAATAAAAATCTCACTTTAGGTTTTTATACACAAACTACAAATCAAAATGCGAGTAAAAAAGCAAATCAAAGTTCTAGTAAAACTTTAAATACAAATTACAAATCAGGAAAGCTTGTGGTTATCGATGCGGGGCATGGTGGAAAAGATAGCGGTGCCTTAAGTGATAAAAAAGGAAGTTTAAAAGAAAAAGATATAGTTTTAAGCACGGCTTTAAAACTTGGAAATGAACTTAAAAAACGCGGTTATAAAGTGCTTTATACCAGAAGTTCGGATAAATTTATCAATCTTCGTGATAGAACTAAATATGCCAATGATAAAAGAGCGGATTTGTTTATTTCTATACATGCTAATGCAGCACCAAATGCCACAAAAGCTAAAAGTAGCGAAGGCGTGGAAACTTTCTTTTTAAGTCCTGCAAGAAGTGAAAGAAGTAAAAAGGCAGCAGAAAAAGAAAATCAAGGGGATTTTGAAGAGATTAATTATTTCTCAAAACAAAGTATTTTAAATTTCTTAAATCGTGAAAAAATCGTTGCTTCAAATAAACTAGCCATTGATGTACAAAAAAATATACTCACTCAAACACGCAAAAAGTATAAAATCGTAGATGGCGGTGTAAGAGAAGCACCTTTTTGGGTTTTAGTAGGTGCGCAAATGCCTGCAATTTTGATTGAAATTGGCTATATCACACATCCAAATGAAGGCAAAAGAATCGCCAATAAAGCTTTTCAAGATTTATTAGTTAAGGGTATTGCTGATGGAGTTGAGAGTTATTTTTATAACAACCGATGAAAAAAGCTAAGCTAATCTTTAAGGATAATACTCCTTTTTCTTTGGATTTTGATGATTTTTATTTTAATTCCAAAGACGGCTTAAATGAAAGTAAATTTGTTTATACTCATTCTTTTGAATGGAAAAATCAAGAAAATTTTATTATCGCAGAGAGTGGTTTTGGTATAGGTTTAAATTTTTTTCTTACTTTGAAACGCTTTTTACAAACTACCCCTTCTAAGCGTCCTAAAAAACTTTTTTATATTAGCGTAGAAGCTTTTTATATCGAAAAAGAACAATTAAGAGAAATTTATCAAAAACTAGGATTTTATGAAGAGTTTAAAGAGCTTTTAGAACAATTTTTAAAATTTTATCCTAAGGCTAAAGAAGGAATTTATCGTTTTTATTTTGAAGATTGTTTTTTAGATCTTGTTTTTGAAGATATAGCTGTTTTAAAAGAATTGGATTTTAAAGCTGATATTTGGTATTTAGATGGATTTTCTCCAAATAAAAACTCGCAAATGTTTGATGGAAATTTAATCTTTGAAGTGGCAAGACTTTCTAAAAAAAATACACAAATTTGTACCTTTTCTTCGGCAAGTTTTTTACAAAAAAATTTAAAAAAATATGGCTTTAGAGTAGAAAAAACCAAAGGTTTTAGAAAAAGAGAAATGATTAAAGCTTATTTGGAAAATGAGCTTGAGTTTAAAGACAAAGAAGCGTATTTTTCAAGAACATTTTCATCTTTAAAAAATAAAAAAGTAGCTATTATTGGTGCGGGTATATCAAGCGCTGTTTTAGCTTATGAGCTTAGTTTAAGAGGTTTTAAAATAGATGTTTTTGAAAAACATTTAGAATTAGGCAAGGGTGCAAGTGGAAATGAAAGTGGAATTTTAAGCTCTTTAATCTTAAAACCTAAGGTAAATTTAGGGGAGTTTTCAGAGCTTTCTTTTATAGAAGCAAGCCGTTTTTATAGACAAATCTTAGATTTAAAATTTAAGGGTGTGGTGGAGTTTGCACATAATGATTTGATGCAAGAAAGATTTGACACACAAAGAGAAAATGTTTTGTTTAAAATTTCAAAAAATCAAGCTTTTTTAGAAGAGGGTGGAGTGATTTTTCCAAAAAATTTGGTTAAAAATCTTTTTGAAAAAAGTAAAGCTTGTATATATTTTAATCATGAATTTCAAGCTTATAAATTTGAAAATGAGTGTTTTACTTTAAAATTTAAAAATGATATTGTTAAAAGTGATTATGCGGTTTTGATTTATGCTATGGGTGCAGATACAAAAGATTTTGTTTTTTATGATGAGATGAAATTAAGCAAAGTAAGAGGTCAAGTTACGCATTTAAAACCTTTTTTAAATACTCCATTTCCTTTATCTTCTAAGGCTTATATTTGCCCTGTAAAAGATGATTTGCAAGTGATTGGAGCAAGTTATGATAGGCTTGATACAAGTTTAGAATCAAAAGAAGAAGATGATAAACAAAATATAGAAAATATAGCCGAATTTATAGATAAAAATACAAAATTAGAAATCATAGGTTCTAAGGTAGGCTTTAGATCTTATTCGAGTGATCGCTTTATGATAGTTGGAAATGCCTATGATGAAGTGTTTTATAAAGAAGAATATAAAGCTTTATTATGGACAAAAAACAAGGAGCAAAAGCTAGCTAAAATGTCTTGTAATTTGTATTTTAATTTTGCTCATGGATCAAGGGGTTTTAGCACAAGTGTTTTAGCGGCAAGGTATTTGTGTGCATTGATAAATAATGAACCCTTGTGTTTAGAAAAAAAATACATCCACGCTATTCACCCTGCAAGATTTTTGATTCGCAAACTCAAAAAAGGCTTATGATTAAGCTTTAATTAAGAGTGATACTAATATTTGCTTATGAGAGTAAGTTTTTAACTTTATTTTAACTTCCTTTATTTTATTATTATAGAGAATAAATTTCATGTTATAAAGGAAATATAATGATTGATTATCATCAAATAGAGTCGCGTTTATCGGCTCTTGAAAAGCTTCCTTCTTTGAAAGACAATGATAGTATTACAAAAGCATTAGAAAAGTCAGGTTTTTCTAGAAGGGATTTTATGAAATGGGCAGGTGCTATGACTGCATTTTTGGCTTTGCCAGCGAGTTTTACTCCTATGGTAGCAAAAGCTGCTGAGCTTGCTGATAGGCTTCCTGTTGTGTGGCTTCATATGGCTGAGTGTACAGGCTGTAGCGAGAGTTTGTTAAGAAGTGATACTCCAACGATTGATAGTTTGATTTTTGATTATATTTCTTTAGAATATCACGAAACAGTGATGGCTGCAGCAGGTTGGCAAGCTGAAGAAAATTTAGAAAGTGCCATTCAAAAGCATAAAAATAAATACATTTTAATGGTTGAAGGTGGTATCCCTATGGGTGATACAGAGCATTTTTTAACCATAGGTGCACATGGAAAAACAGGCTATGAGCTTTCAAAAATAGCAAGTGAAAATGCTTTGGCAATTTTTGCTATAGGAACCTGTTCTAGCTTTGGAGGAATCCAAGCTGCAAGACCAAATCCTAGTAATGCACAGCCTTTAAGCAAAGTAACAAGCAAAACTGTGATCAATGTTCCAGGCTGTCCTCCGAGTGAAAAAAATATAGTGGGTAATGTGCTCCATTATTTATTATTTGGTGAGTTACCAGCACTTGATGTGTATAATAGACCAAAATGGGCTTATGGTCTAAGAATTCATGATCTTTGTGAAAGACGCGGACATTTTGATGCGGGTGAGTTTGTGCATGCCTTTGGAGATGAAGGGGCAAAACAAGGTTTTTGTCTTTATAAAGTAGGTTGTAAAGGGCCTTATACTTTTAATAACTGCTCAAGAGAGAGATTTAACCAGCACACTTCTTGGCCTATTCAAGCAGGACATGGTTGTATAGGTTGTTCTGAGCCTGATTTTTGGGATACCATGGGACCTTTTGAAGAGCCTATGGCTAGTCGTAAATTTGATACTGTTTTTGGCTTGGGTGCAGATAGTGTTTCAGATAAAATCGGTATAGGTGTGCTTACACTCACAGGCGTTGCTATAGCAGCACACGCAGTTATATCCTCCATGCAAAAAGATAAGGAATAAAAATGAGTCAAAAAATAATTGTAGATCCTATTACAAGAATTGAAGGGCATTTAAGAGTTGAAGTTGTTGTTGATGATAACAATGTGGTAAAAGAAGCTTATGCGGGCTCTACTTTGTGGCGCGGTATTGAAACCATAGTAAAAGGGCGTGATCCAAGAGATGCGGGTTTTATGACACAAAGAATTTGTGGAGTTTGTACTTTTTCACATTATAAAGCAGGTATAGTTGCTGTTGAAAATGCTTTAGGTATTACTCCGCCTTTAAATGCGCTTTTAACAAGAACTTTAATGAATGCGGCTTTATTTTTACACGATCATATTGTGCATTTTTATCAACTTCATGGGCTTGATTGGGCTGATGTGGTAAGTGCTTTAAGTGCTGATGTTAAAAAAGCAAGCGATGAAGCTTTTAAATACACTCCAAATCCTTATGCAACAGGTGCAGATAAACTTCTTGAAGTGCAACAAAGACTTAAAACTTTTGTAGATAAAGGAAATTTAGGACCTTTTGCTAATGCGTACTATGGTCATCCAACTTATCGTTTAACTCCTGAGCAAAATTTAATCGTTCTTTCTCACTATCTAGAATGTTTAAGAATTCAAAGAATCATTGCTCAATGTATGGCGATTTTTGGAGCTAAAAACCCACATCCACAAAGCTTAACTGTTGGTGGTGTAACTTGCGTTATGGATTTGCTTGATCCTGCAAGAATGGGTGAGTATATGGTTAAATTCCAAGAAGTACAAGACTTTGTTAATCGTGCGTATTATCCTGATCTTGTGATGGCAGGAAAAGCTTATGCACATGAAGCAAGTGTTTTAAATGATATAGGGGTAAATAATCTTTACACCTTTAAAGAATTTCAAATCGGAAGAGATGAATGGCTTTTTGAAAGTGGTATTATCAAAAATGGAGATTTAAGCAAGGTTTATGAAGTAGAAGAAGATAAGATTACTGAAGAGGCAACTCATTCTTGGTATGCAGACAATGAACCTTTACATCCTTATGATGGCAAAACAAATCCAAATTATACAGGACTTGTAGATGGAGAAAGCGTAGATCATCATGGAAATAATGTTCATTCTAAAGTATTTGATACTAAGGGTAAATATAGTTGGATTAAAGCTCCACGCTATGAAGGAAACCCTATGCAAGTAGGACCTTTAGCAAATATCGTTGTAAATTATGCTAAGGGTAATCCAAATGTTGTTCCTGTGGTAGATGAGTTCTTAAAAGAAACAGGACTTCCTTTAAATGCTGTATTTAGCACACTTGGAAGAACAGCTGCTCGTTGTATTGAAGCAAAAATCGTTGCAAATAATGCTTTAAAAGCGTTTAATAATTTAGTTGAAAATTTAAAAGTAGACCAGAGTACTTGTGTTCCTTATGTGATCGATAATTCTAAAGAATACAAAGGACGCTATATGGGGCATGTGCCACGCGGAACATTAAGCCATTGGTGTAGAATTAAAAATGGTGTTATTGAAAATTGGCAAGCTGTGGTGCCTTCTACTTGGAATGCAAGTCCAAAAGACGCAAATGGCGTAGGTGGAAGTTATGAGCAATGTTTGATAGGACTTAAAATCGCTGATGTAAAACAACCACTTGAAATCATTAGAAAAATTCACTCTTATGATCCTTGTATTGCTTGTGCGGTGCATGTAATGGATACTAAGGGCAATAATCTAAGTGAATATAAAGTGAATGTCAATTTATAAGGAGGCTTTCATGCAAAACAAAGAAGAAAAATTGCAAAGAAAAGCTGAATATGAATTTAGCATAGGTTTGCGTTTAACGCACTGGGTAAGAGCTATTGCTATAGTGATTCTTATTGGCACAGGATATTATCTTTCTTATGTGTTTCAAAGTCCTATTAGTAACGGCGAACCCGTAAATTTTATGCAAGCAAAATACCGCTTAGTGCATCAAGCGGTGGGTTTTGTTTTAATCGCTTGTATTATTTTTAAAGTATATTTGTTTTTCTGCGATAAGGTAAGTGCAAAAGAACGCAGAAGTGTATGGGATATCTTTAATATCAAATTATGGATAGAACAAGTAAAATTTTACATTTTCTTAGGAAAACACCCGCATTTAAAAGGGGTTTATAATCCTTTGCAATTTGTAACTTATTTTTTCTTTTATCTTGTGATGTTAGGTATCATTCTTACAGGGCTTATTCTTTATACTCATACTTACCATGAGGGCTTAGGTGGGCTTTTATATCATATTTTAAGACCGCTTGAAGCTGCAATGGGCGGTTTGGCCGATGTAAGAACTTATCATAGAATTTTGATGTGGGTAATTATGATTTTTGTGCCAGTACATATTTACATGGCGATTTTTAACGCAGTAAAAGGTAAAGATGGTGCTATGGATGCTATTATTAGCGGATATAAATTTGTAAAAGAAGAAAAGCATTGAAATTCTTAGTCCTTGGAATAGGTAATATCATGTTTGCGGATGAAGGCTTAGGCGTTCATCTTTGCAAACAACTTGAAAAAAACTACAAATTCACTCATTCTGAATTTACTTTAGATTTTGTTGATGGTGGAACTTTGGCTTTGCAGCTTAGCTATATCATTGCTAGGTACGATAGACTTATCGTTTTAGACTGTATAGAAGCGCAAGGTGCGAGTATAGGAGATGTATTTTCCTTTCCTTATGATGCTATGCCTAATAAAATTAGCTGGAGTGGAAGTGCCCATGAAATAGAAATGCTTCAAACCTTACAATACATGGAACTTGCAGGAGATTTGCCTAAAACGCATATCTTAGCTTGTGTGCCAAAGCGTATTGAAGCGATGAGTTTTAAGCTCTCAGATGAGCTTATACAAGGAGCTAAAATTATGGAAAAAACTTTACTTGACTTTTTAAGCAAGGAAGGTTTTACTTATGAAAAGATTGCGGATTTTTCTTTGCAAGAATTAGCCGATATTTCTTATAAAAATTACTAAATTTTTGTTCTAAAATTCATAGCTTTATTTAAAGAGATTAAATCCACATTTTCTAAATTTACACCACTTGGAATTCCTTGAGCGATTTTACTAAAAGTTAGGTTTAAGCCTTTAAATTTATCCTCTATAAAAAAGATAGTTGCATCAGAATTAATGCTATGTGTCAATGCAAAAATGAGCTCAGAGATATTTAGCTTAAGTATGATTTGCTTTAGTTTTTCAAGTTTTTCTTCATTTAACTCATCTAAAACAAAATATAGCCCATTGTAACTTTGACTCTCTTCGAGTGTTAGTATATCTTTTGGGCTTTCAACTATACATAAAATGTTTTTATTTCTTTCTTCATCGCTACAAATTTCGCAAAGCTCATTTTCGCTTAAAGCACCGCATTGCTCACAAGGTTTTATAAAGCGGATAGCATTTTCTATATTGTGTGCGAGTTTCATACCATCGATTTGATTATTTATGCAAAGGTGATAAGCAAGCCTTATGGCGGTTTTTTTTCCTATGGTAGGTAAATTTGCAAAACTTTCAACAAGTTCATTGAATTTTTCCAGGCCTTTTGCCATTATTTTTCTTTATCTCCAAAGAAAATTTTAAAGCAATGCTTTCCATCATCATAAAAATAAATCAAATCAAAATTATGCAGTTTACATACCTCTGAAACTATATAAAGTCCTAGTCCCATACCTTTGACTTGATTGTGTTTTTCTCTTGTAAAAGCTTCAAGATAATGCTCTATAGGTTCTGCTAAAGGTTTGCCTGGATTTTTAATGGTAAAACATTCTTTACAACAAAAAAGCTCACAAGTGCCATTGTTTGAGTATTTTAAGGCATTATCGATAAGATTTTTTAAAATTACAGAGAAAATTTCCATATCAACATTGATTAAAGCGTCATATCTTATATCGACTTTTACAACTTTATTAAAATCATCTATCATAAGGTGTTCTTTAGCTTCTTCAAGTATAGTGCTAAAACGACTAGGTTTAAAGTGTAAGTTGTAGTTTTTTGAAAATAAATTTTCGATTTTGGCAAATTCATTGATCAAAGAATCCATGCGTAAAAATATAGCGATAAGTCTTTCTTTTTGTCTGTCTTCTTTGATCATTTCAGAAATGATTCTCCCTTTTCCTATAGGGGTTTTTAACTCATGCATGATTGTTCTTAGGAAAAGTTGTCTTGATTGGATTAATTCTTGGTTTTTCTTGAAAGCTTTTTGAAATTCAAAGGCGATCTTGCCTACTTCATCTTCTTGATAGTCTAGAAAATCAGGTTGTTCCCCATTTGCAACTTCGGCAACTTGTCTTCTTAATTTTTTTAAAGGTTCTAAGGATTTTAATACAGAAAAATACATAAAAACAACCAACAAAGAAAAAGAGAAAAATCCTATCAATAAAAGATTATAAACCCTATCACTAGTATTTTCTTCATACAAGCCATCAAAATCTTTACATTGAACATCAAAATAAAGATTGCTATGATATTTTAAAGAAGAAAGAGTACAAAGCTCTCCGCCTGCTTTAAAAAGTGATTGTCCATTATTTCTTATAGCTTTTACAAGATTGGGATTTTGTATAGCGTTAAAACCGCTGTTTCCAAGATAAGCTCCTATTTCAACACCTGAAGTGTTTTCATAGGAGATGAGTAAATTTTTTATAAGATTTTCTTGTTTTAAACTTTCTTCTTCATTATAGGTATTCCCTTCTATTTTTAAAAGAACGATAAAAAGCACACAAACCAAGAAAAAAGTAACAACAAATAAAATAATCAGTTTGGTATGAATAGAATAATTTTTTGTCATCCTATCAGTTTATATCCTATACCTCTAACAGAAAAAATATGTTTTGGAGATTTTGAACTATCTCCTATTTTTACCCTTAAGCGACCGATGATAACATCAAGGCTTTTAGAATCTTTATCTTTTAGATTTTTACAGCGACTTACAAGCTGTTCTCTTGAAACACTATATCCGTGTTGTTGGATAAGGTATTCTAAAATTTCAAATTCAGCAGGAGTAAGTGTTAAAACCTTATCTTCATAGGTGATCTCATGTCTTCTTTCATCAATTTTGAAAGCAGAGTTAATATTTTCATTATTAGTGTGTTCAACTCTTTTTGTGCGACGAATAAGACTCATAATCCTTGCATACATTTCTTTTGGATCGTAAGGCTTTGGTAGATAATCATCAGCACCGATTTGAAGCCCCACAACTTTATCGCTTAAGTCACCTCTAGCCGATGAGATGATAATAGGAATATTGCTTTTTTGTCGGATTTCTCTACAAACTTCAAGACCATCAATTCCAGGTAAAGTTAAATCTAAAATCAGACAATCATAGCCTTGAATACCCACATTTAAAGCACTTTTAGGATTTTCAAAATTTGTGATTTTAATATTAAATTGCGCTAAATATTCAGATAATAATTGTGCAAAGTCAGGATCATCTTCTATCATCAACACATTAATCATTCTAGTGTCCTTGTAAATTTTTATGTAGTCTTTAAAATCTTTACATAATTTTATTTAAAATTTGATAAATTATTGATTTTATTTTTGCTAAAATTATATTTTTGAATTTTTAAAATTAAAATTCTAGTAAAATTTTAAATTTTTTAAAGGAATAATGTGGAAATAAGTTATTATGAACTTCTTGAAATCACGCAAAATGCTGATAAAGAAACTATAAAAAAGGCCTATAGAAAAATGGCTTTAAAATACCATCCTGATAGAAATCAGGGCGATAAAGAAGCAGAAGATAAATTCAAGCTTGTTAATGAAGCCTATGAAGTTTTAAGCAATGATGAAAAGCGAGCTATTTATGATAGATACGGAAAAGATGCTTTAAAAGGCGGTGGATTTGGTTCTAATAGCTCAGGTTTTGGTGGTTTTGAGGATTTAGGAGATATATTTTCTAGTTTTTTTGGAGAGGGCTTTGGTTCATCATCGCGTCGTAGAAAAAGTTCAAATGATGAAAAAATCCCTTCAGATTTTATCTTTAATTTAAAATTAAGTTTTAAAGAAGCGGTTTTTGGTTGTAAGAAAAATATAGACTTTACTTATAAATGCTCTTGTAAAACTTGTAATGGAACAGGGGCTAAAGATGGAAAACTTCAAACTTGTCCAAAATGTCAAGGTAGGGGACAAGTTGGAGTTTCTCAAGGTTTTATCACTTTTGCACAAACTTGTCCTGATTGTCAAGGAAGTGGAGAAAAAGCTAGTGAAAAATGTAGTGATTGTAAAGGTTTGGGTTATAATGAAAGCAAAGATAGTGTCGAGCTTAATATCCCAGAAGGTGTAGATACAGGTATGAAGCTTCGTGTCAATGCTAAAGGTAATATCTTAAAAAATGGTACTAGAGGGGATATGTATGTTAAGATCATCGCCGCTGAAGATGATACTTTTATCAGAGATGATGATGATATATATATAGAATTTCCAGTGTTTTTTACTCAAGCTATCTTAGGAGAGAGTATAAAAGTACCCACCATACGCGGTGAAGCGACCTTAAATTTACCAAAGGGTGCTAAAGATGGACAAAGATTTGTTCTTGAAAAAGAAGGGGTAAAAGATGTTCATAGTTCTCGCATGGGAAATCAAATCGTTCAAATTTCTATCAAATTCCCAACTTCTTTAAACGATGAACAAAAAGAACTTTTAGAAAAACTAAGTGAAAGTTTTGGCATCAAAGATGGTATGCATCAAGAGCAAAAAGGGCTTTTTGAAAAAATCACTAATTGGTTTAAGTCTTAATTTTCCTAAAGCGTTTTAGCTTGGGAAAATTTTTTATATAAATTTAAGTTTTAAAAATCAGGCATAAAAAAAGGCGGAGCAAAACTCCGCCTTGAAGTTAGACTTGAAAGCTTCTTAGAATTTGTAAAGAGCTTGAAGTCTTACAGTGCTATGATCAGCACTTTCATTAGTGTTTACACCTTGATCTAGGTTCACATAAGAATAGAATGCTGAGAAGTTAAGTTTTGGAGAGTATTTGTAATCTACTCTTGCAACAGCTTCAAGTTTTTTACCACCACCTAAATGATTAGTAGCTTCTGTTTTTGTTCCACCATATACGAAGTCAGCACCAACGCGAACTGTTTCGTTGAAAGTATATCCACCAGTTACATAACCGAAGATATTTCTACCAGTATCACCATTTAGTCTTGAACCAGTAGTATAGAAAATTTCCTCACCTGCAAGTAAAGAACCAAGATTACCTTGATCTTCGATTACAACTGTAGAAGCTTTTTCTTTATCACCGTAGTATAAACCACCAAGGCTAGCATCCCAACCATTTACTTCAATGCTACCTTTTAAAGCAAATAAATTGCCATTAGCGTGTCTTTTATCATCAAGTTCGCTATCAAGGCTATTTCCTAAGTAAGCACCTTCAAGTGTCCAGTTGATTCCATCAAAGATAGTTGTACTATAAGCTGCATCTACAGCATAGAAGAATGCTACTTGATCCCAGTAAGCTAACCATAATTGTGGATTAAATTGTCCGCCAGCAAGATCATAAGAACCTACAGCAGCAGCACCGTAAAGATTTCCTAATGAATCTGCTTGAAAAGGAACTGCGTTCTGTGTTGTAGATATAGTACTTTGTCCTAATAAATCTGCACCTTGCTCTTCCGCCATAAAGCTATCTACAGCAAAAGCAGCTAGAGTTAAACCATCGATGCTGTTGTTTACTACTTTGATACCTGTTCCTACTAAACCATCAACTCCATTGTCAGTCCAGATAGTGTTTAGTTGTTGTTTACCAGCGATTACGCTTGTAGCAACATCTTCATTTGTATAAGTTAAGTATAATTGACGAACAAAAAGTCCTTTTTGATCATTTTTTATTCCATTAGCACCATAACCACTATCAGCAGCATTATAGTCAAATTGAACAAAAGCTTTGAAGTTATCAGCTATAGCAGCACTGAAGTTAACTTGTGCTCTATATTTGTGATCTTGTTTGCTGTTGTTTAAATTTGAGTTGTTAACGAAATTTTTATCAAAATTACCTGTATCGTATCTGTATCTTAATACACCTGATACATCAACATCTTTGATCGCTTCTTCAAGTGGAGTAGCGTTAGCTGCTGAAAAAGCACCTGCAGCAAGAGCTGCAACTAAACTAAGTTTAACTAGTTTCATGAGAATTCTCCTTGTCAAAAATTAATAAAACATCGTAATTGTAGCACATAAATTTGGAGTTTTTTCTTAAGAAGCACTTAAAATAGTAAAAATTTTAAATCCGAAGGATAAAAACATCTAAAGAAAAGCCTAGCTAAAGGGATTTAAGCTAGGCGTGTAATTTTAAGGAGTTTTTCTTATGAATGTTTTTCGGTTCGTTTAGAAGTATAAGCCTAAAAAGTAAACGAGAAGTAATATATAGTTGTTTTAAATTATTTTGATAAAAAAACAAGTAAATTTTTACAAGCTAGGGATAAAATTTTATAAGTTTCATCAAAATTCCCACTATACCAAGGATCAGGAACTTCATCGTAGTTTAGACTAGGACTAAAATCAGTGATTTTTAAAACTTTGTTTTGGGTGTTGGTGAAGTTTTTTAAAACATTTTTGAAGTTAGAATTGTCCATGGTGATTAAAAAATCGCTTTCATCGCAAAGCTTTTGAGTGAGTTTTTTGCTTGTGAAGTTTTTGTGTTCTATGTTAAGTTGAGCAAGCTTGTTTTTGGTGCCATAGTGCATACCTTCTCCATCGTGCTCTCCTGAAGTTCCAGCACTGTTTATAAAAAATTCTTTTTCTAAATTTGCTTTTTTGACAAGATCTTTCATGATAAATTCTGCCATAGGCGAACGGCATATATTGCCTAAGCATATAAAGAGTATTTTTTTCATTTTTATCCTTGAGTTTTAATTAAAAATTATAAAAAATATCATACAATAAATCCATGGAAAATTTCAATAGAACTTTGCTTGTGTGTTGGTTTGGTGTTTTTACCACAAGTATGGGGCTTAGTCAAATCGCTCCGATTTTGCCTTTTTATATCAAAGAACTAGGACATGTTGATACGAGCGAGATAGCGTTTTATTCAGGACTTGCTTTTGGGATCACTCCGCTTTTTATGGCTGTTTTTTCACCTTTGTGGGCTTTTTTGGGTGCAAAGTATGGTTATAAAAATATGCTTCTTCGTGCAAGTTTTGGAATGTCCGTTTTAACCTTATGGCTTAGCTTTGCTCATAGTGCTTTAGAAGTGGTTTTTGTACGGGGTTTAACAGGGATAATTTCAGGTTTTACTTCTGCTGCTGTTGTGTTTATCGCCGTGATAGCGCCTAAAGAAAAAGTGGCTTATGCTTTAGGAACTCTTTCTACGGCTTCTATAAGTGGAAGTTTACTTGGGCCTTTGTTTGGTGGCTTTGTGGCTGAATTTTTTAGCATTAGTGCGGTTTTTGATGTGGTGGCTTTTTTGATCGCTTGTTCTTTTGTGACGATTTATTTTTTCATCCATGGGAGAAAAATTCAAAAAGAGGCGAAGAAAAATACTCAAAAAGTGAAAGAAAACAAAACCCTTATCATCGTTCTTTTTATCACTACTTTTGTGATACAATTTGGTACTTTTGGAGTGATGCCGATTTTAAGTATCTATGTTGAGCAAATTCATCAAGGTGGAAATTTGGCTCTTTGGGCGGGTATAGTGGTGGCTGCAAATGGGATTAGCAATCTTTTTTTCGCACCAAAACTTGGAAAAATCGCCGATAAGATAGGGCCTAGTAAGATTATTTTTGGAGCTTTGATATTTTGTGGAATTTGCTTTTACTTGCAGGCTGTAGCAAGTAATGTTTATACGCTTATTTTCGTGCGTTTACTTATAGGTGTAGGACTTGGAGGGCTTTTGCCTTGTGTGAATGCCTTGCTTAAAAAAAGTGTGAGTGCTAAAAATTTAAGTGTGATTTTTGGTTTTAATCAAACTTGTCAATTTTTGGGAAATTTTTGCGGTGCTTTTGGCGGAGGGCTTATGGCTTCTCATTTTAGCGTGGAATTTGTTTTTACTTTTGTGTGTTTGATTTTTATCATTAATGCTTTTATTTTCTTGGCGTTTGAGAAAAAATATATCTTTTCAAATCAAGGTTTATAAATTTAGAAAGGTTTAAAATGGAAATGATTTTATTTGTTTTAGTGATGATTTTACTTGTGCTTTTGTTTGTAGTGCTTTTTAGGCAGTATAAAAGCCCTAAAATAGAAGAAAAAAGCACGCAAAGTTTTAGCGATATCATGCAACTTAAATCCATAGGAGAATTAAGTGTTTTTCAAGTTTTTAGTAAAGAGATTGTCACTAAAAAAGATAGCGCTTTTAATGGAATTTGGAAAAATCTTTTAGGATGGTCTTTGAGTGAAAGACAGATTGCTTTGATTTTTGAATTTGAGATCACTTTCTTGTATGATTTAAGGGATAAAAACTTTGATATTTTGCCTTTAGGGGACGATGCTTATAAGATCATCATGCCAGAGTGTAGATACAAACACAGCATCATAGATATGAAATTTTATGATGAAAAAAATGCTAAATTTTTACCTTTTTTACTGCCTGATTCTATCAATAGTACGGGGATTAGTTTTAGTGAAAGTGATAAAAACAAACTCATAAAAGAAGCCAAAGATGAGGTTAAAGACTTGTCTTTAAATCTTATCCAAAATTTAGAAAGCAAAATCCATAAAAGTGCTAAGGATACTTTAGAAGCTATTGCTAAAGGTTTTGGGGCTAAGAGAGTGGAATTTGAATTTAAGGATAACACACAAAAGCTAGATGTAAGCTAGCTTTTTTCTTTTCTTGCTTGGGTAATGCTTTTTCCACCTAGTCCGTAATTATCCGTATCGATTTCATCGATAATTACCACAGTCGAGCTTTTATTTTTGTTTAAAACCTTAGCAAGTAAATCCGTTACTCCTGCGATAAGCTCTTGTTTTTGTTCTGTTGTAGGTTCTCCGTTTTCTTTGGTGATGCGTATATTTACAAAAGGCATTTTTAACTCCTTAAATTTTTATAATTATTCTAAAATCTAAAAAATTAAAATATTCTTTTATTTTGTAAATTTTTTGATTATTTCATAGTTTTGTAAAAGCTGTTCAAAAGAAAAATTTAAATTTGCAGGAGAAGTTGAGGGTAGGGCTATGGCTTCTAAGCGAGGGTGGAATTTAACAAAAAATCTATAAGCACTTTGTCCTGTAGTAAAAATGGCTTGAATTTTGGTTTGAGAAAGGATTAGGTTTAAATCATTGGCTTTTGCATAACTTATTGTTTTATCATCTGAATTTTTTATCTTGCAACTTTGAAGTACATCCCAAAGAGCGATATGTTTTTTTCTTAAAAAGGCTTGTTGTTCTGCGATATTTTCTAATTTTACATCAAAAAGTGTTTCTAGTATAGGCCAAAAACGATTTCTTGGGTGTTGATAATAAAAGCCGTCTTGTCTTGATTTAATAGAAGGAAAAGATCCTAAAATTAAGATTTTAGAATCTTTGTCAAAAAAAGGCTCAAAAGGATGAGTTAGAAATTCACTCACTCACACAAATCCACAGAAATTTTTCCGTTTTTAATTTCGCTGATTTTCACCTTTAAACTTTGGTTTTCGCTTAAATTAAGATGCTTGCTTTTTGAACTATGCAATAAACCATCAACACCATTTTTAAGTTCCACAAAGGCTCCAAAAGGAGCGATTTTTTTAACAATACCTTGAAATTCTTGCCCAAGTTCAAAGCCTGATATATCTTTGTCTTTAGAGCCTTTTTTAGTTCCTTTTTGAGAGCTTGTGATGTTTATGATGTAGTCTTTTGCGGCTTTGATTTGCTCGTTTTGACTACCTGCTATTTTTACTTCACCTTTTTCGCGATCTAAGTCTATAGAAACGCCAAATTTTTCTATGATTTCTTTGATGGTTTTTCCAGCTTGTCCTATGATATCAACGATTTTTGAAGGATCAACGCTAAAAAGCTCAAGTTTAGGTAAAACTTCTTCATTGACTATGATTTCTTTTGCAGCTTCTTCCATGATATTTAGGATGTGAATTCTTCCTTCTTTGGCTTGATATAAAGCTTGTTTTAGTGTTTCTTGATCGATTCCGCCTAGTTTTATATCCATTTGAAGAGCAGTAACGCCGTCTTTGCTACCGGCTACTTTAAAATCCATATCCCCATCATGATCTTCAAGTCCCATGATATCTGTTAAAACAGCATGCTTGTTATCTTCAAAGATAAGCCCCATGGCTACTCCTGCAACAAGTTTTAAGCTTGGCACTCCTGCTGCTTTTAAGGCTAAAGATCCGCCACAAACCGTTGCCATAGAACTTGAGCCATTGCTTTCTAAAATTTCACTGACTAAGCGGATTATATAAGGATAGTTTTCATCCACGCTTGGATAAAGTGCTCTTTTGGCTAAATTTCCATGTCCTAGTTCTCTTCTTCCTGGAGCTTTGATAGGACTTGCTTCGCCTACTGAAAAACCTGGAAAATTATAATTTACCATAAAGCGTTCGCTTATAGGATTTTTTTCTGTAAGCAAGTCTATCATTTGAGCATCGTTTTCCCCGCCTAAGGTTGCAACCACTAGGGCTTGAGTTTGTCCACGAGTGAAAAGACAAGAGCCATGAGCGTTTGGCAAGATATTGGTTTCTATACTGATAGGACGAACCTCGTTTAAACTTCTACCATCAGCTCTTTTGCCTTCATTTAAAATTTGCTCACGAATAAGTTTGCGTTTGACTTTAGCTAAGGTATTTAAGACACTTTCTTCGCTCCAGTCTTTAGTGATTTCAAGATTTAAAATTTCTTTAGCGATTTTATTTAGTTCGCTTGCTCTTTCGCTTTTTGCCATTTGATTGATGGCTTCTTTGATTTGTTTTTGGAAATTATTTTCTATAAAAGCTAAAATTTCAGGATGTTCAATCTCATTTTTTAGTTCGATTTGAGAATTTTTTTTGTGTTTGCTAAAGGCTTCTTCATAAGCATTTGAACCATTTAATATAGCTTTTTGAGCTAAATTTAGAGCTTCTAAAATTTCATCTTCGCTAAGTTCATTCATATTTTGTGAAGTGGTTTGAGTTAAAACATCAGCATAGGGAGCTTCGATAAAGATTTCATTTTCTTTTTGATCAGGCAAGGCTCTCATTTCTATCATCAAAAGCTCATCTTTTACACCTGCTACATAGAGATCTAGGGTGCTATTTTGAAGCTCTTCATTGTTTGGATTGAGTATGAAATTTCCATCTATCTTTCCTATACGCACACCGCATACTGGAGCTTTCATAGGTATATCACTAAGATAAAGTGCCACGCTTGCGGCATTTAAGCTCATTACTTGCAAATCTACTTTAGGATCAGCTGAGAGAACCATCACAACGATTTGAGTCGGATAAGCATAGCCTTTTGGAAAAAGAGGGCGTAAGCTTCTATCGATAATGCGTGCTGTTAAGGTTTCTGCATCGCTTGGTTTGGTTTCTCTTTTGACATAACCACCAGGGATTTTTCCTGCGGCATAAGCTTTTTCGATGTATTGGACGGTTAGAGGTAAAAAATCTTCTTCAACTTGTTTTTCTTCTCTTGCAACTGTAGCTAGAACAATGCTTTTACCTTGTCTCATTAAAACAGCACCGGCAGCTTGTTTGGCGACTTTGTCTATATCAAATATTTCTGTATTTTTGTTAATTTCTATGCTGTATTGCATTATTTTTCCTTTTTTACCAGATAATAAATTCGTAAAATTTTTTAAAATATTTAGCAAATTTCATCCTTTTTAAATTTTGTTTTCACTTTCTGCTAAAGAGAAATCGTATTTTACCCCTCCTAAAGGATAGAAGTTGAAAATAAAATAAATTCCGCTTTGATTTTTAGCTGTGATACCACCACTTGTGAGTTGTGGATCGATTCTTTCTCTATACATTAAAGAATAGTTCCAACATTTTCTTTGGTAGGTATAGCCAAGTTCCCACATGTTTGTATGAGCTCTTTGAGTATCAAACCAAATTCCACCAAATAAATTGTAATTAGGTGTGGCAATATAATTTGCTCTTGTACCAATAAAGCTATATTTTCCATACTCATCGTTTTGATAAGCATGAGAAAACATCCAATTAAATTTTGAATTTGTATTGACTTCTATTTGGCTGATGACATTGGTAAAGCGACTTTGTTCATAAGAGTAAAGCACTTCGCTGTTGAGATTGATGTTTTCATTAAAATAATAAGTTAAAAGATTTTCAAGTTCATAGAATTCATTTTGTTTATTGAGATAGTCAAGTGAAATTCTGTGTTTGAGTTTTTTTTGTCCTTCGTTGTTATAGAAATATTGCACAGCATAAAGACTTGTATGTTCGTTTTCTTTGTCGTATTCTTCAAGATAATCTTGCGTGATTTTACCTGATTTTGCTCCTGGTAAAATGTAATTCACCCCTAAATTTAAAGTATGAAAGAAATTTTCATAAGCTTTTGAAAGATCGGTGTAGAGATTAAAATCATGAGTGTTTCTGAAATAATGCTCATGGTTTCTTTCGGGATCGTTGCTATAATTTACAAAAGAAGCATAAAATCTTTCTGTAAAAGTAAAGTGTAAAAAGTCTCCAAAAAAAGCGTTGTGATACGAGATAGGCAAGTCTAAATTTAGCTCATTTGCATAAGAACCAGCAGGTCGGTAAAAATTATGAAATGAAGCATCAAATGAATAACGCAAGCGTTCATCAAAAAGGTTATTTAAAAATCTATGATATTGAAAGCTTGGATATTCTTGTAAGGTTGTATTGTTGCTAAGTTTAGATGTGTCGATATAATATCTTGCATAAGCTCCGTAAAAATTGTTTTCATCAGCTAAAAAATAATTGATTTTGGAGGTTACAAGCGAGTTAAGATCTCGATAATCCCTACTTCCTAAATTTAAATAATCCACATCGTTGAGATAGGTTGCATCTATCCATAGACCTTCTTGAAAATTATCACTGAGTAAAGATTTGATTAAATCATCTCTTGAGTATTTTAGTTCTATTCCATAGTGGGTTTGATTTTTCAAATTTTCATCGTGAAAATAGGAGCTATTTTCCCTAAAAGCACCAAAATTTAATTCTCCTGTTGAATATGGAGAATCAAGAAATCTTAAAGTAGAATAAAGTCCAAAACCACGGTTTGTTCGAATTTGTGGATCAAGTTCTAAATCCCAATTTTCTTGAGTGGCTATATAAATAGGTTGTTCATAGTATAAGCCTTCGCTACTTTTTAAAACGATTTTTGGGATTAAAAGCCCGCTTTGTCTATGAGTATCAGCGCTAAATCCAAAATAAGGTAGATAAAAAACTGGGGTATTTTTAACATATAATCTTGCATTGTAAAGATGAACAAAATTAGTTTCCCGGTTAAGCCAGCCTTTTGAAAAACGAATTTCCCAATCAGGATCTTCAACATTGCAGCTTGAAACTGCTGAAATTTTGCTTTCAAAGACTTTATCATTTAGATGGCTTGTTTTGCTTTGAAACCATACTTCAAGATTGTTATTGGAAAAGAAAAAATTACTAAAATCGGCTTGATTGGAATTTAGGTTGATTTTAGCATAATCAGAATGTGATCTTTCGTTTTGTCCCCTTAGGATGTTAACATCACCAAAAAGCTCAACATCTTCGGTTTTTTCATTGTAAATTGCTTTATTGGCAGTGATGAAATAAAAATCAGAAAAAATAACAACATCATTGTTTGCAGTAAGAATATCACCTTCTTTTTTTGCATCAAGAGCGTAAATATCAACTTGTGCTGCATTTAAAGCTATGCTAGTTCCTAGCAATAGGGAAAATTTACGCCACATCGACTACTATTGTCCTTGCTAGATAATCCTCCCAAGCTTTGCGTAAATCATTACTTAAAGCCCAAGCAAACCCAAGCATAAACGCCATAGCACTAACTTGTCTTATGGCAGATCTGATGCAACTTTGGATGAGATTGGGTTTGTCAAGAAGATTTTCATCCAAGATGATAATTTTGCATAATATTTTTCCCAAACTTGCCCCATAAAGATAAGTAAAAATTGCTTGATAACTAAAATGAAGCAAGATGAAGCCAAGATAAAAATTTCCTATAATTTGAGTCGTTTCAAATAAATCTTTTGCTTGGATTAGACGATCATAAAAAATGATAAACACAATCAAAGAAATAACCATATCATCGATTAAAAAAGCTAGAACTCTTTTTCCAAAACTTGCTATTTTTAGATTTTCACGCTCTAAGCGGTCTTGTAAATTTTCTTTCATTTAAGAACCTGATGAGCGATGTCTTTTCTGTATTGTTTTCCTTTGAAATTTACATTATCACAAAGTTTATAAGCATTTTTTTGCGCTTCTTCTATACTTTTTCCTGTGCCAACGCAAACTAAAACTCTTCCACCATCAGCCATTAATTTGCCATCTTCTAAGCTTACTCCAGCATAAGAAATATGAGAGTTTTCAGGAATGTTATTTACAGTAATTTCACTTTTTGGTGAACTTTTGTAAGGATAGTTTTCACTCGCGCATACAACCCCTACTGCAAATTCTTTTTTGATTTTGATTTTTGCGTGTCTTAAGCGTCTTTGAGTAGCAGCTAAAATAAGCTCTAAAGGATCTTCGATTAAAGGCATTAAAACTTCACATTCAGGATCGCCAAAGCGAACATTAAATTCTAATACATAAGGTTTATTTCCAACGATCATAGCGCCTATAAATAAAACGCCACAAAATTCCGCTCCTTCTTTTTTCATACCTGCTAAAGTCGGTAAAATAATATCTTTTTGAACTTTTCTAAGCAAACTTTCATTCGCTAAAGAGCTAGGGGCGTAAGCACCCATTCCACCAGTATTTGGCCCTTGATCATTATCGAGTAATTTTTTATGATCTTGTGCTGCAGGAAGTAAAACAAAATCATTGCCATCACATACTGCAAAAATGCTTAATTCATAACCATCTAAAAATTCTTCAATTACAACGAGTTTTCCAGCATCTCCAAAGCTTTCTCCGCTCAGCATTTTAGCTGTTTCTTTTATGGCTTCTTCATGAGTCTTGGCTATGATAACACCTTTTCCTGCGCAAAGTCCATCGGCTTTTACTACTATAGGAGGGGTTAAACTATATATAAAATTTTTTGCTTTTTCAATGTCATTTGTGTTTAAAAATTTGGCTGTTTTGATGCGGTATTTTTTAAGAAAGCTTTTCATAAAAGATTTTGAGGTTTCAAGCATTGCAGCAGCTTTACTTGGCCCAAAAATAGCAAGTCCTTGTTGTTTAAAAATATCTACAACACCTTCAGCTAAAAAACTTTCACTTCCTACTATACAAAGATCAAAACCTTTTTCTTTTGCATAGGTTGCTAAAACTACTGGATCTTTTAGGTTTAAATTTGTTCCAAGACTTTCGGTAGCGCCATTTCCAGGAGCAAAATAAAACTCTAAATTTTTGTCTACTCTTCTTAAGGCTAAAGCAATAGAGTATTCTCTTGCACCACTACCCAAAATCATTATTTTCATTTATATCTCCTTTTAAACCCAAACAGCCGTTTAACAAAGATTGACCCCAAAAAGTCAAAGAAAACCGCTAGGTAATTTTTAAAGGCTGCAACTTCTCGCTTTTTTCAAAGCTCAAACAATGCCACAGAACACGGTAAATCACACAATCGCAGTTAATAAAAATGTGTTGGATCACTTTAAATATCACAAACTGTTTAGGCAAGAAAATTATAACTTAATTTAGCTTAAATTTCTATGTCTTAAATCAGTTTAAATTTGGTTTTTCCTGATTTGTCAAAATGCTTTCCTTGTAAAATAATATCGGCAACATTTTCCCAAACATGTTTTTCATCAATATAGACTATATCAAAGGTGTTATCACGCATTAAAGACTGATAATTCACTTTTTTAGGTGCGTATTTTACTAAATAATACGGATTTTGTGAAAAGTTTTCAATTTTTAATTTGCATAATAAATCTAAATCCGATGTGACAACTAAAAATTTTTTTCTTTGTTCTTTTGTGATTTTTTGAATATACACTAAAAGTTTTTGATCAAAAGGATTTAGAGCGGATTTATTTAAGCGACTTAAGTAATGTTCTGCAAAAGAAAGAGAACAGAAAGAATTTTCTATATTACTCATAGTAAAATAAGAATTTTTAACCCCTGATGATTTTAAAGATAAGTGCCAAATTTTAAAATCCATTATGGTTGCGCATAGATTTAAACCTGTGACAATTTTTTTAAAGAGCTTTTCTCGTGAAAGTTTAAAAGCATTTTCGAAAATATTGTAATTTTTTTTATAAAAATCTTCCCTTATAGCATCAAGTCTTTTTAGTGTTGTTCTGTAGTATTCCGCTTCTTTTTGTAGTTTAGTTAATCTTTCTTGTCGAGCTTTAAGTTTTTCAGGGTCTGCATTGGCCGCATTGCTTTTAAGATTTATTTCAGATTGTAAAGTTTTCATTTGTGCTTCAAGCGAGGCTAGACGATTTTTTCTTGTATCTATGGTGGCTACTAAAGCTTGGTAATGACACTGCAAAGATAAAAAAGTTTCGTTAAAAATTTTAGTGATATTTGGTTTTTGATCAGCTATCATTTGCTTGTATGAATTCTCTAAATGCATCATGATGCTTTTTAATGCGCTAAATTGGGTTTGGTCTATGCTATTATCCATAAAAATTAAAGTATCATAAGCTTTAAATAAAAATCTTTTAAGTATAAGATAATCAAGTATGCAAGGAATTTCCTTTTCATCTTGTAGATTGGCTTGAAGCGTTTCTACGGATAAAATTTCATGAGCAAAATATTTTTGTATAGCTTGAGGTATAGTAAAAGAAAGAGGAATTTTTTCTATAGTGTCAAAGTCTGTCGTTCTATAAAGTTCTGTTATATAAGCACTTCTTCTTGAGTTTTGTAAATCTTCTAATTCATCATCATTATCAGTTTTCCAAAAATCATGCTCAGTGATAAAATCCCCTTCTTTAAATTCTTGAAATTTTGAAGGTTTTATACCTGTTATGGTTTTGCTTGTTTGAACGGGCTTGCCGTCTTCTGCTTTTTTTTCGCTAGAAAGAGTTCTAAATTCCACAAGCATGCCAACACTTGGCATACTTTTTTTATCATTCCAAATTTGGCGATTGAAGTCAAAAAAGGTATTTGCTGAGTTTGTAACGGTTCCACGTCCTGTAGAATCCATATAAATAGCTATTTTTCCATGCATATTTCTTCCTTGAAATTTCTTGAATAAATTCTAGCCTTATTTTTATAAAAATTTTATAATAAAAATAAGAGCTAGAAAAAATGGATTATTCCCATTCTATGGTTGCAGGTGGTTTGCTTGAGATATCATAAACAACGCGATTTATACCTTCTACTTCATTGATGATACGGCGACTTATGTTTTCTAAAACTTCGTAAGGTAAATGCGAGAAAGTAGCTGTCATACCATCACTTGCATCTACAACACGTATGCAAACTGCATTATCATAAGTGCGGTTATCCCCCATAACCCCAACGCTTTTAACATTTAAAAGCACGCAAAATGCTTGCCAAGTTTTATCATACCAACCTGTACTTTTAAGTTCTTCGAGTAAAATTACATCAACCTTGCGTAATAGTTCTAAGCTAGGGCGATTTACTTCTCCCATAATGCGTATAGCAAGCCCTGGCCCAGGGAAAGGATGACGATAAACTACTTCTTTGCTAAGTCCAAGCTCAAGTCCTAAGGCACGCACTTCATCTTTAAAAATTTCTTTTAAAGGCTCTATGAGTTTAAGATTCATTTTTTCAGGTAAGCCCCCTACATTATGATGGCTTTTAATGGTTTTGCTTGCACCTACAACAGAACTTTCTATGATATCAGTATAAAGTGTGCCTTGAGCGAGATATTTTACATCTTTATGTTTTTTTGCTTCTTCTTCAAAAACTTCTATAAAGGTATTTCCTATGATTTTTCTTTTTTGCTCAGGATCTCTAACATTAGCCAAGCGACTTAGGAAAATTTCACTTGCATCAATGCTGATAAGATCGATACCTAAGGTATTTTTAAACATAAATTCAACTTGTTCTTTTTCTCCACTTCTTAAAAGTCCATTATCTACAAAAACTACTATAACTTGTTCTTTTATAGCACTAGCTAAAAGTGCAGCAACTACGCTACTATCTACTCCGCCACTTACTGCACAAAGCACTTTATCATTGCCTACTTCTTCACGGATTTTTTCTGCTTGAGTTTTTGCAAAAGAGCCCATATTCCAAACACTTTCGCAATTACAAGCGTATTTAGCAAAATTTTTTAAGATATTTTTGCCAAATTCACTGTGTTGTACTTCTGGGTGAAATTGTAAGGCAAAAAATTTCTTATCTTCGTTGCCAAAAACACAAAAAGGGCTATTTTCACTTGTGGCTAAAACTTCAAAACCATCAGGTAAATTTTCTACTTTATCAGAATGACTCATCCAAACGGTTTGCTTTTTTGGAAGATTTTTAAATAAAGCACTGTCTTTTTTGATCTCTATATTTGCTTTACCGTATTCTTTATGTCCTGCAGGTGCAACTGTGGCTTTGTAATGATGTGCCATAAGCTGCATACCGTAACAAATTCCAAGAACAGGTAAACCCAAGTCAAATATGCCTTTATCGCAAAAATACGCATCAGTTGCATATACGCTTGCTGGACCTCCGCTTAAAATAATACCTTTTGGTTCTTTCGCCTTAATATCAGCTAAGCTTACATTAAAAGGTAAAATTTCTGCATAAACTCCTTGTTCCCTTAAGCGTCTTGCTATAAGCTGAGTGTATTGAGAACCAAAGTCTAAAACTAAAATATCTGCTTTTTTCATTATTTACCACCTATGTAATTGTTCGTATTTTTTAATGGTTTTTACCGAGCCATTTTGTTCATAGCTTGTGTATTGAGGGTTGCCTTTATATCCGCAAGCACAGAAGAAAATTAAGAAAAGAAATGCTAAAATCATCTTATGGGAAAAAGAAATAATATTAAGATGACTAAAAACGCTAGTGCTGTTATTAATGAATTGATGGATAAACCTCATTATAAGCCTTTAAAAACCTTATTTTTTTGCAAAGATTTTTTAAGTTCTTTTCCGCTTGCTAAGCAACGTTTGATTGCTAAAATTTATGTAAAAAATCATATTTTAAATATAATAACCTTACATCCAGCAGCTTATCAAGAATTAAATCATGATGATAGCAAAATTTATATTAAATTTCTCATAAAAGCATATGGACAAAAATATCCTTTAAGTGGATTTGTTGATATAAAAGATATAAAAATCTTTTCCCAAAAATACACTTATGCAGTAAATAAAAACAAAAATGATGAAAACCTCTCTAAAAATTCTTATTTGGAGCTTTCTAAGGGTGAATTTAAAAATTGCTTTAAAGATGAAAAATTATTTAAGAAATTTGAAGATTTAAGAGAACTTATAAAAAAAGGTTCTAATCTTGACTAAAGAGAATTTAGAAAATGAGCTAAAAACTCTTCCCAATAGTGCTGGAGTTTATCAATACTTTAATCAAGAAGGAAAGCTTTTATATGTAGGTAAGGCTAAAAATCTTAAAAATCGTGTCAAATCTTATTTTGCTTTTACTCCAAATTTACATGCAAATCCAAGAAATTCTTTAAGAATTCAAAAAATGATTGAAGAAACAGTGCATTTGGAATTTATCACTACTAATTCAGAAGCCGATGCTTTGATTTTGGAAAATTCTTTTATCAAACAACTGCATCCAAAATATAATATTTTGCTAAGAGATGATAAAACTTATCCTTATATTTATGTCAATTTTGAAGAAGAATTTCCACGCTTTGAGATCACTAGAAAATTAGTAAAAAAAAGCAAAATTAAATATTTTGGCCCTTTTTTTAAAGGCGCTAGAGAGCTTTTAGATGCGCTTTATTTATACTATCCTTTAAAGCAAAAAGCAAGTTGTAAATCCCCTTGTATTTTTTATCAAATTTCTCGTTGCCTTGCGCCTTGTGATAAACGCATCAGCAAAGAAAAATACCTTGAAATTTTAGATGAGGCTATGCACGCGCTTTTAAATCCTAGTATTTTAATAAAAAATTTAGAAAAACAAATGCTTGTTTTAGCACAGAATGAAAATTATGAAGAAGCAGCTAAAGTAAGAGATCAGATTGTAACGATTAAGGATTTAGAAGTTAAGGTTGAAATGGATGTTGCAAAATTAGAAGATTTTGAAGTGTTTGCTTTAGCTTTTGAAGATTCTATGCTTTCAACCTTGCGTTTTGTAGTGCAAAATGGAAAAATTATCAGTGCAAATTCTAAAATTACTCCTATAAAAAATGATATACAATGGGATCAAAATGAAATTTATAAGCAACTGATTTTAGAAAATTTTAGCATGGATATTCCTTTGCTTGCAAATGTTATTTATGTTTATGAAGAATTTGAAGATAGAGTGCTTTTAGAAGAAATTTTAAGCCAAAGGTTTGATAAAAAAATCAGTATTAAAATCCCTAAAATAGGAGAAAAAAGAAGAATTTGTGATTTGGCTTTTCAAAATGCCCTTTTAAATATAGAAAAAGAGCAAAAAAATCATGATTTTACTATACAAAAAGAATTAAAGTTTTATTTTGAGCTTGAAAATTTACCAAATGATATAGAAATTTTTGACAATTCTCATTTGCAAGGCGTGGCAAATGTTGGAGCTATGGTAACTTATAGAATAAATTCTTGGGATAAGTCAAAATATAGAAAATTTCATTTAAAACATAAAAATGACTATGATCAAATGCGTGAAGTTTTAACGCGTAGGGCTTTGGACTTTGATAAAATACCTCCTCCTGATTTATGGCTTATAGATGGGGGAAAGGCTTTGCTTGATTTGGCTAAAAAAATCATTGTAAGTAGTGGGGCAAATGTCGATATTTTAGCTATTTCAAAAGAAAAAATCGATGCAAAAGCACATAGAGCTAAAGGGGGTGCTAAGGATAAAATTCATTCCTTAAAAGGAGAATTTAGTCTAAGCATTAACGATAAAAAACTACAATTCTTACAGAAATTAAGAGATGAAGCACACCGTTTTGCTATTAGCTTTCATCAAAATACTAAGAAAAAACAGGACTTGAAAAGTTCTAAGCTTGCAAATTTAGGACTTAGTTCAGGGGTTATACAAAAACTTTTAGCGTATTATGGAAATTTTGAATCTATATATAAGGCTGATTTTAAAGATCTTACAATGCTTGTAGGCAGGAAAGCGGCGCAAAAGATAAAGGAAAATTGATTTGATATTAGCAGGGATAATTTTTATTTTTAATCTAATTTTAGCGTATTTAAGTATTGATATCTCAAAGCTTGATAGTGTTGCTGAACAACTGAAAATAGGTATGTTTTCTAGCATTTTTGTTTTATCTTTAACACTTTTTATTTTTGCTTTTAGACAAAATAGAAATATAAACAAAATATATCAAAAAATTTTTTACATGCAAAATGATTTTTTAAATTTTCAAAAAAAGATTGATGTTGATAGCGTGCTTGATTTGTTAAAGGAAAAATTTGAAACTACGGGTCAAAATTTAACTAAAACATCCCATGAAAAAGATAGATATTTGCATTTATTGGAGGAAAATTTATATCAGCTTGGAAATATATCCAATGCAATGCGTTGCTTAAATGAAGGGTATAATAAAGAAATTAATTCTTTGATTTTAAATGCCTTAAATTCTCAAAAAGATCAAATTAGATTAGAATTAAATGAGGCTTTAGAGCATCATAAAAGCATTATAGGGACATCTCATGGAAAGGTTTTGCAATTTGAAGCAAGTGTGGCTATAGTTAATAATGATGAGCTTGAGAATTTTTTACTTGCAAATTTACTTTCGTATTTTGGCATAGAAAGCACTTGTTTTAAAAATTTAAGTTTTGATGTTAATGACTTTCATTTGATTTTTATCAAGGATAAAATTTTCAATAAAAATGTAAAGAAAAATTATGATTTTATAGTGATGGGTCGGCATAAAAATACACATTATGAGTATTTTTTAACTTTACCTTTTGAAAAAAAAGATCTTGAAAATATTTTGCAAAACAAGCTTGATAAGGTTTGCACTTTAAAATTTAAAACCCCTTATCAAAATAATGTATTGCTTTTTAAACAAAATGATTTTGATGCAACCTTGTTTTTTAATATAATAGAAAAACAATGTGATAAAAATATATGTATAAATTCTTTTAGTCAATTAAAACAAGAATTAAGCAAGGAGACTTATCGTTTGATTTTACTTGATTATGAATTAATTAAATTTGATCTTGAGCAAATGAGAAATTTGCTAAGTGCTTATAAAAAACAGCATCCACAAAGCCATATCATCTTTTTTTCAAAGGAAAAAGTTAGGGATTTTGATTGTGTGAGTGAAGTTTTAAGTGATGTAAGTAGAAATGATCTTATAACTTTACTTAGAAAGTATTTACCAAAGGCCTAAGCTTTATAAAATTTAACTCCAGCTAAATCGAGAATTTTTACCTTTTTTTCTTTGATAAGTTGATTTAAGAGAGTTTTGGATTGTTCATCAAATTTCACTTCAATGTCTATTTCGCTTTGTGAGCGCAAATGAAGCATTTTTAATAATTCTTCTTCATTGAAGCTTAGTTTTTCACCTTCATAATGTCTTTTGGCTAAGAGTACAGGAGTAGAATCTATAAGTTTAGAAAGTTCTAAAAGTTTTTCTTCGCTTACTTTTTTAACGGCATAAGCAGGAGGTCTATCTATGGTGCTTAGATCAACCCTTAAAGGCATGATTTTTTTTAAAGCTTGATTAAGTGCTTCAAATTCTTCTTCGTTGTCATTAAGATCTTTAACAACTAGAATTTCCATAATCAAATCTCCGTTAAATCTAGCTCTAAAATCTGCCATTTTTTCTATCATTTTTTCTAAATCTATGTTTTTTAAAGCTCTATCAATACGATAAAAAGTTTTAGCAACTGCACTATCTAGGCTAAATTTGACCACATCTAGTTTTAGCAAAGCATTAAATTTGTCTTCGTCTAATACAGCTGTGCCATTGCTTAAAATAAGCAATTTTTTATCTTTAGCAATGCTGCGTAAAGATAAAATAAGCTCATTTAAATGAGGATAAAGACTAGGCTCTCCGTTGGCAGTAAGGGTAAGAAAATCAAATTCAACATTTTTTTCAAGCATAGCTTTAACTTCAGAGATAATTTTATATATGCTGATAATTTCATCTTGTTTTTCTTGGGCTTTTTTTGGATCAAGCTCGCAGTAAACACAATCAAAATTGCATTGTTTTTTACTAGGGCTTAAATCTATACCCAAAGATCTTCCAAAACGCCTAGAGCTAACAGGACCAAAGAGTATTTTCATTTAGCTGAACTTTCTTGTACAAGCTTGATAAAATATTTTGCATTTTCAACAGGAATATCAGGCAAGATCCCATGTCCTAAGTTGAAAATATGAGCTTTATTTTGCATGGTTTTTAGTATTTTTTCCACTCCTTCTTTGATGGCATTTTTATCATAAAGTCTGCAAGGCTCCATGTTGCCTTGAAGAGTGTATTTGTGTGATAGTTTATCACGTGCTAAATCAAGCGGGGTGCTCCAATCAACCCCAAAAACATCAAAATTGCCATCGATTCTATCCAAATAACCGCTAATGCCTTTAGGGAATAAAATTACAGGTATATTTGGGTATTTGCTTTTAATAAAATTTGAAATTTCAAGCATATAATTAAAAGAGAATTCAAAAAACTTATCATATTCTAAAGCACTTGCCCAGCTATCAAAAATTTGTATAGCATTAGCACCTGCTTTAATTTGCTCTTCTAAATAAAGTTTTAAAACTTGAGTTAGTTTATTTAGAATTTTATGTAAAAGTTCTGGGTTTTGATAAAGCATTTTTTTACACTTTGCATAATTTTTACTTCCACTTCCTTCTATCATATAGGTAGCTATAGTCCAAGGGCTTCCGCAAAATCCTATTAAAGCCTTGTTTTGAGATAATTTTTCTCTTGTAAGCTTTAAGGCATCATAGACATAATTTAATTTTTTATGTGCATTTTGATCGTCAAGTTTTTCTAAGTCTTCTAGGGTTGAAATAGGATTATCAAAAATAGGCCCTTCTCCTTTTTCAAAACGTAAATTCATACCCATTTCAAGAGGAACAACTAAGATATCTGAAAAAATGATTGCTGCATCTACATCTAAAATATCAATAGGCTGTAAAGAAACTTCAGAAGCTTTTTTATAGTCTTTGCATAAAGAGAGAAAATCACCCGCTTGTTTTCTTACTTCCATATATTCTGGCAAATATCTTCCTGCTTGACGCATCATCCAAATAGGGGTGTAGGGTGTAGGTTTTTTAAAGCAAGCATCAATAAAAATCATTATTTTCCTTTGTTTTTAGCAAAATTATAACAGAATTTGATAAATTAAATTGGTCAATTTTTCTATATTTTCTTCATATGGAGGAAATAATAAATTTTTTCATTTTATCCAGAGTTATGAGAAATTTTACGAGAATTATTGGAATTCTCGTTTGTGTAGTTTGAGTTTTGATTTGTATATTAAGCCTTTGTATTGTTTGTGGCATTTCCTGCGTCAATTGTAGCAAAAAGCTTATTTAGCAAAGTCTCCTCATTTTTTTTGTATTGATCTTCTCTCATTTTTTGCCAAGCATAAGATCTAAAATCTTCTCTAACAGCACCAAGATCAATGTCCTCATTAGTAAATTTGCTTGAGCTTGTTTTTTCTTCTTCCTTTTCTTCTTTGTTTTTTACTTCATTTAATGTGGCTTGAAATTCATCTGCTGAAGTATTTTTCTCTTTAACCTTTGTTGTGGTGCTAAAAATAGCATTTGATGTTTTTTGAGTATTATCTACTACCATTTTCTCCTCCTTTATTTAACTTTACATTAAACAAACAAGCAATTTCTATTCCAATTTATATCTTTTTTAAACTTTTTCTTTGAAATTTTTTATAATTTAATTTATCTTTGGCAAAAAGTAAGGCAAAAATCAAAGCAGGGCTTACAAAAAGTGCCGAAAATAAAGCATTAAATTCTATACCCAATCCTGCTAAAACAATCCCACCTAAAAAACTTGCTAAAGCTATGCCTACATTAAAAGCTGCTTCATTCACACTTACTGTGCTGTCTATGACTTTATAAGTATGGCGTTTAGCTTTAGCAATGCTAAGCATTTTTAGCGCAGGTATAGTGGAAAAGGCAAAAAATCCTATCAAAGCTACGCTAAAAATGATTAAAATTTTAGAATGCATGGTGAGAAATACGCTTAAAAATACTAGAACTTGTATGCTTAAAATAAGACGCAAGGAAAAAATAGCACCTTTTTTATCTACTATTTTTCCGCCCCATAAATTCCCACAAATTGCACAAATTCCATATAAAAGCAAGATATAAGCTGTATCTTGGACTTTAAAACCGCTTATTTCTACAAGTAATTTTTGCAAATAAGTGTAAAGAACGAATTGAGCCCCACAACTACAAATGGTTATAGTATAAGTTTTTAACAAATTTTGATGCGAAAAAGCAGGGATTAGATTTTTAAGACTGGTTGGACTAGGATGTAAATTTTTGGGCATCATATGCCATACTCCAAAAAATGCTAGGCTTGTAATGATAAAAATAAGTAAAAAGATAAATTTAAAGCCAAAATAATGTCCTATAAAAGTTCCAAGTGGTACTCCAGTAACTAAGGCTACGGTAAGTCCTGTGACCATTATAGCTAGAGCACTTGATTTTTTATCATTAGGTACTATAGCACTTACAGCTAAGGTAGCAATGACAAAAAACACCCCATGCTGTGTTCCTGCTACAAAACGTGCAAACGCTGTAAGATAGAAATTTTGGCTAAAAAAGATAATGAAATTTGCTAAAGCAAAAATTCCAAGATTGATTAAAAGTTGTGTATGTCTGTGAAAACGACTTAAAGGTATAGTAATAAGAGGAGCACCTATAACAACACCTATAGCATATAAGGTTGTAAGATAGCCCGCAGTTTTTGCATCTACGCTAAAATACGCTTCAACATCAACCAAAACTCCTGCCATGACAAATTCGGTTACACCCATACAAAAAGCACTAAGAGCTAGTGCAAAAAGAGCTTTTTTGTAATTTTGCATTTTAATTTCCTTATAAAAATAAAAACGCATTATAATAAAATAAAGGGTTAATTTCCTTAAAAAAATCAAAATATTTTTGTTAAAATAAAATAAAAATTTTAAAGGTAAATAATGAAAAAATTATTTTATTGCTCGGTTTAAGTTTGGTGAGTTTAGGGGCTTTGAGTTTTGATGAGCTTATTTATAAAGATGAGGTAAAACCTAGTTTTGATTGTTCTAAGGTGAAAGATGATGGCAAAAGTGATGATGAGCTTATGATATGTAATGAAATTGGCGTGCGTAATGAATTTGAGAATAAAAAACTTGCTTTAGTAGATAACATTTATAGTAGTTTGTATTAAAATATTTCAAAAAAAGCAGATAAAAAGACAAAAAAAGATTTTAAAGCTATTTCAAAAAAGATGATTAAAGAAAGAAAAATTTGTATAAAAAATATGCAAAACACAAAAGCAGGGGAAAATCCTATTTTACCTTTACTCAATGCAAGTGATTGCATGCAAGAAGCTTATGCTAAAGCTTTATTAGAGCTTACGCAAAGAGCAAAAAAAGATATAAAGACTAAAGAAGTTTTAGAGCAAATTTTTAAAAATAAAGTTGATAAATATGAAAATTTACTCACTCAAAGTTTAAATACCAACAAAGATTTGCAAGATTTTATAGACAGCTTGGCTAAAGAAGATTTGATTGATTCTAGGGCTAAATTTAAGCTTTGGAATTTAAATTGATTGCAAATTTAGCCGCTTCAAAATAACTTTTAGTGTTGATTTTAGCATTTTTATAGGCCTTATCAAAGGCCGTGCCATGATCAACGCTAACGCGTATGATGGGTAAATTTAAACTCACATTGATGCTTTTATCAAAATACAAGGCCTTTAAAGGAGCAAGGGCAAGATCGTGATACATAGCCACTAAACGATTGCAGTTTTTTAAACCAGCCTTGGTAAAAGCTGTATCAGCTACTAAAGGATAGGGTAGATAAACGCCCTTGCCTTTAAAATTTAAAAGCAATTCTTTTTGTAAATTTTCATCTTTTAAGGCTTTTTTGAAAAATTTTTCATCTTTTTTAGAGTGTAAAAAGGCATTGACAAAGGCTATAGCTTTTTCCATGATCTTTTCTTCTTCTCCACCTATAACTCCATAATCTCCAGCGTGAGGATTAAAACCTAAAAGTCCCATTTTTTTAAAATGCGTTTCTTTGTAAAAATCTTTTAAAAAGATACTTAAATTTTTAAAAGTGATTTTTTTACTCACTTTAGCTAAAGGTATATGTTCGCTAAAAAGCCCTACAAAAAGTTCTTTGCAACCTAACATCATAATGGCATTTTTTTTAAAAAAATCCCTTAAAGCATCGGTGTGTCCTTTGTATTTAAGTCCTGCATCTTCCCAAGCTTTTTTGTGTATAGGTAGAGTAAGTAAGGCATGGGCGTGTTTTTCATAGACAAAATAACTTGCCGCCTTAAAGCTTAAAAAACCATAAAGTCCACTTTTTGCATCTATTTCTCCGGCTTGGATTTCAAAATTTTCATCCACTTTAAAGCCTAAAGGAAGGCAAAAAGAGTAAATTTCAAGAGAATTTTCTTTTTTTATAAAATTAAACTCATAGTCTTTGTCATCTTTAAAAGCTACGATTTTTGCATTAAAAAGTTTTAAATTTAAAAGTTTTAAAGCTTTATTAAGTAAGCTTTCGTGGATAAAATAAAAAGGTGTGCAGATTTTGCTTAGTTCTTCATGAGAACGCACTAAAATTTCAAGTCCTATGCTGTTTATATCGCCTATACTAATGGCTAGTTTTTTCATCTTTTATAAGTTCTTTCATTTCTAAAATAGCGTTTTTAAGTCCTGTAAATACAGATCTTGCTACAATGCTTTGTCCTATATTTAGCTCACAAATTTCTTTAATTTTTACTATGAGTTTTACATTTTTGTAATTTAAACCATGTCCTGCGGCTACTTTTAAGCCAAGTTCTGTGCCTTTTTTGGCACAGAGTTCTAAATTTTGCAATTCTTTTTCAAATTGAGTTTGCAAGGTTTTTTTATCTTGACCAAGTTCTTTTAAGGCAAAAGCAGTATGAGAGATATTGCTAAAAAGTGCGTTGTGTAAATTCGCATAATGTCCTGTATGAAGCTCTATAAATTGGGCTTTTAAAATTTTTGATTTTTCTATATCTTCTAAACTAGGATTGATAAAAAGTGAAACTTCAATGTTTGCATTTTGAAGTTTTTCTATGCTTTGTTTTAATTTAGCATGATTTAAACAAAGTCCCCCTTCTGTAGTAAGCTCTTCTCTTTTTTCAGGCACTAAAGTAACGCGGTGGGGTTTGAGTTTAAGAGCTAAATTTAAAATTTCATCATTTAAAGCACATTCTAAATTGATAGGGCTTTTGCAAAATTTTATGATATTTTCCAAGTCAAAATCCTGAGCATGACGGCGATCTTCTCTTACATGCAAAGTGATTTGATCTCCGTGTTTAGCTGCTATAAAAGCAGCCTCTAAAAGATCAGGATCATTTACCATTCTAGCTTGTCTTAACACTGCGATATGATCGATATTTACACCTAAAAGCATATTTTTCCTTTAGAACTTTTTTGCTATTATACTATAAAATCAAACAAGGAAAGTCATGTTAGGTATAGATCTTGGTTCAAATACTTTAAGAGCAGTACAAATGGATGAAAAATTAAATAAATTAAAAGAATATGAATTTGTTATTGGGGCAGCGAAAAATCTAAATCAAAGTGGAGAAATTTCTAAAGAAGCCATACAAAGATTAAAAAATGCTTTGAGTATTTTAGCTAAAGAGCAAGATTTAAGCAAAGCAAGAGCTGTAGCGACTGCAGCTTTTAGAAAGGCAAGTAATACAAATGAAATTTTTGCCCATTTAAAAGAAGAATTTGGGATTGATTTTAAGCTTATAGATGCCAAAAGTGAAGCTAAGATCAGTGTTTTAGGTATGCAATCAGGTTTAAGAAGGTTTAAAATTTGGGGAGAGTTTGCGTATTGTGATTTAGGAGGGGCTTCTTGTGAGCTTTCTTTTGGAAAAAGTTTTAAAAGTTTTGATTTTGGTATTATTAGTTTTTATGAAAAAAATTGCCATTCTTATTATAAATCTTGTATTTCTTACAAAAAATTGATAAAAAAATATCCTAAATTTATCATCAATATTAAAGATAAAAAACTTAAAATTCATTTTTTAATTGCAAATCCCTATTTAAAGCATTTAGCTTTTAGGGCTTTTGATGAGGTAGCTACGATTAAAAAGGAGCTTCATTCTTTAGGAGTTAAAACGGTGGTTTTAAATTCCGGAGTTCCTACTACACTTAGCGCATTAAAACAAAATATAAGCTATGAAAAGTATGAAGTAACTAGAGTAAATGGTAAAAAACTTTGCCATAAGGATTTTTTAAATTATGCTATTAAACTTTTTCATATGGAAGAAAAAAAGGCTATAAAAGAAGTAGGTATGATGAGAAAAAATTATTTGAGTGCAGGTTGTTTGCTGTTTTATGCTTTGTTTGATAAACATAAACTTCTAGTCATTGATGAGGGTTTAAGGGAGGGAGTTTGTTTAGCAAGTATGAAAAATATAAAATTTTAGTTTTTTTGAAATTCGAAAAAATGAAATTTTTCATCAAAATTAAAAAATAAAATTTTAGCTTGAGATAAAAAACTTTCGTAAGTTTTAATGTTTTTATTTTTTGTGTATTCCAATAAATCTTCAAAACCAAAATCCATTAAAGCAAGACTTTGTTTTTTAAAAGCTAAAGGCTTGAAATCATATTCTTTGATGAGTTTTTGAAGATGAGTAAAATTAACATTATAAGTTAGATCGCTTTTGCCGAAAAAATCTTTTAACGATACTTCAAAAGGGCTAAAAACTTCGTGTTTTTGATAGATTCTTAAGCTAAAATTTTGCGCATTGAAAGTTCCATAGTCAAATCCCGCAAATATAAATCTCTCGCAAGCTTGATCTAAATCTTTAAAAAATTTTTCAAGCTCTAAGCTGAGTTCGCCTTTTGTAAGATTTAAAGCTTTGCATTTTGTGATCAAATTTTCATCCATATTTTTAAAAATAAGTTTAAAATTTTCTACAAATGCTATTTTATCATGATTTATAAGTTCGCAGGTAAAACTATCAAAAAGTTCATTGCAAAAGAAAAAAGCGTTCTTAAAATGGCATTCTTTAAGACTATTTTTGTGAGTAAATTCCACTCCTTCTAAAGTCTTTTTTTGTAAATTTTTTAATTTTTCATGTGGTTCTATGACGAAAAAAGAAATTTGAGAAAAAATTTCAGGCCTTAATTCAAGTAAAGCGGCTAAAAAATCACGACTTAAATAGCCTTCATTGGCACCTATTTCTACAAGTTCTAAAGGGGGTTGCAAAATTTTTTTATCTATTAAATTTAAAAAATGCTTGGCTAAAAGTGTGCCAAAAAGATTTCCTACGCTAACAGCAGTAAAAAAATCCCCATTTTTTCCTATACTTACAGCATTTTTATAATAGCTTTCATGTAGCCAAGCATGGAAAAAGTCACTAAATTTCATCGAAAAATAGCATTAAATTTGGATACAAAATCCAAAGGATCAACTTGTTTGCCTCCAGCTAAAATTCCAAAATGCAAATGCGGTCCACTTACCCTACCACTAGCTCCGCTAAGTCCTATAAGTTCGCCTTTTTTTATCTTTTGTCCCACTTTAACATCGATTTTAGAAAGATGATAGTATTGTGAATAAATTCCAAAACCATGATCAACGACTACCGAATTTCCTGCGAAATAACGATCTTTTGCAATTTTTACTATGCCTGAGTTGGCTGCATAAATAGGTGTTCCTATAGCGGCTCTAAAGTCCGTTCCACTATGATAACTTGCTACTTTTTCATTAAAAGTTCTTGCTTTGCCAAAATCACTTGTGATAAAAGAATTTAAAGGTATGTTAAAAGCACCGTTAAATAAAGCTTTTGGAGTATAAGAACTATAAATCGCATTGGCTTCTTTTAATTCTTTAGCGATGCGTTCTTGTACGGTTTTTGGTGGAAAAATCTTTTTGTTTTCAACTTGCAATTTTTCACTTTTATAATTACCTTCTAAAGTTTTTATGAAAATTTCTTCTTTTTTATCTTTATAAAATGCGATAAGTTTGGTGTTTTGTGGGGGATTTTTGTAAGGTAAGGAAAAAATAGCTAGAATTTTTTCTTGATTTTTAGGATGTGCAAAAGTGGGAATATTTTTATCATTATTTTTCAAAGATAAAAAATCTTTCTTATCTAGTTCCAAAAATAAAGCTTGACCTTTGATGAGTTCTAAATTTTGAGCTCCAAAAAGCCAAAGAGTAAGGCTTAAAAAAAGCCATAAGGCTTTCATAGACTTAACTCTTTAAGATCGGCGATTTTTAAAAACTCCGCATAAATTTCATAAACCAAAGCTTGGCGATTATTTTTAAGTTTTTCATCTTCAGCATTAATCATCACTTGATTAAAAAACTCATCAATAAAAGGCTTAAGTGCAAAAAGATTTTCAAGTTTTTCTTGTAAAGAGTTGGCTTTAGTTTTTTCTTGAAAAGCTTTGTAAAGTTTGCTTTCTGCTTCTTGAACAAAAAGACTTTCATCAACTTTATGAGGATTTTTAGTGGCGATATTGGCCAGTCTTTTAAAGGTTGCAAAATTTTCATTAAAATTGTCTTTTTTGCTAAGTTCTATAAGAGCATTTACGCTTTGATTGATATGGATAAGATCTGTATTTTGTGAGCTTAAAACCGCTTTTACAAAAGAAGCATTGACCGTATAAAAAGTATAAAGTCTTTCAAAAATAAAATCTTTTAAAATTTGCATATCAAAGCTTTTATAATGACTTGAAAGTTTTTCTAATAAAATTTGGATATCAAATTCTTTATTTAAATTTAGAGCGATTTTAATGATCCCATTGGCTGCTCTTCTTAAGGCATAAGGATCCTTTGTTCCGCTTGGAATTTTTCCTATGCTAAAAAGTCCTATAAGGGTATCAAGCTTGTTTGCAAGGGCTACTATGCTTGAAAATTCCGTGCTTGGAAGTGGAGCTTGTTCGGAATTAGGAAGATATTGTTCTTTGATGGCTAAGCAAATTTCATAATCTAAGCCCATTTTTTGCGCATAATAACTTCCCATAATGCCTTGCAAATCAGTAAATTCATAAACCATTTGTGTGGCTAAGTCTGCTTTGGCGTATTTTAGTGCTGTGCTGATATTTTCGATTTTATCATTATGAAGCATTTGACATAAAATTTCAGCAATTTTAATCTCTCTTAAACTTTTATCTTGCATTGTGCCTAAACCTTCAAGATAGGTCATTTTGGCAAGTTTTTCAGGTTTTAAACCATTTTGTAAATCATTTTGATAAAAAAACATTGCATCGCTAAGTCTTGCACGCAAAACTCTTTCATTTCCATGTATGATTTTTGAATAATCTTTACATACTGCATTGCTTACTACTATAAAATGATTACTTAAGCCTTTATCGTTAAAAACTGCAAAATAACGTTGATTTTCTCTCATTGAAGTGATGATTACTTCGCTAGGAATTTCTAAAAATTCTTCTTCAAAGCTTCCTAAAAGTGCATTAGGGTATTCTGTGATAGCAACTACTTCAGCTAAAAGTTCTTCATCCTCTCCAATTTGTATATTTTTTTGACTTTCTATGAGTTTAAATTGCTCAAGTATTTTTTCTTTTCTTTTGATTGGATCAAGGATAATATAGTTTTTTTCTAGTAGTTCAAAATATTCTTTTGCATTGTTAAAATCTTGCAAATCATAACTTACACTTCTGTGAATGAAAGTTTTTTTAGCACTTTTTACCCCATAACTTTGAAAATTTACAAGTTCATCATTTAAAATGCAAGCTATAGAACGGATCGCACGGATGAATTCAAAAGAATTTGCACCCCAGCGCATACTTTTGCCAAAACTAAGACTTTTTAGAAATTTTTCTATCATTTCTCCTAAAATTTCTTGACTTTGTAAACCTTTAATAGCTTTTTGATGGTATAAAACTTCCTTGCCTTTGATTTCTTTAAAAGTGAGTTCATTTTCACTGATCCCTGCTTTTTGTAGGAAGCTTTGCCCCGCAGGAGTTAAAACCCCATCTTTATAGGCGACATTTTTAGGTGCTCCTATAAATTCAGCAAAGCTATCTTCTTGTTTTTCTGCAAAATTTTCATGAAAAAAAACTAAACGACGCGGAGTATAATAAAATTTAAAATCACTTACCAAGCGGTATTCTTCTAAAATATTTTTCCATTTTTTTTCTATATTAGCTAATTCTTTTAGCAAAGGAATAGCAGGTAATTCTTCTGTGCCAATTTCTATTAATAATTCACTCATAATTTACTCTTTTTAAAATTTATTTCTAATTTTAACTAAAATTCCATTAAAAAACTTATAAATACTTTTGCAAAAAGCCTTTAAGCTCACTAGCGTTGCTAAATTCATTTTCTTTTAAATCTTTTTGATACCATTTGGCATGAAAATAAGGCAAATTAGCATTTTTAGCACATTCTTTATCTTTTTGACTATCCCCTATAAAAACGCTTGTTTTATATGGAGCCTCACTTTTTAAAAGCTCTAGCATCATAGGATGAGGTTTGGGTTCTATGCCTAAACTTACGCCTAAAATTTTATCAAAATAAGGAATGATTTGATGTTTTTTAAGTATGCTTGAAAGTGAGCTTTGCGGGGCGTTAGTAGCAATAGCTAAAAAACAATTTTTGTTTTTTAAAAATTCTAAAAGTTCTTTCACTCCTTCAAAAAGTACCACGCTTTGTTCATAGTGTTTGACAAAATATTTTTCATAGCCTTCTTTAAAACTAGAATGATGGAAATTTTCTATATTATAAAGTTCTTTTGCCCAGTCAATATTGGGAGTATTGATGGTTTGCATAATGATTTCTCTTGAAAGTGGGGCTAGGTTTAAATCCTGCCTTATTTCATTAACTGCACAAGAAATGGCATTTGCACTATCGATCAAAGTTCCATCCATATCAAAAAATACATTAATCATTCATAATCCTTTAAATAATTTTTGTGTTTTTCTTTTTTCTCACCTTGTTTTTTTTGCTTATCTAAAGCATTGGCAAGATTTAAAAGTTCGCTTTTTTCTTTGGAAAAATCTAAACAAGCATTGACAAAAAATTCAAGATTTTTTGCGTAAGTTGAGTTAAGATTTACCGCGGGATTTTTTTCAAAAAATTTAGCATTTTTTAACATTCTTTCTTCAAATTTAGTTTTATCAAAATCTTCTTTTTTAAGTGCAGATATAGCGCCATTGAAAAATTTTTCAAGATTTCTTAGGTATTTTACGCGTAAGGCTTTTTCTTCATTTTTTGTCAAAATTCTTCCTTAGGTATTTTTATGAATGCGGCATTCTAGCGCTTCTTGAACTAAATTTCTAGCGATTACTTTTTCAGAGCGAATGATGCGTATATTTTCATCTATGCTAGAAAAAAGCATCTTTTTTAAAGTTCCATTTACATGAATGATGGTGTCTATAGGTTTTGGATAATTAGCTAGCACTTGACATAAAATTTCAAGTTTAGCTTCATTTGTAACTGTGATAATAGCTACGGCACATTCTTCTATATTGGCAATTTTTAAGGTTTCTTCTTGAGCAGCATTGGCAAAAACGACATTTTCACCTCGACTAACTCCAAGTTCTACTAAATTTAAATCACTTTCTAAAACAAGATAAGGTACGCCTGTGTTTTTGATTTTTTGTACGACTTCTTGTCCTAAGCGTCCGTAGCCAAAAACAACAAGATGATTTTTAAGCTTGATATTGCTGTCAATATTTTGCACAGCGTTGGTATTAAGTGCTATATCTTCTACAACATTGGTAATTTTTCTTATATTGTTTAAAATAAAAGGCGTGATAATCATGGTTAAAATAGAAACAACAATTAAAATTTGTGAAGTTTTGATATCAAGCATATTTTTTGCTTGTAAAAGAGAAAAAATTGCTAGGGCGAATTCGCCAATTTGAGCTATGGCAAAAGCTGTTTTAAGCGCTACTCTTTTTTTGGTGTAAAGAAATAAAAAGCCAAAAACTATGCCAAATTTTAAAGCCATTACAAGAAGGGTTAAAACTATGATTAAAAACCAATTTTGTGCCACTACATCAAGTTGAATTTGCATGCCTACAGTTATGAAAAAAAGCCCTAAAAGCAAATCTCTAAATGGGATCAAGTCCGCTTCTATTTTGTGTTTATATTTTGTTTCTGCTATCAAAGCACCTGCTATAAAAGCACCCAAAGAATAAGAAAATCCAAAATAATTTGCTAAAAAACTTGCTCCAATAACCATAAATAAAACAGTACTAATAAAAATTTCCTGAGAAGAAGTGTGGATAATGAGTCTAAAAATTCTATCCACTAGATATTTACCTATGAAAAATAATAAAGTGATTAAAATAAGTGCTGAAATTAAAGTGGTAAAAAGGAGTTTTTCTATGTTTTGATTGTTGGATGAAAAAATATCTACAAGCAAAAGCAAAGGAATAACGGCTATATCTTGAAAAAGCAAAATTCCCAATGCTTTTCTACCATATTGCTCATTGATATCGCCATTATCATTTAAAATTTTAAGCACCACTGCGGTTGAAGAAAGCGCTAGTGCAAAGCCTACTATAGTAGCGCTTTTATCTCCAAGTCCTAAAATTCCTATAGCAAGTAGCATAAAAACAAAGCCACAAGTAAGCATCTGCAAAGAGCCGTTTAAAAAAACTTCTTGTTTCATTGCCATTAAATGCTTAAAAGAAAATTCAAGCCCTATGGTAAACATTAAAAACACTATACCAAATTCGGCTATATGAGTGATTTCGCCTTTGCCACTTAAATGATAAATTTCAGAAATGATTTCTCCAGCAGCTATATATCCAATGATAGTTGGAATTTCAAATTTTTTAAATATGACATTTAAAACTATAGCTATAGCAACGGTGATTAAAAAAATTTCTAAAAAATTATCCATTATTTTTTATTTTTTCTCATAAAAAATCAAATCAAAGCTATTTTTATGCTTAACAACGGCTTTACTAGCCGCTTCTTTGTCTTGTTGTTTGCTTAATTCTGAGCGTAGTTCATCAATTAAATTTTCAAATTCGTGAAGTTGGTTTTTCAATTTTAAGATAACATCTACTCCAGCAAGATTGATTCCCATGTCTCTTGTTAAACGCAATATAAGTTTAATACGGTCAATATCTCTTTGAGAATAAAGTCTTATTTTGCCATCGGTTCTACTTGGCTCTATCAATCCTTCTCTTTCGTATTGCCTTAAGGTTTGTGGATGTATGCTTAAAACTTTAGCCACAACACTGATTAAATATACAGGTTCATCATAATGCTGTTCCATATTTTATTCCTTTCTTTAAGGTAATTTTTCTTTTAAGAGTTCTATAAATTTTTCATCAAGGGTATCTAAATTTGGCAAAACAACATTTAAATTCAAATACATATCCCCATAAATATTACTTTTTCTATTTTGCACCCCATAACCTTTTAAACGAATTTTTTGGTTATTTTTTGAATTAGGCGTTATGTTAATTGTCGCTTCTTCCTTGCCTTCTTTGAGTGTTTTTATATTTATTTTTCCACCAAAAAGTGCAGTTTTTAAAGAAATATCAACCTTTTGATATAAATCATCATCTTCTCTTGTGTAAATAGGACTTTCTTCTATTTTTACAATAATGATTAAATCGCCTCTAGCTCCATTTCTGCTTTGTTTTCCTTTAGAGCGAATTCTTAGTTTCTCACCTTCTTTTATACCATGTGGAATTTTAAATTTAATGGTTTCGCCTTGAAAATTAAAACTATGTTCCCCGCCTTTAACAGCTTTTTCGAAAGGAATGTGAAGCTCTAGATTGCTGTCTAAAATTTCTTCTTCAAAACCTCCAAATCCTCCAAAACCACTGCTAAAGCCTTTTGAAGAAAAGCCGTTAAAACCCCCTCTTGAGCGTCCACCAAAGCCTCCTCCAAAGAGATCTTTTAAAATATCGTCCAAATTTACCCCACCAGTATTTCTTGAAAAATCATGAAAACTTTGTCCACCAAACATAGAATCGCCGTATTGGTCATACTGAGCTCGTTTTTTTTCGTCACTTAAAATTTCATAAGCAGCATTAATTTCTTTAAATTTTTCTTCAGCACCTTTTTCTTTGTTGATATCAGGATGATATTTTCTAGCTAGGCGACGGTAAGCTTTTTTTATTTCATCTGCACTAGCGTTTTTGCTAACTCCAAGAGTTTCGTATAAACTATTCATGTTATATTTCCTTAAAAATTTTTACTTGATTATTATAGAGGATTAAATTATAACATAAACTTTAGCCTAAGTCAATCAAGTTTTATAAATTTTTATCACTCAAGGTTTTATTTACAATTTTGTAAATTTTCGGTTTTATACTATGAAGACAGTAAAATATTTTACGAGATAATTTATCTTTAAGAACAAAAGGAAATAAAATGAAAAAGATTTTTTTATCATTAAGTTTAGCAAGTGCTTTATTTGCTGCAAGTATTAATTTTAACGAATCGACTGCAACGGCTAATCGTGTGAATCCTGCTGCTGGAAATGCAGTGCTTTCTTATCATGATTCTATTAAAGATGCAAAAAAATCAGTGGTTAATATTTCCACCTCAAAAACTATTACAAGAGCAAATCGTCCAAGCCCTTTGGATGATTTTTTTAATGATCCTTATTTTAAACAATTTTTTGATTTTGATTTTCCTCAAAGAAAAGGAAAAAATGATAAAGAAGTGGTGAGTTCTTTGGGATCAGGGGTGATTATTTCAAAAGATGGTTATATAGTAACAAATAATCACGTTGTAGATGATGCTGATACGATTACAGTGAATTTACCAGGAAGCGACATAGAATATAAAGCAAAACTTATAGGTAAAGATCCAAAAACAGATTTGGCTGTTATAAAAATAGAGGCTAATAATCTTTCAGCTATTACTTTTACAAATTCTGATGATTTAATGGAAGGAGATGTTGTTTTTGCACTTGGAAATCCTTTTGGAGTTGGTTTTAGTGTTACAAGTGGGATAATATCTGCTTTAAATAAAGACAATATAGGTTTAAATCAATATGAAAATTTTATACAAACAGATGCTTCTATCAATCCAGGAAATTCAGGTGGAGCTTTGGTGGATAGTCGCGGATATTTAGTAGGTATTAATTCAGCTATTCTTTCTCGTGGTGGTGGAAATAACGGCATAGGTTTTGCCATACCTTCAAATATGGTTAAAGATATAGCTAAAAAACTTATTGAAAAAGGCAAGATTGATAGAGGATTTTTAGGTGTGACTATTTTAGCTTTGCAAGGTGATACTAAAAAAGCTTACAAAAATCAAGAAGGAGCTTTAATCACTGATGTTCAAAAAGGTTCAAGTGCTGATGAAGCAGGGCTTAAGCGTGGAGATTTAGTTACTAAAGTTAATAATAAGGTTATAAAAAGTCCTATTGATCTTAAAAATTATATAGGAACTTTAGAGATTGGTCAAAAAATTTCATTAAGTTACGAAAGAGATGGAGAAAATAAGCAAGCAAGTTTTATTCTTAAAGGTGAAAAAGAAAATCCTAAAGGCGTACAAAGCGATTTGATTGATGGTTTGAGTTTGAGAAATTTAGATCCAAGACTTAAGGATCGTTTGCAAATTCCAAAAGATGTTAATGGTGTTTTGGTTGATAGTGTTAAAGAAAAGAGCAAAGGAAAAAATTCTGGTTTCCAAGAGGGTGATATTATCATAGGTGTTGGACAAAGTGAAATTAAAAATTTAAAAGATTTAGAACAAGCTTTAAAACAAGTTAATAAAAAAGAATTTACCAAAGTTTGGGTATATCGCAATGGTTTTGCGACTTTGCTTGTGCTTAAATAAAAATAACGGAAGGATTTTCCTTTCGTTATAAATTTTAGTTTAAAATTAAAATTAAGTTTAAAATAAAGGAAAACTATGACAAATATTCTTATGATAGAAGATGATTTAGAATTAGCAGAAATTACAGCTGAATATTTGGAAAAATTTGATATGAAAGTTGATATAGCTCATGAACCTTATATAGGTCTTTCTAAGCTTGCATTAAAAGAATATCAGCTTATCATTTTAGACCTTTCTTTGCCAGGGCTTGATGGGCTTGAAGTGTGTGAAGAGATTCGTAAAAAGTATGATACGCCTATTATTGTTTCAAGCGCAAGACATGATATTACAGATAAGGTTAATGCTTTAGAGCTTGGAGCAGATGATTACCTACCAAAACCTTATAATCCAAAAGAATTACAAGCACGTATTAAAAGTCATTTAAGACGTATTTCAAATACAAAAAGCGCCATAGCAAAAAGTGTAAAAGATCTTGTTTATGATCAATATAAGCATATTATTACCATGAAAGGACAAGAGCTTACTTTAACTAATGCTGAATTTGATATTTTAAGCTATTTGATTAAAAAAGAGGGTGGAGTGGTAAGTCGTGAAGAGCTTGTTTATAATTGTTCTTCTATTAGTGAGGATTCTAGTAATAAAAGTATAGATGTTATTATCAGTAGAATTCGTCAAAAGATGGGAGATGATCCAAAAACTCCAAAATATATTCACTCTATACGTGGAATAGGTTATAAGCTTACTCAATGAATAAATCTTCGATTTTTTATACTATAACTTTTATTTTTATTTTTGCTGGGGTTAGTGTTATACTTGGCTTTTTGTGGCTTATAGAATACGATCAGCAAAATTATACTAGAGAATTAAACACAAAATATTCTTTGATAGCTAATGCAAGGCTCTTAAATTTTGCAGGAGTTATCAGTGAAAAAGAATTTGAAGAGCAGACAAAAAATTATAATAAAATGGATGAGATAACAGAAGCAAAGCAGATCCGTAAAATTCTTTTTAGAGGTGATGTTTTAGCTAGGGTTGAGGTTAACAATGGCTTAATCGAGATTATTTCTTATAATAGACAGGTGTATTTAAATATTATTTATGATGGAAAGGTTTATCTTTATAAGGATCAAGATTATCAAACCTATAGGTATTTTATTATCAAAGCTATAGCTGTAGCTGTGATTTGTATTCTTGTATTGCTTTATATTTATATATTTAAAAAATTAAAACCACTTAAAAGACTTAAAAAACAAATTGATAAATTTGCCCAAGGAAAGCTTGGTGATATAGAAGATGTAAGCACTGGGGTGGATGAAATTTCACAAGTAAGTGAAGCTTTTTATCAAGCTATTGTTCAAATTCGAAAGTTAAACCAATCTCGTCAGTTTTTTTTAAGAAATATTATGCATGAACTCAAAACTCCTATTACTAAAGGGCTTTTAACTTTAGAAATGATAGAAGATAATAAATATAAAGAGCGCTTAAATGGGGTTTTTACTAGACTTGAAATTTTAATTAATGAATTTGCTGCTATTGAGCAAATTACTTCAGGGGCTGCTTTTATAAATAGAAAAAAATACAATATTTTAGATGTTTTAGATGAAGCCAAAGAAATTGCAATGCGAGATGATAGCAATATACGTATTTTTATGGAAGAAAGTTTTTTTGTAAATGTGGATTTTAAACTTTTTACTACGGCGATTAAAAATATGATAGATAATGGTATTAAACATTCTGAAGATGGGTTTGTGCAAATTGATATTATAGATGATTATATTTGTTTTAAAAATCGTGGTCCTGAGCTTAACAATACTTTAGAATACTATACTCAAGCTTTTACTCAAGGATCAAAACAAAAATCAAGTTTTGGATTAGGGCTTTATATTGTAAATACTATTTTAGAAACACATGGAATGAAGCTTGATTATTTATATGAAGATGGGGTAAATTTGTTTTATTTTAGAAATTTAAAAAGTGTTATTGTTAAGGAGTAAATTAATTTTTTTACATAAAAAATGCATTTTTGTGAAAAAACCCTTGACAAAGTTTTTTAATTTCACTATAATCACATTTTACTTTTAAATATTCCGGATTAGCTCAGCGGTAGAGTAGTCGGCTGTTAACCGATTGGTCGTAGGTTCGAATCCTACATCCGGAGCCACTTTTTTAACTCCATTTTTAATATTCATAAATGTATTTTAATATAAAAAATTAATAAGTCTTTATCACAAAAAAATTGTGATAAAGTTTTTTATTTTGTTTGTTTAAGATTTTTGACAATTTTATCTATTTTTTTACTTGCCTTTTGATAATCCCCATCTTTAAGTTCTTCTAGGGCATTAACAGCAAAAGAAAAATCTTCAACTTCATTAAGATAAGCCTCTATGGCTTCTTTTACTATGGTTGATTTTGGTTTAGAAAGATTTTTACTTAAATTATCCAAACGCTCCTTAAGCTCTAAAGGCATTCTAAAAGAATAAGTTTTTACATTGCGTTTCATTTTATCCTCCTTAAGAATATTTTTTGTAAAATTTTATAGCTTGTTTACAAGTTTTACAAGTAAATTTATGACCTTGTAATTCTATTTTTTGATGAATGCTATAAGGAACATCGTGAATTTTACCAGGACAATTACAGGTATAAAGATAAAATTGTGGATGCTCATTATCTTCATCTTCTGCTGCTTCAAAGCTAATATCGCCACCATCATCTGTAGACAAAGAAGAACTTCTCCATTTTTCAACTTTCATGTCTTCATATAGTATGTGTTCTAAAAGCCACTTTTTAGCCACTATATAAAGTTTTTCTTTAAGATCATTGGTTGATTTGATATCTTTGATTAAATTAATCATGGTTTGGATGATTTCTTTATGTATTTTTCGATGTTCTTCTAAATTTGGATAGCCTATTAGCTGCATGTATTTTTCTTCATCATTAAAGTGATCTTTCATATAATTAAAAAATTCAGCCAAAAGTTCTTTGACTTCATTTTTACTTACAGATCTATCTGATACAACTTCAACTTTTGCAGCAAGTTTAAAAAGCTTTTTATGCTGCTCATCAATTTTAGCATTGTGCACACTATAGCTGTTATCCCATTTTGGAAGCATTTTAACTCCTTAAGGAAAAATTTATTTGTATGAAAGGATTATAGATAAAAATAAATTAAATAAAAATGAAATTTTATTAAATAATTGATAAGAATTTTGATACAATGATATATATTTAAGAGATTTGAAGTTAGAAAGATTTAAATTATGGCTGCTAAAATTTTACTTTTAGAAGATGATTTGAGCTTGAGTGAGATCATTGAAGAGTTTTTAAACGATGAGGGATATGAAGTATTTTTATGCGATAATGCGCAAGAAGCTTTAGATATGGCTTATGAAAGATATTTTGATCTTTGGATTTTAGATGTAAAAGTTCCTTTAGGAGATGGATTTTCATTACTTAAAGAATTAAGAAAAAGCGGAAAGCAAACTCCAGCAATTTTCATGACTTCTTTAAACACAACAAACGATTTAAAACAAGGCTTTGACGCAGGTTGTGATGATTATATAAAAAAACCTTTTGAACTTGCCGAGTTATCTATCAGGGTTAAAGCTTTGCTTAAAAGAGCTTTTTCACATAAAAATGAAGATTTTGAAGATTTAGGAGATGGATTTAGATTTGAATTTACTACACAAATTCTTTACCATAATAATAAAGCCTTGACTTTACCGAGTAAAGAAATTAAGCTTTTGTCTTTATTACTTAAAAATAAAAACAACTTTTTAAGTACAGAGAGAATTTTTGAAGAACTCTGGGATTATGATGAGGAGCCTAGTGAGCTAAGTTTAAGGGCTTATGTGAAAAATTTACGTAAAATTTTAGGAAAAGAAAAAATTATAAATCAAAGAGGCAGGGGATATTGCTATGGCTAAAAAAGTCATTAGGCAAATTTTATTAATCTACCTAACAACTACAGGTATTTTTTTAACTATTTTTTTTGCATTATGGTATCAAAAATTATATGAAGAATTAGTTGTTTTAAAGGGTGCCACTTTGAGAGAAAATCATAGAAACATTGTTATAAGCATCTTAAATTCTCGTTTTACCCCTATAGATATAAGTGCAAAAAATATTGCTCAAAGCACAGCACTAAAATTTGCTATATTTGATGCTAAAAAGATTGTTTTTAGTAATATAGATTTTGATTTAAGAAAGGCAAAGATAGAGCTTAAAGGTAGAGGTATTTGTGATAATAAGGTTTTTTTCCTTGCTCCTATGAGTGCAGATCATTATTTTTTAAGACATGCTAGCAATGAAGAAGTAAATACTAACGATGGTTTGCAAATTTTAATACAGGGTGAAGATGTTGGCAAAGATCTTTTTTGGATTAGAACGAAAGTTTTTAGTTTTGCTATTATGGCTTTTTGCATATTGGGTTTAATATCTTATATTTTAGTAAAAATTGCTCTAAAGCCTTTGGAGGATAAAATCAGCACACTAAATCGTTTTATTAAAGATTCAACTCATGAACTCAATACCCCATTAAGTGTTATTTTGATGAGTATAGAACAACTTGAGCATCAAAATTTAGGAGATAATACTAAATTTACAAGGATTAAGCTTGCTGCAAAAAGTTTATCTCAAGTGTACTCTGATCTTGTTTTTTATAATTTCCCTAATACCTTAGAAACAGAAAAACAAAAATTTGATTTAAGAATACTACTTGAAGAAAGATTGGAATATTTTAAAGTATTTTTTGAGCAAAAAAAAATTACACTAAAGCTTGATTTAAATCAAGCAAATATTTTTGCTCCTAAAAGTCAAATTTCTAAATTGATTGATAATCTTATAAGCAATGCTATTAAATACAATAAAAAAGGTGGAGTAATTTCTATAATTTTAAAAACCAATTTTTTAAGTATTGCGGATACAGGTTGTGGAATTTCAAAGTCAAATTTAAATCATATTTTTGATAGATATACAAGATTTAATACCGATCAAGGAGGATTTGGTATAGGGCTTTCTTTGGTAAAAAAAGTTTGTGATGATAATGATATTAAGATTATTTGCGAATCTGTAGAAAATCAAGGGAGTGTTTTTAAATTAAATTGGTAATCAGCAAGGAAAATCCTTGCTGATAAGAGGTTAGAGCAGATATTACATCATTCCGCCCATGCCACCCATTCCTCCCATACCGCTCATATCTGGCATAGTAGGTTTATCTTCTTTAATTTCACTAATTGTTGCTTCTGTGGTTAAAAGCATACTAGCTACAGAAACTGCATTGAGTAAAGCTACTCTTTCTACTTTAACAGGATCGATAATTCCACTTTCAAGCATATTAACATATTCACCTTTTGCAGCATCAAATCCTGTGTTTTCATCTTTAGCATTTTCTACGCTATTTACAACCACACCTGCATCAAATCCTGCATTTTCAGCAATTTGTCTTAAAGGTGCTCTTAAAGCTCTTTCAACGATAGCTGCGCCAATTGCTTCATCACCCTGTAAATCAAGTTTGATTTTAGCTTTTGCTTTGATAAGCGCTGCACCACCACCGATTACTATACCTTCTTCAACTGCTGCTTTAGTAGCGCTTAAAGCATCGTCAACGCGATCTTTTTTCTCTTTCATTTCAGTTTCAGTTGCTGCACCTACTTTAATAACTGCAACACCACCACTTAATTTTGCAAGTCTTTCTTGTAATTTTTCTCTGTCATAATCTGAAGTTGTTTCAGCAATTTGTGCTTTGATTTGATTGACTCTCGCATCAATATTTGCTTTTTCGCCTGCACCATTTACTATGGTTGTATTGTCTTTATCGATGATTACACTAGAAGCTTGTCCAAGATCTTGTATAGTCGCACTTTCAAGAGTTCTTCCAAGTTCTTCAGAAATCACTTCTCCACCTGTTAAAATCGCTATATCTTCAAGCATAGCTTTTCTTCTATCGCCAAAACCTGGAGCTTTCACTGCTGAAATATTAAGAACACCGCGAAGTTTATTTACAACCAAAGTTGCAAGCGCTTCACCTTCAATATCTTCAGCGATAATTAAAAGTGGTTTGCCTGTTTTTTGAATTTGTTCTAAAACCGGTAATAAATCTTTTAAATTTGTAATTTTTTTATCAAAAAGCAGGATATAAGGGCTTGAAAGCTCTACTGTCATTTTTTCTGCATTAGTGATAAAATAAGGGCTTAAATAACCTCTGTCAAATTGCATACCTTCAACTACATTTAATTCATCATTGATTGATTTTGCCTCCTCAACAGTGATAACACCATCTTTGCCCACTTTTTCCATAGCATCAGCGATTAAATTTCCGATTTTTTCATCAGAGTTGGCTGAGATTGTAGCAACTTGTGCAATTTCTTTTTTATCTTTTACTTCGCGAGAAAGTTTTTTAAGTTCTGCTACTATAGCTTCGCAAGCTTTATCCATACCGCGTTTTACCTCGATAGGATTTGCACCTGCTGTGATATTTCTTAAACCTTCTTTGAAAATTGCATGAGCTAAAACCGTTGCAGTAGTTGTTCCATCGCCTGCTTGATCAGCTGTTTTACTCGCTACTTCTCTTACGAGTGAAGCACCCATATTTTCAAGACTATCTTTAAGCTCTACTTCTTTAGCAACACTTACGCCATCTTTAGTAATGCTTGGAGCACCAAAGCTTTTTTGGATTAAAACATTGCGTCCTCTTGGCCCCATAGTTACTTTTACCGCGTCATTAAGTTTTTTAACACCCTCATAAAGTTTATTTCTTGCTTCATCTGAAAAAATAATTTCTTTTGCCATTTTTTATCCTTATTTTATAAATTATTTTAAAATTCCTAAGATATCATCTAAATTTAAAACTAAATATTCATTATTATCAAGTTTAATTTCTGTTCCACCGTATTTAGCAAACACGATTTTATCACCATTTGCAATATCAGTGATTTCTTTACTTACTGCTACTACTTCACCCATTAAAGGCTTTTCTTTAGCATTATCTGGTATAATTATGCCTGAGGCTGTTGTTTTAGTTTCTTCTACGCGTTTGACTAGAACACGCTTTCCTAAAGGTTGAAAATTCATTTTTGTCCATCCTTAAAAATATTGATTTTAGCACTCTTTAATTTAGAGTGATAATATCATACTATAAAAAATGAATTTTGTCAATACTTTAAATTAAAATATTTATAAAAGTTTAGTTTTATAGACTAAAGTTATTTTATAAAATAAACTAAAGGATAAAAATGAAAAAGATTTTTTATGGAGTTATAGCTTTTGTTGTTGTGCTTTTGATTGCTATTTATACCATACTTTTCACAAGTTTTGGTAATAATATAGTGGCAAATATAGCGCAAAAAAAGATCAAAGAAAGTGCGGGATTAGATGTAAATATCACGCATTTTAATTTACATTTTTCAAGCCTTGAATTGCAAGCAAATATCGCAAATATGGCAGATTTTAATCTTCAGGGAGCTTTGAGTCCTTTTAAGCTTGGATTTGATCTTGACTATCTTATTTCTTTAAAGCAAAATTATGCTAAAAATTTAGGTTTAAATTTAAATCAAAACCTTTCTTTTGGCGGTAAAATTCAAGGCAAGGCAAGTGATTTTACTTTAGATGGAAGGGGTTATTTACTAGGTTCAAATGTACTTTTAAATGCGAGAATGTATAATTACAGCCCTGTCGCTTTAAATTTAGATGCACAAAATCTTAAGATAGAAGAAATACTTCATCTTTTATCTTATCCTAGTTATGCTAAAGGTTTTTTAAATGCTCAGGCAAAAATTTCAGCACAGAATTTAAAACCTGATGGAAATATTATCATAAAGCTTGATACAAGCTATATAAACTACGAGGCGATAAAAAAAGATTTTTCTTTAGACTTGCCTTTAAATTCTAATCCTAAAGCAGAAATTTTAGCTAATGTTAAAGAAGATAAGATTTATGCTGTAAGTAAAATTTACAATGATTATCTTAACTTACAAACCCAAAAAACTCTTTATGATATGAGTAAGAATATTTTAAGTACTGATTTTAATTTAAATATTCCTTCTCTTGCAAAGCTTGAAAAACTTACAAAAACTAGATTAAATGGTAGTTTGGGCGTGATAGGCGAAACAAGTGTTGTAAATAATGCCTTATCAAGTTTAAATGCTCAAGTTATCGGACTTGGTGGAGAGGTAAAGGCAAGTTTGAAAAATAATAAAATTTTTGCAGATATTAATGAAGCAAGTTTGGAAAAATTATTAGCTCTTGCAGGATATGGAGCTTTAGTTTCTGGAAATTTAAATGCTAAACTTTTAAATGCGGATTTGGATTTTTCTAATTTCGATCTTGAGGCAAAAATAAACAATGCAAAGATTAACACCAATGAGCTTAAAAAAATTGCTAAAATAGGACTTCCAAATACAATTTTTAGTCTTGATGCTAAAGCAAATGCAAAAAATAGTAATATTTCTTACAATGCTTTACTTGCTTCAAATTTACTTAATATCAAAAAACTTCAAGGAACTTATAATTTAAAAAATAGTGAGTTAAATACAGATTTAAATGCTTTTATTGATGATTTGTCTCAGTTTAGTGCTATAGCGGGACAAAAATTACAAGGTAAGGCAGATCTTAATGCAAAAGCTCATATTATAGGTACTCAAATACAAAATTTAAATGCAAATGCAAATTTGGCAGATGGCGTAATCAAAGCTGATTCAAATGGTAAAAAACTTGATTTGAACATTGATAAACTTGATTTATCTAAACTTTTTGTTATAGCAGGTATGCCAAATTATGCCAGTGGGGTTGTTAATGCAAAAGTTAATTTAGATAATATCGATTTTAACAACCTTAATGGTAAAGCAAATTTAGAGGCTAAAGGCATTTTAAATGCTGCAACTTTAAGTAAAATTTTAAATAAAAATTTTCCAAACAATATAAGTTATGATTTAAATACCAAAATTAATTTTAAAAACAATATCGCTCAATTTGATTCTGTTTTAAATTCATCTTTAGCTGATCTTACAAAACTACAAGGAAGTTTTGATATAAGCAAAATGCTTTTAAATTCGGATTTTAATCTAAAGATAAATGATTTTTCAAAACTAGGCTTTTTGTTGGATAGAAAACTTAAAGGTAAGGCAGAATTTAATGGAAAGGTAGGTTTTGATAAGAATTTAAATTTTGTTGTAAATAGTCCAAATTTATTTGAAGGGAGGCTTCAAAGCACACTTAAAGATAACCTTTTGCTTGCTGATTTAAATGGAGTGGATTTAAGTAGTCTAGCTCAAGGTTTAGATTTTATGGATGTTTATCAAGGTAAGACAGATGTGAAGGCAAATTACAATCTTTTAAGCGAAGAAGGAGAGGTTAATTTGGATATGAAAGAGGGTAAATTAAAACCAAATCTTATTACCAATGCTTTAAAAATTTTAACACTAAAAGATATTACCAATGATGTTTATCGCACTGCTAATGCTAAAGCTTTGATTAAAAAAGAAAATATCAAACTTGATCTTAATATGCAAGCAGATCGTTCTTATATTTTAGTACAATCAGGAGCTTTAAATTCTAAAAGCGGAGCTTTAAATTTGCCTTTTGATATTAAACTCGATAGAGCCAATTTTAAAGGAAGTATTACAGGAACTACGGAAAATCCTAAAGTGAATTTAAATGCAGGAAGTGTGTTAAATTCTATTAAAAATGTAGTAGGTGGCGGTGTGAGTGATGGTGCTAAAAGTACGGGCGATAAAGTTGATAAAGCGGTGAATAAATTATTAAATAAGATTTTTTAAGGTAAAAAATGTTTAATGGACTCATAAGAGAAATTGCTAAAGTTCAATCATATCAAAACAATACTTTAAGTTTAAAAGCCAAGTATCGTCCAAATCTTGGAGATAGCATAGCCGTAAATGGAGCTTGTTTAAGTGTAACAAAACTTTATGAAGGGGGTTTTGAAGTGGAGCTTTCTCGTGAAAGTCGCACTCATATAGCTATAGAAAATTTAAAAGATAAGGTTCATATAGAACCTGCTTTAAGATATGGCGATAGAATCGATGGGCATCTCATGCAAGGGCATATTGATTTTATCGGCACGCTTGAAAAGATTCAAAAAGATGAAAATGGAGTGGATTTTCATATATCTTTACCTAAAGAAGCTATGAAATTTATGGCAGAAAAAGGAAGTATAGCTGTTGATGGGGTAAGCCTTACTATCAATGAAATTTTAAAAAATGGCATTAGGCTTACTATTATTCCTATTACTTTTAAAGAAACGCTTTTTAAAGACTATCAAATAGGTAGAAAAATTAACTTAGAAAGTGATTTACTTGCTCGTTATATTTATGCACAATTGCAAGGTAAAAACAAAGGATTATCATGGGAAGAAGTGGAAAGAATTTCTTATCTCTATTAGTAAATGATAAAGTCGGTATTTTTTGTGCTTTTGATAAGGATTATAATGTTTTTAGAGCTAAGGTTTATAATGAGAATTTATTTTCTCATTTAGATTTTAAAGACATTGAAAAATGTGTTTTTATGGATCAAATTCACTCTCATAAAGTTATTATTTATGATGAAAATTTAAAAAATCTAAGTTGTGATGGGCTTATAAGCAAGGAAAAAAATATCGCTCTTTGCGTGTTAAGTGCGGATTGTTTGCCTTTGATTTTATATCATGAAAGTGGCATTATAGCAGCTTTGCATTCGGGTAGAAAAGGAAGTTTTGAAAATATTCTAAAAGAATGCGTTGATCAAATTGTTATGCAAAATCCACATTTAGATAAGAATAAATTTCATCTTTTTATCTTACCTGGAATTTGTGCTAAAAATTATGAAATAGATGGAGAAATTTTAGAATTTGCTAAAAAAGAATTTAGAGAATTTGTTCAAGACAATAAACTTGATTTAAAAGCTTTGGTAAAATTTCAAGCTCAAAATTTAGGCATTGGAGATATTAAAGATTGTGGAATTTGTAACTTTGATGATGAGAGTTTTTTTTCTTATCGTCGTGATAAAACGCCCAAGCGTTTTGTGAGCGTGGTTTATTTAAAGGATTAAAATGTATGAAAGAAAAGATTTAAGAGTGTTAAAAATCATTCAAAAAGCTAGAGAATTTGGCGATGGGGATTTGTTAAATGAAGCTTTGGTGAAACAATTAATTGATGCAGATTTTTGTGAAATTAATGAAAAAGAAAAAGAAGAGCTTGCAACTCTTCTAAATTCTTTAATCAATGCAAAAGATAAAGCGTTATTGAGTAATTAAAATTCTATATAATTTTCAAAATCCTCTTCTTTTGGAGGATTAGGTTGATTTGAGGCTAGGGCTTCTTTAACAACCTGCTCGTATCCAGCTATGATATGTTTAAAATTCTCTTTTGCTTTTCCACTAAGTTCTGATTTGGCGATTTTTACAACAGATGCAGGATTTATAGCTTTATTATTTAAATACACTCCAAAATGCAAATGAGGACCTGTGCTCATACCTGTTGAACCAACATATGCAATTACTTGTCCTTGATTTACCTTTTGTCCGTTTTTAATTTTTGCAAAACGACTAAGATGAGCATATAAAGTCATATAACCTGAGTCATGCTTGATTTGAATTACATTTCCATAACCACCTTTTGTGCCTATAAAGGTTACTACTCCTTTGCCAGCACTTTTTACAGGAGTTCCAGTAGGTGCAGCATAGTCTATACCAAGATGAGCACGATAGCGTTTTAATATAGGATGATATCTTGCTGTTGTAAAAGGAGAGGAAATTCTAGTGTAGTTCACAGGTTTTGTAAGTAAAAAAGATTCTAATTCTTTGCCATCGCGATCATAGAATATATCATTATAAGAAAAGACTTCTCTAGCGCTTTTATTGATTTCTACCATTGCCATTTTTATATTTATATCACCCCAAAGTTTACCCATGCGTCTTTTTTGTTCATAATATAGGGTTACTTCATCACCTTTTTGGATATTGCGAAAATTTATACTTCCTCGAAAAGCACGAACCATAGCACGAGCTAAAGTACTGCTACCACTTTCTTCATAGACATCTTGATAAGCAGAGCTTTTAATGGTTAAATGTAAAATTCTATCTTCTTTTTGATAAGATACAGGAGTAAAAGCAAGAGTGTATTGTCCATCTTTATCTTTATAGATATGAATTTGTAAATCATCACTAATTGGAATTAAAACTTGTTCTATGTTGTTGTTTTCATCTTTTAAAACTTGATATTTTATTTTATAGGCTATATCAGAAGCAAGTTCTTGATCTTCTCTATCAAGTCCATAATAAAGCGACATAGGTATGGAATTTCTTTGTAAGAATTTAAGCAAGGTATCTCCATTATCCCAAGTTAGCTCTTCAACACTTAAAGCTGCAAAACTTTGAACAACAAAAATAAATAAAAGCAATAATTTTTTCATGAGATAACCTTAATTTTTAAAAGAATTTTGAAATTTGAAAGCTATATTTTACTTTATTTTTCTTACAATTGCTTAACAAAAAAGGATTATAATTCTATAAATTTTTATTTAAGGAGCAAATTTGTTTAAAACTATAGTGTGTTTTTTAGCTTTAAACCTTAGCCTCTTTGCGGTTGGATTTGATTTAAAACCTATAAAAAGTGAACTTGTAAAAGTTGATGATATTTATGGTTATATTAAAGATAGTGATGATATAAAACTTTATTCAAGTGGCGTAGTAGTGCAACATTTTAGCAATTCGCAAAGTATCATCGCTAGAGCAAGTGTTATAGATAAAAAAAATGGTTTGGCAAAATTAGAATTTAGTGTTTTTTCAGCTCTTAAGCAAGATGCTTTGCCTTTACCAAATGTTTTACCTAAAGTAGGTGATGAGGTTGTTTTAAATTTTCTTTATGATAGAGGATTGGTAATTGCTCCTGATGAGCAAACTTATAATGAACTTGTTAGAGAATTTCCACAGATATATTTTACCCATATTGACATTTTTGGAGCACAATTAATTAGAACGGCCACTCTTTCTCCTAAGCGTTCAGATTTTAGGCAATTTTGTGATGATAATGCGGTTGGCATTTTGGTTGTGGCTTTGGAAAATCAAGCAGAAGTTGTGGATTGTCAAGATTTTAATAAGCTTTATGAAGTGCCTATAAGCAAGCCAACTAGCGTTCAGGTTCCTTTTTATTCTCGTATAGGTGGATATAAAAGTAATTTTTTTGATTTTAACTCTCAAGAAATAGGGAATTATTATAGATATTATGATGCTTTGATTAATCTTCCTAAGGTGCAATAAACATGAAAAAAGAATTTGAACAATATTTTAAACGATTTTTAGGAGAAGAAAACGCTTATTTTGATGAAATTCACAAAAGAGCTTATAGTTACGATGCGACAAAAAAACATTATTTACCCGATGGGGTTCTTTTTCCAAGAAATGAAGAAGATATTGCTCAAATTTTAAAATTTTGCAATGAAAATAATATCATAGTCATACCTCGAGGCTCAGGATCTGGTTTTACAGGAGGAGCTTTAGCTGTTAATGGCGGGGTGGTGCTTGCTTTTGAAAAGCATATGAATAAAATTTTAGAAATTGATCTTGAAAATTTAGTGGCTGTTGTGCAACCTGGGGTTATTAATATACATTTACAAAAAGAAGTGGCTAAATATGGACTTTTTTACCCACCTGACCCTGCTAGCATGGAGTATTCAAGCTTAGGGGGTAATGTAAGCGAAAATGCTGGGGGAATGAGAGCTGCAAAATATGGCATTACAAAAGATTATGTGATGGCTTTAAGGGCTGTTTTGCCTAGCGGAGAAATCATTCGTGCAGGGAAACGCACTATTAAAGATGTAGCAGGTTATAATTTGGCAGGAATTTTAATCGCTAGTGAAGGTTCTTTGGCAGTTTTAAGTGAGCTTACTTTAAAATTAATACCTTTGCCTAAATTTAAAAAAACTGCTTTTGCTATTTTTCCAAGTGTAAAAAGTGCTATGAATGCGGTTTACAAAAGTCTTGCTAGCGGTGTAAGTCCTGTATCTATGGAATTTTTAGACAATCTTAGCATTAGAGCGGTTGAGAGCAAATTTAATAAAGGTTTGCCTATAGAAGCTGGAGCTATTTTGATTGCTGATGTGGATGGTAATGTTAAAGAGGCTATTGATGAGGATTTAAGAAATTTAGAATATTATTTTTTAGAAGCTGGCGCTAGCGAATTTAAAATAGCAAAAGATGAACAAGAAACCGCAGATATTTGGTTTGCTAGAAGAAATTGTTCTCAAAGCATTGCCATGTATGGAACTTTAAAACTTAATGAAGATATTACAGTTCCGCGTTCTAAACTACCTACTTTGCTTGAAGGTATAGATGAGATTTCTAAAAAATATGGTTTTAAAATTCCTTGTTTTGGACATACAGGGGATGGAAATGTGCATACTAATGTTATGGTTCCTGATAAAAATGATAAAGAGCAGGTGAAAAAAGGCTATGAAGCTGTGGAAGAGATTTTTAAATTAACAGTGAAACTTGGAGGAACTTTAAGCGGAGAGCATGGTATCGGACTCTCTAAGGCACCTTTTATGAATTTAGCTTTTTCTGAAGCCGAAATGAATTTAATGAGAAATATTAAAAAAGCTTTTGATCCAAATAATATACTAAATCCTTTTAAAATGGGACTTTAGAAGGTGAAAAATTTTTTTACTATTTTACTAAATTTGCGTGATAAGGAAATTTTAAATTATGCAGCAGCGCTTAGTTTTTATACTGTATTATCTTTAATACCTATTTTATTTGTATGTTTTTCTGTTTTTACGCAAATTTCCAGTTTTAAAGCTTATTATGAAAAAGCAAAGCAAGTAATTTTTGCTTTTTTAATACCAACGCAACAAGATGTTGTTGCTACCTACATCGATACTTTTTTAAAAAATAGTGTAAATTTAGGTATTGTAGGTCTTATTGCTATGGCATTTACTTCTTTAGCTTTTTTTTCAGGCTATGATTTTGTAATCAATCGCATTACTAAAAATGAACCTAAAGGACTTTGGCAAAGTATTAGTTCTTATTGGACTCTTTTAACTCTTGTTCCTTTGGGGCTTGGGCTTAGTTTTTATATTTCAGGTTTTATCCAACAAACTTTAGATGATTATAAAATAGGGTTTAATTTTTTTGAAATTTTACCCTTTGTAATTATTTGGGGTTTATTTTTTATATCTTATTCAAGTTCTGTTCATAAGGGAACTCTTAAAAGTTTAGCTTTAGTATCTTTTGGAGCGGGTACTATTTGGTATATAGGAAAAAATTTATTTGTATATTACGTGGTATATAATAAAACATACGCTAGCGTTTATGGATCTTTTTCTACTATTTTATTCTTTTTTATTTGGATTTATATTTCTTGGATTATTTATCTTTTTGGGCTTAAACTCTATTATTTTCTAAATCACAATCATAATGAAGGGAATAAAATTCGCAAAAATACAAAGAAAAGCTAGATATTTAAATCGCACAGAGATTAAAGAAGCAATAAGATAACTTATAAAAATCCAAAATGGGATATGGATATTAGTTCCATAAATTTTAAATTTAAAAAATTCATCTAAGATAAAATTGAGCAAATCTCCATAGTTTATAAGATGCAAAAATAATACTAAAGGATAAAATATTACAAAAATTCCACTCAAAATAATACCTAAAATTTGTTGGTAGCTTATAAGTGGAAAAAAATAAAGCACAGGTAAAACCATAGCAAAAAAAGTCCAAATATTAAGCAAAATAATATTTATAAGATTATTAAATTTATTTGCAAAATGATGCATATATAAAAAAATATAAAAAACACCTAAAATAGAAAATAAAAATCCAATACTAAATAAAAGTCTAGGGTAAAGAGAAATGCACAATAAAATACTACAAAAAAGCGTAACGAAATTAATGATTTTTATATTTTTACACAATAGATAAAAAATCCAAAAAGCCATAATCAAGGAGCGCACAAAAGAAGGGACAAATCCTATTAAACAAGCATAAGCTAAAAGTAGTGCAAAAATTAAAATACTTAAATCTAAACGTAAATTTCTATAAGGAAAATATCTTTTTTGGAAAAAACTATAAATTGGAGCTAAAATAAAGAAAATTAAACTAAAAAGTAAGCCTATGTGATAACCGCTAATTGCTATAAGGTGTGCTATACCGTAGTAATTTACATCGTTTCTAAGCTCTAAAGATATGGGCAGTGCAAAAAATAAAGCACCATAAAATTCTTTAATCTTTTCATTTGTATGTTGATTTAAGAAGTAAGATATAATGGGATTGTATTCTTTTTCTTTTAATTTTTCAAAATCATAAGAAGGTGCGTAAAAACTTTTACTCAGATAGTCTTTAAAGTTAATATTATGGGTGATAATTCTAAGGCTTAAAAATTGATTCTTGCTTAAATTTAAATCCTTAAAACTTGTAGTATAAAAAGTGAAGTTTTCAGTTTGTAACTTTAAAACCCAGTATTTTTTATTTTTTTTATTATATTTTATATATTGGTGCGTTAATAGAGCGTTGTCTATAAGGTAATGTTTTTGGTTTTTAAAGTTTAAAAAATTATTATATTCTAAAAGGATATTAAAAATAAAAATAACAACAACAGAGAAAAATAAATAATGAAATTCTTTAAAAGAGTAAGAAAAAGAATTCCATAGAGACATTATTTTTTAGAAAATTTACTTAAATAAAGCCAAATTATTCCGGCTAAAAATAATAAAAATAAAGGAGCAGCATAAGGATATAAACTCAGTTTATCAAAAATTGCTTCAATAACATACCCAAAAGTATAAGCAGTAAAACCTAGAACAATAGCCCATGCCAAACTAGCTAGAGTATTGATAATAAAAAATTTAATAAAATTATATTTTGCCATACCTGCAGCTATGGGAATGAAAGTTTTTAAACCATAAATAAATTTTTGAGTTACAAGTAAAATAATTCCATGTTGTTTTGTTTTTATCATAGCAAGGGCTATCTTGCGTCGGTGTTTTTTAAAATAAGGCATAATGTCTTTTTTATAATATTTTCCAAGTATAAAAAGCAAAGTTGAACCTATGGTATTAGCAATAAAAGCAAGAGTAATGCAAAAACTAAGATCCATTTTTCCTTGAGAACTTAAAACTCCTGCAGCTAAAATTCCAACCATCCCGCCCCCTAAAGAGTAAAAGAATAAAACAATATAACCATATTTTATTAAAGTATCAATCATATCTTGCATAATAAACCTTATTTAGCGTATTCTACAGCTCTAAGTTCACGTATAACATTGACTTTAATTTCACCAGGATATTGCATTTTTTCTTGAATTTCAGCTGCTATTTCCTTAGCTAAAAGTACACTTTCATCATCATTAACAAGCTGAGCATTGGCTATGACGCGAATTTCTCTTCCGGCATTGATTGCATAGGCATTTTTAATTCCTTCTTTACTTTTAGCGATATCTTCTAGCTCACTGACTCTTTTTAAGAAAGCTTCTAACACTTCTCTTCTAGCTCCAGGTCGTGCAGCACTTAAAGTATCTGCTGCACAAACAGCTGCTGATTCTATGCTTGTAGCTTCTTCGTGTCCATGATGTGCGTAAATAGCATTGATTACTACAGGATGCTCTTTGTAGCGTTTGCAAAGTTCTGCACCTAAATCCACATGAGATCCTTCAAAATCATGGGTTAATGCTTTTCCTATATCATGTAAAATTCCCGCACGACGTGCTAAATTCTCATCTCCACCACACTCAGCAGCAATGATTCCTGCAAGGTGAGCCACTTCCAAAGAATGTGCTAAAGCGTTTTGTCCATAGCTTGCTCGGTATTTGAGTTTTCCTATGAGTTTTACAATTTCAGGGTGTATTTTATTTAAACCTAGATCCATAACTATGGTTTCGCCTTCTTCTAGAATGGCACTATCAAATTCTTTACACACTTTTTCGTGAATTTCTTCTATGCGCGCGGGTTGAATTCTGCCATCTTCAACTAAAAGTTCTATAACTTTTGTAGCAATAGCACGGCGATAAAGATTAAAACAACTTACTATAATAGCACCTGGTGTATCATCGATGATAATATCAACACCTAAAACCATTTCCAAGGTTTTAACATTGCGCCCTTCTTTACCAATGATACGTCCTTTAAGTTCATCGTTTTTAATGTTAATAACATTGATAAGTCTTTCAGCTGCAAATTCACCTGCAAAACGAGAAGTAGCTTGAGCAATGATGAAATTAGCTTTTCTTTTAGCTTCATTTTTTGCTTCTTCTTCATATTTTCTTACTATATGTGCAATTTGCTCGCGAGAATTTTCTTCTACTTTTTTAAGAATGATTTCTTTGGCTTCATTTTGTGTAAGTCCTGTCGAATGTTCTAAAATTTTTAAAACATCGTCAAGTTTTTCTTGATATTTATTTTTTAATTTATCAACATCAGATTGTAAGTTTTGAATGTGTTTTTGTGACTTGCAAAGGTATTCTTTATCTTCTTTTAGTTTTTCTTCTTCTTGCTGAAGTTTTTGTTCTTTTTTAGAAAGATCATCAAATTTTTGATTAAAATCTTTTTGAATTTTGTGAGTTTTTTCTTCGTATTTTTTTTTAACTTCTAATTCTGCATTAAGAATTGAATTTTTTGCATCTTTTAAAATAAGCTCCGCTTCGTATTCTATAGCTTTGGCTTTAGCTTTGGCTTGTTCTACGAAAATTTCATATTTGGCATCATTGATTTTTTTTGCAACTAAATATCCTATACCGAGTCCGACTATAGCGGCTATAAGTGCGATAAGTGATTCTATCATTTTTTCTTTCTTTCTTGTAATATTTTTTATAAGGGTTTATGTATAATTTTCCTGAAATATCATGCTTTTGTGTTAGATTATTTTGACTTAAAGCATCTATACTTTGGACAAATATTATATGAGGCTTGTAATTTAAATTTTCAAAAAATCTATCATAAAAACCTTGCCCATGTCCTATTCTTTTTAAATTTTTATCGACGCCAATTACAGGCACAATAGCTAAATCAATTTTTGCTTTAAAAAAAGAATCTATAGGCTCTAAAACCCCAAACCTTTTTTTAATAAAAGGCAATCTTAATTTTACAATTTTTAAACTTTTATCTTGCATAAATGGAACAAAAAGTTTGTAATTTTTATTTAGAATATGGCGAAATTTTATTAAGTTTGGTTCATAATGCAAAGGAATAAAAATTAAAATATTTTTAGCTTTAAATAGCTTTATTATTTTAAGACATTCTTTAAATATTTTATAATCTTGTTTGAAATTTAGTTTTGAATGTTTGAAAAGGCGTATTTTTTGCAATGCCCTAAAATCTGTTTTTTCCATTAATATGCCTTTAAAAAAATATTATCTTATGTATGTTATAATTTTAGCATTTTTATAAAGAAGAATAAAGGATTGATAAATAATGAAGATTAAAAAAATACTTTTACTAGTGGCAATATCTTGTTTGTTTGTTGCTTGTAGCAATGATAAAGAAAAGCAGCAAAATGATGTAAATTTAAGCACCGAGGCAAGTATAAATCAAAGTGATGATATGAATTTTAAACTTAATTTGATTGATGGAGGATCAATTTCAGTTAAAAAAGAAAATACCGTTTTAAATTTCAACGATGAAGATAAGGCAACTTTGTTTGTATTTTTTACCACTTGGTGTACCCCTTGCATTGCTGAAATCCCTCATCTTAATAAATTACAAGAAAAGTATAATAATGATTTTAATATAGTTGGGGTTTTATTAGAAGATAAATCTAATGATGAGATTCAAAAATTTATAGAACAGCATAAAATATCTTATAAAGTCGCTAATGGTGAAAATAACTATCTTTTAGCTAAAGCTTTAGGCGGGGTAAATGGAATTCCTACCATGTTTCTTTACAACAAGCATTCTAAATTGATTAATCAGTATTTAGGGCTTATTCCTGAAGAAATGCTAGAAATTGATATACAAAAGGCTATACTTTAATGTTTAATTTTTTTAAAAAAGGACTTGCAAAAACTCTTGAAAATATTGTTGGAGTTAAAGGAGAGAATAAAAAGATAACCAAAGATTTGCTTGAAGAAATTTTGCTTGAAGCAGATGTAAGTTATGAAATAGTTGAAGAGATAATTTATTATTTACCACCTCAAAATGAAGTAAAAAAAGAAGATTTAAAGCGTGTTATGGGTTCTTATTTTCTTTATGAAAAAAAAGAAACCAATCAAGAAAAACCTTTTGTAGAGCTTATTTTAGGAGTAAATGGAGCAGGAAAAACAACAAGTATTGCCAAGCTTGCTTATTTATACAAAAACCAAAATCAAAAAGTGATTTTAGGAGCGTGTGATACTTTTAGAGCAGGTGCGATTGAGCAATTAAAACTTTGGGCGCAAAAAGTGGATGTAGATATAGTTTTAACTGCACAAGGGCATGATCCTTCAGCGGTTGCTTTTGATACCATTTCTAAAGCAAAAGCAAAGGATTTTGATAGAGTTATTATCGATACAGCAGGGCGTTTGCAAAATCAAAAAAATTTAGCTCATGAGCTTGAAAAAATTGTAAGAATTTCAAACAAAGCTTTAGAAGGCGCACCCCATAGAAAAATTTTAGTTTTAGATGGAACACAGGGAAATGCTGGAATTTTACAAGCTAAAGCTTTTAATGAGCTTGTAAAACTTGATGGTGTGATTATCACAAAGCTTGATGGGACAGCTAAAGGGGGTGCACTTTTTAGTATAGCAAGAGAGCTTGAGCTTCCTATTTTTTATGTAGGCGTGGGTGAGCAAATGACGGATTTGCAAGAATTTAATGCAAATGCTTACTTAGATACTTTATTAGATCCTATTTTTGAATAATGGCAAAAAATAAAGCACTTTTTGAATGTCAAGCCTGTGGAAATCAACAAAGTAAATGGCTTGGAAAATGTCCTGATTGTGGAGCTTGGGATAGTTTTGTAGAATTAAAAGCTGAGCGGATTAAAGTTTTAAAAGAGCTTGCACAAGTTAGTATGAAAACAAGTGAAGCTGTTTGTATTGAAGATGTGGAGTTAGAACATTTTACAAGATACAGCACAGATGATAATGAGCTTGATTTGGTTTTAGGTGGAGGGCTTGTTGAAGGTTCTTTAGTGCTTATAGGCGGAAGTCCAGGTGTGGGAAAATCTACGCTTTTGTTAAAAATTGCTTCAAATTTAGCTAAACAGGGTAAAAAAGTGCTTTATGTAAGTGGCGAAGAAAGTAAAGCCCAGATTAAATTAAGAGCTGATCGTCTTGAGGCTAATACTCCGAATTTATTTTTACTTACTGAACTTTGCCTTGAAAATATTTTAGAAGAATTGCACAAAAAAGATTATAGCATTCTTATCGTTGATTCTATACAAACTCTATATTCAAATAAAATCACTTCAGCAGCAGGAAGCATCACTCAGGTGCGTGAGATTACTTTTGAACTTATGCGTGTTAGCAAGGCTTATAATATCAGTACTTTTATCATAGGGCATATTACTAAAGAAGGTGCTATAGCAGGGCCTAGGGTTCTTGAGCATATGGTAGATGTGGTGCTTTATTTTGAAGGAGATGCTACTAAAGAAATCAGACTTTTAAGAGGCTTTAAAAATCGTTTTGGTGGAACGAATGAAGTAGGTATTTTTGAGATGACTGCTAAGGGTTTGATCAGTGCAAAAGATTTGGCAAATCGTTTTTTTACTCGTGGAAAGGCTATTTCAGGAAGTGCTTTAGGTGTTGTGATGGAAGGATCTCGTGCCTTGGTTTTAGAAGTTCAAGCTTTAGTGTGTGAAAGTTCTTATCCAAAACGCAGCGCTACAGGATATGAAAAAAATCGCTTAGATATGCTTTTGGCTTTGCTTGAAAGAAAACTTGGAATTCCTTTAGGGCATTATGATGTATTTGTAAATATTAGCGGCGGAGTAAAAGTAAGTGAAACTGCTGCGGATTTGGCTGTGGTTGCTGCGATTATTTCAAGTTTTAAAAATCGCCCTTTGAGCAAAGATAGTATTTTTATAGGAGAGCTTAGTTTAAATGGAGAAATTAGAGAGGTTTTTAGCCTTGATACGCGTTTAAAAGAAGCTAAAATGCAAAAATTTAAAAATGCCATTATTCCTTCTAAGCCTTTGGAAGATATAGGGCTTAAGTGTTTTGTTGCCAAAGAACTTTCACAAGTTTTAGAATGGATGTAAATTTTCATTAAAATATAAGTAAGATTTTGCTAAAATTCCGAGTTTAGAATAAAATTTTTGAGGAAACCATGAAAGATTTATTTTTATTTAGCTCTTTGCTTGATGCAAGTCATACTTTTTCTTATTTTTTTCACATAGGTTTGGTAGCTTTAATTGCTGTTATAGTGGCTATGATGGCTACTCGTTCTATGCAACTTGTTCCACGCGGTATGCAAAATTTAGGCGAGGCTTTTTTAGAGGGAGTTTTATCTATGGGTAGAGATACCATGGGAAGTGAAAAAGGTGCAAGAAAATATCTTCCTTTGGTTGCAACTTTGGGGATTATAGTGTTTTTTAGTAATATTATAGGCATAATACCTGGTTTTCACTCTCCAACTGCAAGTTTAAATTTGACTTTGTCCTTGGCTATTATAGTTTTTGTATATTATCATTTTGAGGGTATTAGGGCGCAAGGTTTTGTAAAGTATTTTGCTCATTTCATGGGACCTATTAAACTTTTAGCTCCTTTGATGTTTCCTATAGAGATAGTCTCTCATCTTTCTCGTGTGGTTTCTTTGTCCTTCCGTTTGTTTGGAAATATTAAAGGTGACGATTTATTTTTGATGGTAATTTTAGCTTTAGTTCCTTATATAGCTCCACTTCCTGCTTATGTGCTTTTAACTTTTATGGCATTTTTACAAGCTTTTATTTTTATGATTTTAACTTATGTATATTTAGCGGGTGCAACTGTTGTTGAGGAAGGTCATTGATCTATATTTTAGAATTTTTCAAAGGTGCATCTTTAGCTTTAATGCTTTTTGGTGCACTTTTCTTCTTTTTTAAATATAATTCTTTTTTCTATCTTTGCTTGGGTATTATACCAGGTTTGCTTTTATCTTTAATTTTTGTTTTACTTATAGAAAACCATAAGCTAAAAAATGAAATTAAGTTAAGATAAAAGCAAAAAATAGTTTATTTTCTAAGCATGAAGCTCTTCTTTAAGCAAATGCTTTACAGCTTCATAAATTTTAATAGCCGCTTTGGATTTATTCATAGTATAAAGATGAATTCCATCTACGCCACTTGTGATTAAATCGACAATTTGATCGCAAGCATAAGCGATACCTGCATCTTCTAAAGCCAAAGCATTATTTTCATATTTTTCTAAAATTTTAACAAATTTAGGAGGGATTTTAGCTCCGCAAAGTTGAGAAATTTTTAAAACCTGTCTTTTGTTAGTAATAGGCATAATACCTGCGTAAATAGGTATGTCAATACCTGCTAAAGCACAATTTTGTTTAAAAGTATAAAAATCTTCATTATCGTAAAAAAGTTGAGTAATGAGCTTGTCTGTTCCTGCATTTACCTTAGTTTTAAGATAGTGTATATCCTCGATGAAATTTTTAGATTCATTATGTTTTTCAGGATAGCATGCGGCATAAATTTCAAAGTATTCTTGTTTTTTTATAAAAGAAATTAAATCACTAGCATAAGAAAAATCTTTACTTTTTTCTAAATTTTCACATATATCGCCTCTTAGAGCAAGAATTTGATTAAGATTTTTTTCTTTGCATTTTTGAAGTATCTGAGTGATTTTTTCTTTACTAGAATGGATGCAAGGTAAATGCACTATGCTAGGAATTTGATATTCTTCCTGGATTAAGCTTGCAACTTCTAAAGTATTTTGTGAGTTAATAGAGCCTCCAGCTCCAAAGGTTACGCTGATAAAATTAGGGCTTAATTGCCCTAAATCATCTAAGATAGCATGAAGATTTTTGATATTTTCATCCTTTCTTGGTGGAAAAACTTCAAAAGAAAAACTACACATGAAAACTCCTTATAATTGTTCTCGTATTTTTTGCGTAGCCGTAACTAAATTTTTAAGAGAGGCTATAACTTCTTCATAGGCTCTTGTTTTAAGTCCGCAGTCTGGATTGATCCAAATTTGCTCCTTAGGTAATTTGTTTAAAATTTTTTCTATAGTTAAACTTAATTCTTCTACGCTTGGAACTCTAGGGCTATGTATATCATAAACTCCTGGTCCCACCTCAGTTTTAAAACGAATAGCTTTTAGGGTATCTAAAAGACTTAAGTTTGATCTTGAAGCTTCAAAAGAAATCACATCAGCATCCATAGCGTCAATTTCTTTTAAGATATCACTAAATTCACTATAACACATATGAGTGTGAATTTGAGTTTTAGCTTTTACCCCGCTATGCACAAGATTAAAAGCAGGAATAGCCCAATCTAAATACTCACTATGCCAATCACTTTTTCTTAAAGGCAGTTTTTCACGCAAAGCCGCTTCATCAATTTGTATGATTTTTATACCTGCATTTTCAAGATCTAATACTTCATCTCTTATAGCTAAGGCAATTTGCTCAGTGCTTTCTTTTAGACTGATGTCTTCTCTTGGAAAGGACCAATTAAGTATGGTTACAGGTCCAGTTAGCATACCTTTTACGATTTTTTGACTTAAACTTTGTGCAAATTTAGACCAAGCTAAGGTGATAGGCTTTGTGCGTGATACATCACCCCAAATTACAGGAGGCTTAACGCACCTTGTGCCATAGCTTTGAACCCAGCCATTTTGAGTAAATAAAAAGCCCTTTAAATTCTCTCCAAAATACTCCACCATATCATTTCTTTCAAATTCTCCATGCACTAAAACATCAAGTCCTATTTCTTCTTGAATTTGTATGCATTCTTTGATTTTTTGTTGGTTAAATTCAGTGTAGTTTTGAGCTGAAATTTTTTCTTGCTTAAAGGCAAGGCGATTAGATCTTACATCGGTACTTTGAGGAAAGGAACCTATGGTTGTGGTTGGTAAAAGAGGGAGTTTTAAAAATTCTTTTTGGATTAAGGCACGTTCTTTAAAACTAGGCGTTCTGGTAAAATCTTCTTTTTTTAAAGCCTTAAGCCTTGCTTTGACTTTTTCATCTAAACGCTCTGGGATATTTTTAAAAAGCTCTTGATTGGCTCTAAAGAGCGGATTTTCTTCGCTAGAATTTAGAATTTCTTTTAAATCTTTAAGTTCTTGAAGTTTTTCTTTAGCAAAGGCAAAAAGTTTAAGATAGCTTGAATCTAATTTGCTTTCAAATTCAGTGCTATAAGGCACATGCAAAAGCGAACAAGAGGTGTTTAAGACGATATTTTGTGTATATTTTTGAAGTTCTTTAATAAGCTTTAGGCTTTTAGCATAATCATTAGCATAGATATTTTTGCCGTTAATAAGACCTGCAAAAAGGATTTTATCTTTAGCAAAGCCGTATTTTTGAATCAAGGCTAAGCTTTGTTTACCTTCGATAAAATCAAGACCCAAAGCATCAAATTTGCTTTCTAAAAGTTTAGGATAAATATCTCTTAAGTCTCCAAAATAGCTTTGAAGTAAAATTTTAAGATCTTTTTTGTGATTTAAAAGTTCTTGGTAAAATTCTTCAAACAAAGCGATATCTTCCTTGCTTAAATCATAAACCAAATAAGGCTCATCAAGTTCAAGCCATGTCACTTTAAGTTCATTTAGTTTATCAAAAAGCTCTATGTAAGCGTTTAAAAGCTTTTCTTTAGCGAGTTTTTGAGTTTTTTCATCTTTAAAGGCAATGAGTTTAAAAAGTGTGAAAATGCCTATTAAAACAGGCTTGCTTTCTATGCCAAGCTCTTTAGCTTCAAGGTATTCTTTAAAAATTTTATCCCCTGTTAAAGCTATAATATCAGCATTATCGCACTCAGGCACCAAATAATGATAATTTGTATTGAACCATTTTTTCATTGCTAAGGCTGTAACATCTCCATTTTCTCCTTGATAACCTCGACTTTGAGCAAAGTATTCATCTAAAGCATCTAAATTTAAATTTTTATACTTTGTATGAACAATGTTAAAAAGCACAGCTGCATCTAAGACATTATCATAAAGTGAAAAATCATTACTAGGGATAAAATCAATGCCAGCTTTTTGAATTTCTTGCCAGTGTCTAATCCTTAAATCCTTAGCACTTTTTAAAAGCTCCTCTTTAGAACTTTGGTTTTTAAAGTATTTTTCAATAGCAAATTTTAATTCTCTATTTGCACCTATTCTTGGGTAAGAAATGATTGAATTTTTCATATTTATTCTCCTTAAAATGTAGGGATTAAAGCACCCTGATATTTTTCTTCTATAAATTTTTTAACTTCATCGCTTTGCAAGGCCTTTACTAGGGCTTTGATTTTAGGAAGGTTTTCATTACCTTCTTTAACAGCGATGATATTGCCATATTCACTATATTTACTTTCTGTATAAAGCCCATCTTTTACAGGGTTTAAACCTGCTAAAATAGCAAAATTGCTATTAATAAGAGAATAATCTACATCATTTAAACTCCTTGTAAGTTGAGCGTCTTTTAACTCTACAAATTTAAGCTTCTTAGGATTTTTAGTGATATCTAAAGGAGTGATGAGCTCATTATCCTTAACTTCTATAAGTCCTTTGCTTGCTACAATGCGTAAAGCACGGCTTTCATTTGTAGGATTATTGGGTATAGAAATGCTTTGTCCTTCCTCGGGGTTAAATTTTTTATGTTTTTTAGAATACACCGCCATAGGTTCTATATGGATACTGGCAACTTTTACAAGATGGGTGCCTTGCCTTTGATTGAATTCTTTTAAATAGGGTTCATGCTGAAAATAATTAGCATCTAACTCACCATTTTCAACCATTACATTAGGGATTACCCCATCATTGAATTCATAAATTTTTAAATCATAACCTTGTTTTTGAAGTACTGATTTTATAAATCTTAAAATATCTGCATGAGGTGTTATAGAAGAGCCAACTTTAAGTTCTTCATTTGCCCATGCAAAACCGGTAAAAAGAGTAGCGACGCAAAAAGCTTTAGTAAATAAAGTCATTTTTTCTCCTTTACGCAAAACTAAATTTTTCTATCAAGTCACTATGATAAATACTTGCCACATCAGGATGAGAGCGTATCATTCTTTTAAAATAATTACTTGCAACATTTCTTAAAAGTGGATTTTTAGGATCAGTATCCACACCTTTACTTTCTTTAGCAAGCTCTGGGTTTAATTTAAAAATGGGCATGTCTTTATCAAGCTGCACTCCAAGAAAATAAGCTATGCTAAAGCGTTCTTTTGGGCTTAAATTCACGCGGTGAATAGTAGCTTTTAAATAGCCATTGGTAGCTAGTTCTAAAAATTCTCCTATATTAACTACAACGCTATTTTCAAGTGGGGGTATACTAAGCCATTTACCATCTATAAAAGCTTCAAGTCCACTTTGTTTTTCTTGAAAAACAAAAGTGATAAGCCCACCATCTTTATGTGAACCTACGCCTTGAGTGATATTTTTTGAGCTTTTTGGATAATGTATGATTTTACAATGTTCGTAAGAATTTTCTCCATAAAGTTTATCAAAAGCATTGCTAGGTAGATCAAGAACTTGAGCAAAGGCTTTTAAAAGCTTTAAACAAGCTTTTTTGGTTTGTTTGTGCCAAGTTAAGAAAGTTTTTTTAAGTTCTGGAATTTCACTAGGCCAAAGATTAGGACCTTCTAGTCTTTGCCATAAGGGTGAGTTTAAATTCCAGTTTAAAGCATCTCTTTCTGTGCCTATATCCAGTTGTTCTCTATAATCCTTAGTTCCTGCTGTGTATTCAAAACCTTCGCTAGTATAACCTCTAAATTGAGGAGAATGTACCATAGAAATAAGCTCTTTAGAACTTCTAGAAAGATTAAAAAATTCTTTGCCAAGTTTGAATAATTTCTCGTTTAAATTTTTATCTATACTGGTATTGATAAGATAAAAAAAACCTATTTTAGAAGCAATTTCTCTTAAATTTTTAAGAAAAGTGCTTTTATCTTTTTCATAAGCTTGTAAATCAAGTATAGGTAAGTTCATTTTTGCTCCTTAAATTAAAATTAAGGATAAGAAGATATTTTGAATTAAATTTTATTTAGAGAAATTTTTGTAAGTTAAGATTTTAAATGAGTATTTTGAAAAAATAAACTTTTTTGACTTTCTTACACATTATATCTCCTTATCCACTTTTTGGACCTTTGGAAACATAATGTTAAGCCAAAGGACGCACTAGATACTACACATCTCGCACATCAGTTTCATTTTTTCTCCTTTTAAAATAATAAAATTTCAAAATCATATATAAAAATATATTAATTAAAGCTTAATCGTCTAAAAAATAAAGATTCTTTTTAAGCATTCTCGAGTTTTAATTCTTTGTTATTCATTATGCTAATACCTAGATTTAAAACCTTTTGGGCAATTTGTTTGGCTTCATCTAAAGAATGCATTGCGCAAGTTCCGCATTGATAGATATTAAGTTCAGGAATTTTGCTTTGATCGCTTACGCTTAAAACATCTTTCATAGCTTCTTCCCAAGCTTTTGCAACACTTTTTTCATCTGGTGTTCCAATTAAACTCATATAAAAACCCGTACGACAGCCCATAGGTGAAATATCAATGATTTCAACCGAATCTGAATTAAGATGATCTCTCATAAATCCTGCAAATAAATGTTCTAAGGTATGTGTACCTTTTTCGCTCATAATGTCTTTATTTGGTACGCAAAAACGCAAATCAAATACACTAATATCATCACCCTTAGGTGTTTTCATAACTTTAGCTAAACGCACAGCGGGCGCTGGCATTTTGGTATGATCAACTTTAAAACTATCTAATAATGGCATTTTAACTCCTTAAATATAAATTGTCTAAGAATTATAGCATTTAAAGTTAATATTTAAAGCCTTTCTAAAAGAAAAAAAGATAAAATAAAACATTTAAAAATTCAAGGAAATTTTATGTTCGAAGTAGTTATAGGTCTTGAAGTTCATACTCAGTTAAATACAAAAACAAAAATCTTTTGCTCATGCGCAACTTCTTTTGGAGAAGCTCCAAATACTAATGTTTGTCCCACTTGTTTGGCCTTACCAGGAGCTTTGCCTGTTTTAAATGAAGAGGCTGTAAAAAAAGCTATAGCTTTTGGAAAAGCTGTCAATGCAGCAATTAATAAAAAAAGTGTTTTTAACCGTAAGAATTATTTTTATCCAGATTTACCTAAGGCTTATCAAATTTCACAATTTGATATCCCTATAGTAGAAAAGGGTGAGCTTTTTATCAATGTAAAGGGTGAAAATAAACGCATAGGTATTACAAGAGCACACTTAGAAGAAGATGCAGGTAAAAATATCCACGAAAATAATTTTTCTAAAGTGGACTTAAATCGTGCAGGAACTCCTTTGCTTGAGATTGTCAGTGAACCTGAGCTTAGAAGTAGTGATGAGGCAGTAGCTTATCTTAAAAAACTTCATTCTATTATACGCTTTTTAGACATTTCAGATGCAAATATGCAAGAAGGAAGTTTTAGATGCGATGCAAATGTTAGCATAAGACCTAAGGGTGATACAAAACTTTATACTAGAGTAGAGATTAAAAATCTTAATTCTTTTCGTTTTATCCAAAAAGCTATAGAATATGAGGTAAAAAGACAAAGTGAGGCTTGGGAAGATGGAACTTACGAACAAGAAGTAGTTCAAGAAACCAGACTTTTTGATACAACAAATTTAGTTACAAGAAGTATGCGTGGTAAAGAAGAAGCGGCTGAATATCGTTATTTTCCAGACCCTGACTTGCTTCCTGTTTTGTTAAAAGATGAGTTTTTGGATATTAAAATTCCTGAACTTCCTGATGAGAAGAAAGCACGCTTTATAGACGAGCTTGGTATAAAAGAAAGTGATGCTGAGGTTTTAATCAGTTCTTTAGAAATGAGTCGTTTTTTTGAAAGTCTTATTTCTCAAAATTTAAATCCTAAGCTTTGTGTAAATTGGTTAAATACTGAACTTATGGGACTTTTAAAAGGAGAATTGACTATAGAAAATTCTCCCGTAGATGCTCAAAAGCTTGGAGTTTTAATTAAACGTATAGAAGATGGCACCATCAGTGCAAAAGCGGCTAAAGATGTCCTAGCTTTTGTATTTGAAAATACTAGTGTGGAAATTGATGAAGCTATAGAAAAGCTAGGACTTAAGCAAGTAAGTGATGATTCAGCCATAGAAGCGGTGATTGAACAAATTTTAAATGCAAATGCCAATAAGGTTGCAGAGTATAAAAGTGGTAAAGACAAGCTTTTTGGATTTTTTGTGGGTCAAACAATGAAAGAGGGTAAGGGAGCTTTTAACCCTGCAAAAGTAAATGAAATTTTAAAAACAAAGCTTGGTTGATGCGTATAGCGGTTATTGGTGCGGGAAAATGGGGCAGTGCTTTACATCTAGCCTTAAAAGAAAATCACAATTGTTTTATCAGTTCTTTGCATCAGCGTGATTTAGAAGATTTTGTTAGCATAAAAGAAGCTTTAGAATGTGAATATCTTATTTTTGCTTTAAGTTCTCAAGGGATGCGTGTATGGCTTAAAGAAAATTTCATCAACAAGGGACAAAAAATTTTAATTGCTTCAAAAGGCATAGAAGATCAAAGTTGTCAATTTTTAGATGAAATTTTTTTAGATTTTGTACCAAAAGAAAATTTTTGTGTTTTAAGCGGTCCTTCTTTTGCTGCTGAAGTAATGCAAAAACTTCCTACTGCTTTGATGATTAGCGGGATAAATCAAGAGCTTTGTAAAAAATTTGCAAGTTTTTTCCCTGATTTTATTAAAACTTATATTGATAATGATGTTCGTGGTGCTGAAATTTGTGGTGCTTATAAGAATGTTTTAGCAATTGCAAGTGGGATTAGTGATGGGTTAAAACTTGGTAATAATGCAAGAGCAGCACTGATTTCAAGAGGACTTATAGAAATGCATCGTTTTGGTAAATTTTTTGGCACTAAAGAAGAAACTTTTTTAGGATTGAGTGGGGCAGGGGATTTGTTTTTAACTGCAACTAGTGTTTTATCAAGAAATTATAGAGTGGGTTTAAAACTGGCGCAAAATCAAAAATTAGATAGTATTTTAGCCGAACTTAATGAAGTAGCAGAAGGTGTAAAAACTGCTTATGCTATAGAAAAACTAGCAAAAATGAAAGGAATTTATACACCTATTGTAAATGAAGTAGTGGCAATTTTTAAGGGTAAAAGCGTGCAAGAAGCAACGCAGAATTTATTAAAGCAAAATGATTAAGGAAAAATCATGATAATTAAAAATGCAAAAATTTATGGAGATTCTTTACAAGATATAGAGATTAAAGAAGGAAAAATTACCAATATTGGTTCTAATTTACAAGGCGAAGAAATTTTAGATGCTAAAGGTATGACTTTACTTCCATCTTTTGTGGATTTGTGTGTGAGTTTAAAAAACGATAAATTTTCTTTAGCTAATTTAGAGCTTTTAGAAAATGAGTGTCTAAAAGGAGGAATTTCTAGTATAGTTTTGCGTGATTGCATGGATTTTGATGAAGAAAGTTTTGCTTTATTTTTACAAAATTTAGCTCAAAGAAAGATGCAAATTTTTTCAAGTGTGCGGGTTAAGGATACAAACGGCAAGCTTAAAAATTTAGCCACTCTTTTAAATAAAGGTGCTTGTGCTCTAGAACTTGACAGCTCTTTGGATGCAAATACTTTAAAAGTAAGTTCACAATATGCTTTTATGAAAGACTCTCCAATTTTTGTGCGTTGTTATGATAAGGATTTTGATGATAATGGAGTGATGAATGATTGTGAAATGAGTTTTGAGCTAGGGCTTATAGGCATGAGTAAAATCGCTGAAACTAGCCAGATAGCTAAAATGAAAGAATTGGCTAAATTTTATAAAAATAAAGTTATTTTTGATCTTTTAAGTTTGAAAGATTCTTTAGTATTATTAGATGAAAAGGATTTAAAACTTGTAAGCATTCATCATCTTATCAAAGATGATAGTGCTTGTGAAGATTTTAATACGGCTGCGAAACTTATGCCACCTTTAAGAAGCAAAGAAGATGTTTTGGCTTTAAGAGAGGCTTTAAAAGAAGGAAAGATTAGCTTTTTAACTTCCCTGCATAGTGCAAAATCAATTTCTTTAAAAGATTTAGCTTTTGATGAAGCGGCTTTTGGAATTCATAGCGTATGCGAATTTATAAGTCTTTGTTATACTTTTTTAATCAAAGAAGGATTTTTAAATTGGCAAGAGCTTTGTCGATTTACAAGTAAAAATCCTAGTGAATTTTTAGGTTTAAATAGTGGAGTTATAGAAGTTGGCAAAGAAGCTAATCTAGTTCTTTTTGATGAGAATGAAGAAATTTTTGCTCCAAAAAGTTCTCTTTATTCTGAGGATAAACTTTTTGGAAAGATTAAAATGCATATAATTAAAGGAAAAAATATTTTAGAAAAATAAGCTTTACTTAAATTCCTAAAGATAGTTTAAATCCTAAAAATACAAGTGCTGCCATAATACCAGCGGCTGGTAAAGTGATAATCCAAGCCAATCCTATAGGCTTCATCATAATCCAATTTGCGTTTTTATTATACACTCCTATACCCAATATAGCACCTATGAGTATATGGGTGGAGCTAACAGGAATTCCAAATTGTGTAGCTAAGAGTATAACTATGCTTGCACCAAGTTCTGCAGAAAATCCAGTAGTAGGGCGTATGGTTGCAAGTTTTGAACCCACTGTAGTAATCACTTCTTTACCTAAAAACCAAAGCCCTACAACTAGAGCAACTCCAAACATAGCTAAAGCAGCAAAAGGTACAGGAGAAGTCGCGTTAATTGTGCCGTTTTTTAAGACATCTAAAATCGCTGCAAAAGGACCTATAGCATTGGCTATATCATTGGCTCCGTGTGAAAATGCAAAACTAGAGGCTGTAAATATTTGAAACCATGAGAAAATTCTATCAGTGGTTTTATTAAGTTCTGTTTTTTTAACGATTTTGACTATAGCAAATGTTATAACATAACTTATAGTTCCTATAATTCCAATAATCCAAAAGTTTTGTAAAATATCCAAAGTGCTAACATTATTTAAACCTTTAAATAAAAACATTGCCGAAATGATAGCAGCAGCAATACAAGCAATGATTGGCATATGAGTTTTTAAAATAGAGTAAATATCTATATCTTTTTCTTGATCCTTAAATTCCTTCATTTTATTTCTATAGAAATTATTTTCCTGTTCTTCTTCATCCAAAGCTATAGCGGAAAGTTCTTTGATTTGTTCTTCTTGGGATTTTGTTTTTAAATTTAAAAAGTATTCTTCTTTGAATTTTTTTCTTTCTTTTTTGATATTTTTCAAATCATCATTTAGTTTTTCTGATGGTTTTAAAATTTTCTTATCAATATATGAATAAATAATATAAGCTACAATACCCCCTAAAAGAGGAGAAGCTACCCAAGAAATAGCTATTCTTAAAATTTCGCTCCATTTAACCATAGAGAGTGTTTGGATCCCATCAAATTTTAAAAGCCCCATCATAATACTAGCACCTACAATCCCACCAACTATACTGTGCGTGGTTGATACAGGTAAGCCTTTTTTGGTTGCAATAAAAATCCAAACCCCAGAGCTTAAAAGTGCAGCAAGCATAATGATAACAAAAAGCATAGGATCTAAAGAATTTGGAAAAATAACAATACCGCTGCGTATGGTTTTAGTAACTTCTGCGCCTGCGAAGATTGCCCCGCTTAGCTCAAAAACAGCTGCTATAATTAAAGCTTGTTTAATGGTTACTGTTTTTGCGCCAACGCTTGTTCCAAAAGAATTGGCTACATCATTTCCACCTATATTAAATGCCATAAAAATGCCAAATATAGAAGCAAGAATAAAAAGAATCAATTGATGTTGTGAAATATAACCAAATCCCCAAATAACAAATGCGATAGTACTGATAATAAAAATAACAAAAGCTATGAGGTTGTCTTTTTGCATTAATAACCCTTTTTTATTTTAATTATACACTTATTTACTTTAAATTTGCTAATTTTATTTTTTAGTCTTTGTGGAATTTTTATTTATATTATTTTTTTATAATAAATACTTAAACAAGAAATAATAAGGAATATAAGAATAATGAGGGGTATTTTTTATATAATAGCATTGTTTTCTTTACTCAATGGCGATGAACTTACAGAGGCTTTAGCAAAAAATAATAATCAAAATTCTTGGGAGCACTTTGATTATAAAAATACCAAAGAAGCTCCAAAAATTCAAGAAGAGAATGTGGATTTTAAAAGCACTTTTGATAGCTTACTTTCAAAAACTTTAGAAAATAATAATGGTATAGATAAAACAGATGGGAATTTAGATTTTCAAAATGAAAATGTGCAGGTTAAAAATTTAAGTTCTCTTTATGAGGGGGAGAATAATTCTTTGCTTTTTCAAAAAGAACTTTTTGTGGCTCAAAATAATTATAATTACTCAGGGGGTTTAATCAATCGTTATGAAAAAGATGATTTTTTATTTGGAGTTAATGGTTTTATTGATAAACAAAAGGAACAAAAAGATACTAAAAGCTTTGGTACAGAGTTTGGTTATAGTAAATTTATAAAGGCTTATAGTAATTATTATATACCCAATGAAGCAGAAAAAAATTTACAGCTTGGAATGAGTTTTGTAATTCCAACTTATACCGCTTTTGCTTTTGATATAAGTAAGGATAATGATAAAACTAATTATCAAGTATCTTACTCTCCTTATAGTGTATTTAGTTTAAATTTATTGCGTCGTGATTATAGTGCAAGAGAGACTGTTGATGATACTGTTGTTCAAGTTGGATTTAGTTTTAATTTCAATGAAAGTTTTTTAAAACAATTTAGGAAAAAAGATAATACTTTAGAGGAGGTTAATCGATATGATTTCCTCCAAAGAACTCATTAGTTCATTCCAGCATTATGAAATTTTTCTGGATTGTCCATAGCGTAGCGGAATTTTTCCCAATCAATTTGTTTATCCCAGATGGCAACGATTAAGGCTGCTACTGAATTTCCACAAAGATTTCCAACCGCCCTCATTTCAGACATAAATTTGTCAACACCTAAAAGAACACCTATAGCAGCTACTGGTAGAACTTGTGCTAAGGTTGCATTTGCTTCTGAAATTTCCATATTTCCTAGAGCTGCAAGCGTACTTCCAAGCACTATAAAACCTGAACCAGTTACACCCACTGCACCTTTTGAAGCTATCATTAATACTATTAAAATACTGATTTCGTGTGCTAAACTTAAATTTACATTGAAAGCTTGTGCTAGAAAGATTAAGCTCATAGCTAGATAAATATTTGTACAATCAAGATTAAAACTATATCCCGTTGGTAAAACAAGTCCGACTGTTGCTTTAGAAAGTCCTGCTTTTTCTAGTTTTCTCATTAAAGGAGCAAGTGCAGACTCGCTTGAGCTAGTTGCAAAAACGATCAATACTTCTCTTGAGATAAATCTCATAAATTTGAAGATATTTACTTTTGCAAAATAACAAATCAGACCTAAGATTCCAAATATAAAAACAAGACATGAAATCAGCATTACTAAAAGTAAATATGCTAAGTTGATCAAAGAGCCAATTCCGTATTGAGCTATGAGTACAGCCATTGCTGAAAAGGCGGCAATAGGACTAAAATACATAATGATTTGTAGAATTTTAAAAACAAAATTTTGTACCACTTCAAAAACTCTTTGAATTGCCTGTTTATCTTCTGTTCTCATTAAAGAAATAATCAAAGCAGTAATTATAGCAATAACTAAAACTTGTATGGTTTTTCCTTCTGTAAAAGGCGTGATAATATCAGTAGGCATAGCATCTTTTAAAATATGCATAATCTCAGAGCTCGCACTTACTTCTGTGGTTTGAGAAATGTATTTTTGAACGCTTTTTGTATCAAGTTGACTTGGATTAAGATTCATTCCATGACCTGGTTGCATAACATTTGCCATAAAAATACCTATAGCAAGTGCTAAAGTACTTACAACTTCAAAGTAAATAACCGCTTTAGCACCAATACTACCTACTTTTTTTAAACTTTCAAGACTAATGATGCCTAAAACCAAAGTAACAAAAATAATAGGACCTATAAGAACCTTTAAAGCACCTATAAAATAATCAACTCCTGGTTTGCTAGCAATGGCTAATTCTTTATCTATATAGCCAAGTACAATACCTGCAATAATGCCTATAATCACCCAAAATCCAAGACTTTTGATAATACGTTTATATAAAGGCGGTTTTCTTTCAGCTAAAGTTTGACTTAAAGTTTCCAAGTTTATTCACTCCTTTTGATCTTTGTAAAATATAATTTTAACAATGCGTATTGTAAATTTTAACAAAAAAACAAATCTAGAAATACTTTCTTTTATATGATATGATAATTTTTTATATAAATGTTACAAAATTTCTCATTATTTGCATTATAAAATTTAAAATATTTTTGAAAATTTTATAATTTTGCAATTCAGTTTGCTTTTTGTTGTTTGTTATTGGTAATAATTCTATTTTTGATTTATTTGTTTTATTGGGATGTTTTAAATTATGAAAGAAATAGTTTTGTCTGAAAATGCTTTAATTACTTCTAAAACAGATCTTAAGGGGAATATCATTTATGCCAATAATGACTTTTTAAAATACGCAGGTTATAAAGTTGATGAACTTTTGTATAAATCTCATAATATAGTAAGACATGAAGATATGCCACGCACTGTATTTAAATGTCTTTGGGATTATATTCAAAAAGGAGATGAAATTTTTGCATTTGTGAAAAATAAAGCCAAAGATGGTAATTTTTACTGGGTTTTTGCAAATGTAAGTGCTTCATTTGATACTAATGGAAATATCATCAATTATTATTCTGTTCGTCGTGCACCTAATAGAAAATCTCTTTCTATAATTGAAGAAGTTTATAAAATTTTACTTGAAAAAGAGCAAAAATCGGGCATTAATGCTGGAGTTTCAGCTTTAATGGATATTGTAAGTTCTTATAAAATGACTTATAATGAACTTATTTTTAACTTACAAGAAAATAATTAAATAAGATATATTTAATCTTTTTTATTGTATAATTTTCACCTAGAAATTAAAGTAATATATTATTAAAGTATTGTTTTGATTTATGACTTCAAAAAATTTTCAATAAAAAGGGGTAAATTTATGGTGAAAAATGGATTATTGTTAACTATTTTTCTAAGTGTTATCGGTGTTTTAGGTGTCATTTTTATTCATATTTTTGTTGGAGCGATAATTTTTGTTTTAATCGCTGTTTTAATGATTTATTTGCTTAGACAACACAAAGATGAGCAAATAATGATAGATAAACTTTTGGTTCTTTGTAGAGAGTTAAAGGAGGGTAATTTCGACAATAGAATCATCTATGTAAAAACAAAAAGCAAAAAATTAGCCGAAATAGCAGATAATCTTAACAATACTATTGATGGGCTAGAAGCTTACTTAAGGGAAATTAATACTTCTATTTCATGTTCTCAAAAAGGTGAATTTTATCGTAAGGCTTTGCCTGAAGGTTTAAAAGGAATTTTTGCTCATAATATCGAATTTATAAATAAAGCTTTAGCAAACATAGAAGTGACAGCAAGATCTACTTTTAAAAATGCTTTATCAAGAACTTTAATGGATTTAAGCCTTGGAAATCAAAATAAAGACATGTCTCAAATTTCTAGCTCATTAAATCAAGATATTAGCATGATGAAAAATGTATATGATACAGTGGATGCCATTTCTCATACAGCTACAGAAAATGGTTCAGAGGTGGATTCTCTTCAAAGTGCTATGGGTTCTTTAATGGATGTTGTAAATTCGAGCAAGGAGACAGTACAAACTTTTGTGGCTAATTCACAAAATATCACTTCAGTGGTTGAAGTAATACGCGATATAGCCGATCAAACCAATCTTCTAGCTTTAAATGCTGCTATTGAAGCTGCGCGTGCAGGAGAGCATGGTAGGGGCTTTGCGGTTGTGGCTGATGAAGTTAGAAAGTTAGCAGAAAGAACTCAAAGATCTACAAGCGAAATTTCTATTGCAATTCAGACTATGCAACAAGATTTTGTAAATATCCAAAGTGGCAGTGAGCAAGTTTTTAACATTGTTAGTGAATCTGAAGAAAGAATTAATAAATTTTCTCAAGCTTTTAAACGTCTAGAAGAAAATAGTAGTGCTCTTGGTGTTAATTTTGGATCCTTTGCAAAGAGATTGATTTTGTCTGTGGTTAAAATCGATCATATTCTTTATAAATCAAATATATATTTAAATTTAAATGGGGCTCAAAATTTCAATCTTGAAAGTGTAGATCCAATTTCTAATCTTTGTCAAGATGAGAGAGCTCAAGGTGTTATTAATGAGCTTAGTTCTGAAACTGAGTTAAATTTAGCTAAAGAATTTATAAAAGATAACGCTAAAAAAGCAATAGAAGAATCAAGTCAAGATTATATCGATCAAAAAGCTTATGATGCGATTGTAAATGATATTAAATCACTAGAGCAAAGAAGTGCTGAAATCTTAGCAAAATTAAAAATATAAATTAAGAGGGTGGGAAAATGTCAAGAGAAATTTTTTTACAAGAAGATAGTTTAATTACTTCTAAAACAGATTTAAAAGATAAAATAGTTTATGCAAATGATGATTTTTTAAAGTATGCAGGTTATACCATGGGTGAAGTTTTAAATAAACCTCATAACATAGTAAGACATGAAGAGATGCCAAAAACTGTTTTTAAATATTTATGGGATTATATGAAAGAAGGCAAAGAAATTTTTGCTTACGTAAAAAATAAAACCAAAGATAACAATTACTATTGGGTTTTTGCAAATGTAACCCCATCAATAGATGTTAATAATAATATCATAGGCTATTATTCCGTTCGTCGTATGCCAAATAAAAGCGCTATTTCTACAATAGAAAGTCTTTATAGCGATCTTTTAAGAGCAGAACAGCAACAAGGCTTAAATAAGGGTGTTGAGATGCTTAAAAATTTCTGCAAAGATGCAGATAAAACTTATAATGAGCTAATCTTTTCTCTTCAAGAAGCTAAATAAATTTTTGTTAGACTTAAAACGAGTTTGTTTTAAGTCTAAATATTATATAATCTTTCTTTTAAAAATTCACATTTTTCAAGGCAAAATATGTTTGATGTCATTGTTATAGGTGGTGGACATGCAGGTGTTGAAGCAAGTGCTGCTGCTGCTAGAATGGGTAAAAAAACCTTACTTTTAACTACATTGATTGAGCAAATAGGAGCGGCAAGTTGTAATCCAGCCATAGGTGGACTTGCTAAAGGGCATTTGGTAAAAGAACTTGATGCCATGGGTGGTCTTATGGGTGAAATCACCGATGAAGCAGGGATACAATTTCGCATTTTAAATGAAAGTAAGGGTGTAGCCGTTCAAGGAAGTAGGGCACAAATTGATATGGATAAATACCGTATCATTGCACGTAATAAACTTTTAAAACTTCCAAATTTAGAAATTTCTCAAGAACAAGCGAGTGTTTTAATCGTAGAAAATGATGAAGTTAAAGGCGTAAAAACAAATTTAGAAAATATATATTTTGCCAAAAAAGTCATCCTAACAACAGGAACTTTTTTAAATGGACTTATTCACGTAGGTGAAAATAAACTTCAAGCAGGAAGGGTAGGGGAGCTTGCTTCGGTAAATTTAGGAAATTATCTGCAAACTTTGGGTTTAAAAATGGGACGTTTAAAAACAGGAACTTGCCCAAGAGTGGATGCAAAAAGCATTGATTTTAGCGTGCTTGAAATTCAAGATGGTGATGTAAATCCTAAAGCTTTTAGTTTTCGTTCAAGAAATTTCAATCCTACTCAACTTCCTTGTTATATCGCACGCACTAATACAACTACACATGAGATTATTAAGAATAATTTTTATCGTGCTCCGCTTTTTACAGGACAGATTGAAGGTGTGGGGCCAAGGTATTGTCCTTCTATAGAAGATAAGATCAATCGTTTTAGCGACAAAGAAAGTCATCATCTTTTTATAGAGCCTCAAACTATCGATGCGACGGAGTATTATATTAACGGTTTTTCTACTTCTTTACCTTATGAAGTACAAACTCAAATGTTGCGTTCTGTAGAGGGTTTTGAAAATGCTAAAATAACCCGTTTTGGTTATGCTATAGAATATGACTATATAGAGCCAACTGAACTTAAGCATACTTTAGAACTTAAAAAGATTAAAAATCTTTATTGTGCAGGACAGATTAATGGAACTACAGGTTATGAAGAGGCTGCAGCACAAGGCTTTATGGCGGGAATCAATGCAAGCTTAAGCATAGATATGAAAGAGCCTTTGATTTTAAGGCGTGATGAAGCTTATATAGGAGTTTTAATCGATGATTTGGTAGTAAAAGGCACAAAAGAACCTTATAGAATGTTTACTTCAAGAGCGGAATTTAGACTGCTTTTAAGGGAAGAAAATGCTATACTTAGACTTGGAAAATATGGCTATGATTTAGGGCTTTTAAGCGAGCAAGATTTTACTTATATACAAAATATCGCAAACAATCTTCAAAAAGGACTTGAATTTTTACTTTCTAAAGAATTTACGCCTAACAACCAAAATAATGCTTTTTTAGAGAGTTTAGGAGAAGATAAAATTTCTTCTATAGTCAATCTTCAAAAAATTGTTGCAAGAGCAAGTTTTGATATAGAAAAATTAAAAAAACTTGACCCTATATTTGAAACCATGGATCATTACTCCTTAAGAGAGATTTTAAATGAGGCAAAGTATTATCATTACATTAGTATGCAAAAAGCTCAAGTAGAAAAAATGAAAAATCTTAGTGAGCTTAAAATTCCTGAAAATTTTGATTTTAAAAGTGTAAGTGGTTTGAGTAATGAGGTTGTAGAAAAGCTTAATCATCATAAACCTCCAACCATTTTTGCTGCAAGTCAAATCAGTGGAATCACTCCTGCAGCGTTGGATATTTTGCAAATTTATATCAAAATGCAAAAGAAAAAAGCTTAAATGCTTGCTTTTTTTATTTTTTTATCTACTTTAGTTTTACTTTTTTGGCGTCCATGGAATTTACCTATTTGGGTATTTTCTAGCTTGGGGGCTTTTTTTGTTTTTATTTTTCAATTGGTAGATTTTAAAGATGCTTGTTTTGTTTTTTCTTTGGTTTGGGATAGTTCTTTAACTTTGGTTGGGTTGATTATCCTTTCTTTTAGCTTGGAAGCTTTGGGATTTTTTGATTTTATTGCGAGTAAAATTTTGTATTTTTCTAGAGAGAAAAATCAAGAAAAAATTTATATCAGTACAAAAAAAATGATGTTATTTTTGTTGATTTTTGTATTTTTTCTTTCTGCATTTTTTGCTAACGATGGAGCGATTTTAATCATTACACCTATTATTATAGCTTTATTTTCAACTCTTAAAGATTGTAAAAATCATGCTTTTATTTTAAGTTCTTTTTTACTTAGCCTTTCTTTTTTATGTGATGCAAGTTCAAACGCTTTGGTTATTTCAAATTTAACCAATATCATCACAGCAAATTATTTTAAGATAGAATTTTTAGAATTTGCTAAAAATATGTTTTTGCCAAATTTTTTTGTTTTGCTTTCTACTATAGTTACGGTTTTTGTGCTTTATGTGAGAGTTTTACCTAAAAGGCTTGAATTTAAATTAATCAAAAAAGAGCAAATTTCATTGAAATTGTTTTTTCTTTGCATAGTATTTTTATTTCTTTTTGTTATCAGTTTTTTTATAGGTGAAATTTTTAATATTAAAATAAGTTTTTTTGCTTTGCTTTGGGCGGGAATTTTTTGGCTTATTATTTTAAAAATTCAAGGTAAAAAAAGTATTAAAATTCTTTTTGAAGCACCTTATGGAGTTTTGCTTTTTAGTTTTGGGCTTTATATGGTGGTTTTTGCTTTACATAAAATAGGTGTGAGTGAAATTTTGGTTAAAAGCTATGCTTTTTTGATGCAAGATAAGAGTGGAATTTTTGGTGTGGCTTTGATTTCAGCTTTTGGATCTTCTGTGTTTAATAATTTGCCTATGGTTTTAATCGGAGATTTGGCATTAAAAGAATATTTTGAGAATTTTTCTTTTGATTCTTTGATGATTTATGCACATCTTTTAGGTGTAAATATAGGTCCAAAACTTACGCCAATAGGTTCTTTAGCAACTTTGCTTTGGCTTGGAGTTTTGGCTAGAAAAGGCATTAATATTTCTTTTTGGCAATATTGTAAATTTGGCTTTTTGATAACTTTACCTGTGCTTGTTTTTTCTCTTTTTGCTCTTATTGTCTAAATATCAAAACTTGTTAAACAAAGAAAAAATTTATTTTAATTTCGATAAACTTTTAACTTGGTTAAAAAATAAAATCGAAAGGAGCAAGTTATGGCTACATCTGAGAGTAGACGAAGCTTTATGGGCTTTGCATTTGGAAGCGTAGCTGCTGTAGGCGGTGTTTTCTCACTTGTTGCGATGAAAAAAACTTGGGATCCGCTTCCAAGTGTTAAAGCTGCAGGTTTTACTACAGTAGATTTATCAGGAATGCAAGATGGAGAGCTTAGAACTATAGAATGGCGTAAAAAGCCTATTTTTATATTAAAAAAAGATGCGAGTATGCCAAAAGATGAAAAACGTGATGTTGTGGTAGATAACGCAGCTTATACTGTGGTTATAGGACTTTGTACGCATTTGGGTTGTATACCTGCTTACCAACCAAGTGAGCAATTGTTTAAATGCGCCTGTCATGGTGGAGAATTTGACACAAGTGGAAAAAATGTCTTTGGACCTCCTCCAAAGCCTCTTGAAATTCCTCCTTTTAAAATTGATGGAACCAAGCTTGTTTTAGGTGAAGAGGGTCCTGAATATAAAAAAATGATAGCGGAGGCTTAAGATGGCACAAATTAGAAAAGCTAATGGTCTTGTAGATTGGCTTGATCAAAGACTTGCGGTACATAAACTGCTTGATGTTTTAATGGTAAAGTATTGGATACCAAAGCAAATTAACTTTCTTTGGGCAATGGGGGTTATTTTAACCACTCTTTTTGCAGTGCTTTTTGTTACAGGACTTTTACTTGTGATGTATTATAAACCAGATACTGCACTTGCTTTTGATAGTGTGAATAAGACTATTATGCAAGAGGTGGACTATGGATGGCTTTGGCGTCACATGCATGGTGTTGCCGCTTCTGTTGTATTTTTGATTATATACATACATATGCTAACAGGAATTTATTACGGTTCTTATAAAAAAGGTCGTGAGATGATTTGGGTTAGCGGTATGCTTTTGTTTGTTGTATTTTCTGCTGAAGCTTTTAGTGGGTATATGCTTCCTTGGGGACAAATGAGTTATTGGGCAGCTCAAGTAATCACTAATCTTTTTGGAGGGATACCATTTATTGGCCCTGAGCTTGTGATTTGGATTCGTGGAGATTATGCGGTTTCTGATCCAACTTTAACAAGATTTTTTATGCTTCATGTGTGCTTGCTTCCTATAGTTATCATTGCTATTATAGCATTTCACTTCTATTCTTTAAGAATTCCTCATGTTAATAATGAAATTTCTGAAGAACTTGACTTTGATTTAGAGGCTGAAAAATACATGGCAGGTGACACAAAGGGTTCTAAAGTGATTCCTTTTTGGCCAGGATTTTTATCAAAAGATTTTATGTATATAAGCTTTTTTATGATTTTCTTCTTTTATTTGGTCTGTTTTAAATTTGAATTTGCAATGGATCCAATTAATTTTGATCCAGCTAATGCGCTTAAAACACCAGCTCATATTTATCCTGAGTGGTATTTCTTATGGAGTTATGAAGTTTTAAGAGGATTTTTCTTTGATATTGCAGGTATTAAAGCTTTTGATATAGGTTTGGCTGCATTTGGTATTGCTCAAGTGATTTTCTTCTTGCTTCCTTGGCTTGATAGAAGTGATGTGGTAAAACCAGCTCATGAAAGACCTTTATTTTTCATTTGGTTTTGGATATTGCTTATCGATTTAATTGTTTTAACAGTTTATGGAAAATTACCTCCAACAGGTGTAAATGCTTGGATAGGATTTTATGCTTCTATAGTATTTTTACTTTTACTTATTGTAGTTTTACCGGTTATTACTATTATGGAGAGAAAAGGAGCTAAACAATGAGAGAAATAAAAATATTTTTAGTTGTAGTGGTTTTTACTGCACTTGTATATTGGGGGGTAGAGCCTTATGCTCATTCAGTGATGAAACCTCATGTTACTCCTGCAAATTTTGATTTTGCTGTTGAAGATACTACTTTTGCAAAAGGTATAGTTGAAGCCAAAGAATTAGCTCTAAAAGATGCACAAGCTTCAGGAGATGCTAAAAGAATAGAGAGTGCAAACAAAGAACTTGAAAAAGCAAAAGAAGAATTAAGCAAGGTTGAAACACTTTGGGCAGATGTTGCAAAGATCGATTTTGTTAAGGGTGATGCAAAAAAAGGTAAAGAATTTTTTGAAAATAACTGTTTTGCATGTCATGGTATAAAAGAAGATGGAATAGCAGCTAATATTACTGATTCTTCTATGGGAGTAATACCACCTGATCTTAGTGCAGCTGGTGCTATTTTTGATGAAAAATTTTTAGCAGCTTTGATTATGCATCCTGCGCTTGCTTTAAAAGTAGATCATAAATTTGGTGATGCTTTTATTATGACAGCTTACAATAAAGATACTTCAGGAGAAAGTGAAGAAGCTACAAATGCAAATATAGCCAATGTAATTGCTTATCTTAAAGATGTGAGTGTTAAATTTGAAGCCAATGAAGATGCTACTATTAAGAAAGATGTTGAGGCAAAATATGCTAAAATGGAAAATAGTGCTCAAAGAGTGGCTTTAATGGAAAAAGATATAAAATTTGCTAAAGATAAAGCAACTTTTATTGAGGCTTGCGGACGTTGTCATGATATGAAATACGATAGCTTTTTTACTCCATCAAATCAAAATGATTTAAAAACTTATTTAGGTTCTGTTCCGCCTGATCTTTCTATGATGATAAGATCTCGTGGTGAGCAATATTTACATGATTTTATTAATAATACTCAAAAACTTCTTCCAGGAACCGCTATGCCAAGAGTAGGTTTAACAGAAGCTGCACAGGCTAAGGTTGTATCTTATATTGATCAAGTGGGTGATAGCAAAAAAGAAGAAAGAAAAACTACAGGAATTTATGTAATGATATTCTTTGTAATTTTAAGTATTTTTGCTATAGGTTGGAAGCGTTCTGTTTGGTCTAAATTACATTAGTATTATAAAATTTTTGCCACTATTTTATATCTGTGGCAAAAATTCTATCTTTTCTTCAATTTTATCAAATTTTAAACATAATTAAGAGATACTATCAAATAATAATTTTTATTAGTTGGAGTATGTCATGCTTGAAAAACAAATGATTAAATTTATTCTTTCAAAATGGAATTATGGAAATTTTAGAATTGTATTTTGGGATCAAGAAGAATTTCATGTGGGTAATCAGCCTGCTAAATTTTCTTTAATTTTCAAAGAAAAAATACCTTTTTTAAAATTATTTAGTGATACGAGTTTAGTTTTTGCAAAACATTATATGGAGTCTAAACTAGAAATAGAAGGTGATTATGATGAAATAGCTAAAGTTTTGTATTATTTTTCAAATAAGCGTTTTTTAAAAAATACAGAGGATATCTTGAGTAAAATAGCCCAAAAACAGGAAAGTAAAAATATCAAAAGTCATTATGATATAGGTAATGATTTTTATAAGCTTTGGCTTGATGATACTATGAGCTATTCTTGCGCTTATTTTAAAGAGCCTAATAATACTCTTTATGAAGCTCAAATTAACAAAATAGAACATACCCTTAAAAAACTTGATTTAAAAGAAGGAGAAAAGCTTTTAGATATAGGTTGTGGCTGGGGTTGGCTTTCTATTATGGCGGCTCAAAAGTATGGAGTTAAGGTTGTTGGAATTACTATTTCAGAGGAGCAGTGTAAAAAAGCTAAGGAAAGAGTAAAAGAACTTGGTCTTGAAGATAAAATAGAAATAAGACTTCAAAATTATCAAGATTTAGAATTTGAAAATTATTTTGATAAAGTTGTTTCTGTGGGTATGTTTGAACATGTAGGCAAAGAGAATTTAGGACTTTATTTCATGAAAGTAAAACAAGTGTTAAAACCTGGAGGTTCTATGCTTTTACATTCTATTTTAGCCATGTTTGAAGGAAAAACAAATGCTTGGATAGATAAATATATTTTTCCAGGAGGATATTTACCTTCTTTAAGAGAGGTTGTAAGTGCTATGAGTGAGTGGGATTTTCATCTTCTTTTAGCAGAAAGTTTAAGAATGCACTATGCAAAAACTTTAGATTTATGGGATGAAAATTTTAACAAAGTATCGGACAAGGTAAGGGAAAAATATGATGAAGAGTTTATAAGAATGTGGGATTTATACCTTCGTTCTTGTGCCTCTGCTTTTCGTGTTGGAAGCGTGGATTTGTTCCAATTTTTAATCACAAAAGAAATCAATAATAATCTAAGCCTTACCAAGGACTACATATATAAGTAAAAACTAAACTTAAATTTGATAAAATATTAGCTTCATTTCACACGCATCAATCCTTTTTAGCTTGTGTAAATTAAGGGATGTGGAGGAATAAAGCTAAATTTATAAGGAGAAACTCATGGTTAGTATGAGAGATTTATTAGAATGCGGTGTGCATTTTGGACACCAAACAAGACGCTGGAATCCAAAGATGAAAAAATTCATTTTTGGCGAGAGAAAAGGTATTTATGTAATTGATTTGCAAAAAACTTTAAGATATTTTAGATATACCTATAATATCGTTCGTGACGCTGCCGCTGAAGGAAAAACTATACTTTTTGTTGGAACAAAAAAACAAGCAGGTGGAGCGATTAAAGAATACGCTGAAAAATGCGGTATGCCTTATGTAAATCATAGATGGCTTGGCGGTATGATGACAAATTTTGGTACTATTCGCCAATCAATTAGAAAATTAGAAGTAATTGAAAAAATGGAAGAAGATGGAAGTATTAAGCTTTTAACTAAAAAAGAGGCTTTAATGCTTACAAGAAAAAAAGAAAAATTATTAGCTTATTTAGGTGGAATTCGTTATATGAAAACTCAACCTGATATGATCTTTGTTATTGACACAGTAAAAGAAAAAATAGCTGTTCAAGAAGCAAATAGATTAAGAATTCCTGTTGTAGCTCCACTAGATACAAACTGCGATCCTGATTTGGTAACTTATCCTATTCCAGGAAATGATGATGCAATTCGTTCAGTGCAACTTTTCTGCCAAGAAATGGCTGAAGCGATTAATGAAGGAAAAGCTTTAAGAGAACAAGATGGTGAAGCTTTGGCAAATGAAGAAAAAGAAATTACCGATGAAGAGAAAAAAGAAGTTTTAGATGAAGCGATGAGCGAAGAAGACTTCGGTGAGGAGCAAGAATAATGGCTGAAATTACTGCTGCAATGGTAAAAGAACTCCGCGAAAGTACAGGCGCGGGGATGATGGATTGTAAAAATGCTTTGAGTGAAACTAATGGAGATTTTGATAAAGCAGTACAACTTTTAAGAGAAAAAGGTTTAGGTAAGGCTGCTAAAAAAGCAGATAGACTTGCTGCAGAAGGTTTAGTAAGTGTAAAAGTAAGTGATGATTTTACAAGTGCAACTGTAAGTGAGATTAATTCCGAAACAGATTTTGTGGCAAAAAATGATCAGTTTATTGCTTTAACAAAAGACACTACAGCTCATATTCAAAGCAATAGCTTGCAAAGTGTAGAAGAACTTCACTCAAGTACGATTAATGGTGTAAAATTTGAAGAATATTTAAAAAGTCAAATTGCAACTATAGGAGAAAACCTAGTTGTAAGAAGATTTGCAACTTTAAAAGCAGGTGCTAACGGCGTTGTAAATGGTTATATCCATACAAATGGCCGTGTGGGCGTTGTGATCGCTGCAGCTTGTGATAGCACTGAAGTGGCTTCAAAATCAAGAGATTTGTTAAGACAAATTTGTATGCATATTGCAGCAATGAGACCAAGTTATTTAAGTTATGAAGATTTGGATATGACTTTTGTTGAAAATGAATACAAAGCCTTGGTTGCTGAACTTGAAAAAGAAAATGAAGAAAGACGTAGACTTAAAGATCCAAATAAACCTGAACATAAAATTCCTCAATTTGCAAGTCGCAAACAATTAAGCGATGCAATTTTAAAAGAAGCTGAAGAAAAAATCAAAGAAGAACTTAAAGCTCAAGGTAAACCTGAAAAAATTTGGGACAATATTATCCCGGGCAAAATAAATAGCTTTATAGCCGATAATTCTCAACTCGATAGCAAACTTACTTTAATGGGTCAGTTTTATGTAATGGATGATAAAAAAACTGTAGAACAAGTGATCGCTGAAAAAGAAAAAGAATTTGGTGGAAAAATTAAAATTGTTGAATTTATTTGCTTTGAAGTTGGCGAAGGTTTAGAAAAGAAAACTGAAGATTTTGCGGCTGAAGTTGCTGCACAACTTTAAAAACGGTTAAAAATGGAACTCTTAAGAGCGGAAAATTTAAGCCATAGTTTTGATTATCCGCTTTTTGAGGGTTTAAATCTTACTTTAAATACCAAAGATTGCATTGCTATTCAAGGGAGTAGCGGTTGTGGTAAATCTACTCTTTTGCATATACTTTCTTCTTTATTGATTCCAAAAAAAGGTGAAGTTTTTTTTAAAGGTTCTAGTCTTTATCAGATAGATGAAAACGAAAGATTAAAAATTCGCCGTTATGATTTTGGTATTATTTTTCAGACACATTATCTTTTTAAAGGTTTTTCGGCTTTAGAAAATATCGAACTTGCTAGTGTTTTATCAGGTCAAGATTTAGATGAGAAAATTTTAAAAAGGTTAGGTATTGATACGCTTTTACATCAAAAAATAGGAAAACTTAGCGGCGGACAACAACAGCGTGTGAGTATCGCACGTGTGCTTTGTAAAAAACCAAAGATTATTTTTGCTGATGAAGCAACTGGAAATTTGGATTTTGATAATGCTAAAAATGTTATCGAGCTTTTAATTTCCTATGTTAAAGAAAATGATGCAGCTTTATTTTTTGTAACTCACGATAGCAAGCTTGCAAGTTTTTGTGATAAAACTTATACTATAAACGCCAATGGAATTTGTTAATTATTTAGGTGATAAAAATGTTGTAACTTTTATGTTGCTTCTTGCTAGAATGAGTGGTCTTATAGTTTTTTTTCCTTTTTTTTCACATAATTCTATTCCTATGGTGATAAAAAGTACTATAGTTTTATTTTTGACTATGTATTTATATCCTTTGGCTAGATTAGAATCTTTGCATTTAGATAGTTTTTTTGTTTTACAGCTTATTAGTGAAGTGATTTTTGGAATGATAGCAGGATTAATGCTTCAAATTATTTTTGCTATTATTATGATGGCAGGTGAGCAGATTGCTTTTACTATGGGATTTACTATGGCAAGTATATTAGATCCAAGTTCTGGAACGAGTATGCCTATCACATCTCAAATTTTAAATTTACTTGCTTTGATGTTTTTTCTTGCTTTTGATGGCCATCATTTAATGCTTTTGTTTTTAAGTCATTCTTTGGGTTATATTAGTTTAGGTGGATTTTATCCGCATGAGAATTTAATGCATTATTTAAATATGGGTATGTTTAATATTTTCATCATAGGTTTTACTATGAGCTTTCCTATACTTGGAATTTCACTTTTAGCCGATGTTATTTTTGGACTTTTGATGAAAACAATGCCACAATTTAATCTTTTAGTTATTGGCTATCCTATAAAGATAGCTCTAGGTTTTGTAGTTTTGATTGCTATTTTACTAGTTATGATGCAATATTTTAAAAATTTAATTTTAGAACTTTTTACTCATATGCAAACTCTTTTTTTCTCCTAAGGAAAGGATAAATGAAATTATCGTAAAATAGCGATTATTTTTTAAGGATTAAAGTGATGAAAATTTTACTTTTAAATGAAAACCCTGTAGTTTCAAGACTTGTAAGCCTTAGTGCTAAAAAAATGTCTTATGATTTTGAAGAACTTAATGCTTATAGTGAAAATTTGGGTAATTATGATGTGATTGTTGTAGATAGTGATACTCCAGCACCTTTAAAAATTCTTAAAGAAAAATGCGATAGATTGATTTTTTTAGCCCCGCGAAATCAAAATGTAGAAGATATAGATGCGCAAATTTTACAAAAACCTTTTTTACCTACAGATTTTTTAAATTTACTTAATAATAAAGATGCGAACAAGCATACATCTATTGATTTGCCAATGTTAAGCAATGATGAAAATCCTTATGCTGATATAAGCTTGGATTTAGATAATTTAAATTTAGATGATTTGCCTGATGAAAATTCTTTAGATATAAATTCAGAGGGAATGGAAGATTTGAGTTTTGATGATGATGCTCAAGATGATAATGCAAACAAAACTTTAGAAACTCAAAATTTAGAACATGAAACAATTAAAGAACAGACTCAAGAAGACACTCAAATTGATTTAGATTTAACTTTAGAAGATGGCGAAAGTGAAAAAGAAGACTTAAGCCAAGAACATACAGCTTTGGATACTGAGCCTAGTTTAGATGAGCTAGATGATAAAAATGATGAAGATTTAGAAATCAAAGAAGATGATAAAAATGAAGAAATAGAAAAGCAAGAATTATTAGACGATTCTAAAACAAATACATTAGAAATGCAAGAAGAGCTTAGCGAATCTCAAGATGATAATGCAAACAAAACTTTAGAAACTCAAAATTTAGAACATGACAATTTAGAACAAGAAACAATTAAAGAACAGACTCAAGAAGACACTCAAATTGATTTAGATTTAACTTTAGAAGATGGCGAAAGTGAAAAAGAAGACTTAAGCCAAGAACATACAGCTTTGGATACTGAGCCTAGTTTAGATGAGCTAGATGATAAAAATGATGAAGATTTAGAAGATAATAAAGAATTACAAGCTAATATAAGCGATTTTGATGATCTTCCTGAGGTTGAAGAGCAAGAAAAAGAAATGGATTTTGATGATCTTCCTGAGGATGCTGAATTTTTAGGTCAAGCAAAATATAATGAAGAATCAGAGGAAAATTTAGAGGAGTTTGCTCCTGTTGTGGAAGAAGATATTCAAGATGAAATAGATGATTTTGCTTCAAATTTGAGTACTCAAGATCAAATCAAAGAAGAACTAGCTCAACTTGATGAGCTTGATTATGGTATTGATAGTGACAATAGTAGCAAGGTCTTAGAAGATTTTAAAGATGAACCAATTTTAGACGATAAAGAATTAGGAACAAATGAAGAGGAAGTGGTTGTGCCAAATTTAAATATAAGTGATTTTGATACATTGAAAGAAAGTGATATACAAGAAGCTCTTGGAGAGGAAATCTTAGAAAAAAATGAAGAGCCTATAGTAAGTGATGTAACTAAAGATGATAATAGCGAAGAGATAGTTAATGAGCTTAGCCAAAGCATAGCAGGAGCGATCACTTCAAGTATTAAAGATGATACCTTAAAAGCTGCTCTTAAGGGTATGAATATGAATATAAATATAAACATTAGTTTTAAAGAGGATTGAAATTGCAAGGTTTTGTTTTGTTGATTTCAGGTCCTAGTGGTGCTGGAAAATCAACTCTTTTAAAAAAACTTTTTGATGAATTTGAAGATGAGCTTTATTTTTCTATTTCTTCAACAACTCGCAAACCAAGAGAGGGTGAAAAAAATGGAATACATTATCATTTTATATCCCATGAAGAATTTCAAAAAGGTATAGATAGTGATCATTTTTTAGAATGGGCTAGAGTGCATGAAAATTTTTATGGTACTTCTTTAAAGCACACTCAAAATGCTTTAGATAATGGAAAAATAGTTGTTTTTGATATTGATGTGCAAGGATTTAAAATAGCTAGAAAAAAAATGGCTGATAAGATTGTTTCTGTTTTTATTACTACAAAAAATAAAGATGAGTTAAAAAAAAGACTTATTAAGCGAAATACTGATACAATAATACAACTAGAAAAAAGATTACAAAACGCTAGTGATGAAATGAAAGAGCTTAGCGAGTATGATTATCTTATCATTAATGATGAGTTGAAGCAAAGTTATGAAGCATTGCGAGCGATTTTAATCGCCCATAAATTTAGAACCAAAGGGCAGAATCTAGGGCAAATTCAGAATATTTGGAATGAAGGAGAATAAAATGGGTGGTTGGTCAAGTCCAAGTCATTGGTTGATTATTTTATTGATTGTTGTATTGCTTTTTGGAGCAAAAAAAATTCCAGAACTTGCAAAGGGTTTAGGCAAAGGTATTAAAACTTTTAAAGATGAAATGAATAATGATGATGAAGTAGCAAAAAATACTCAAAAAATAGAAGAAAACAAAAACACAACTAATAATACAAATGCTGATGCAAGTATAGACGAAACAAAAAAAGCTTAAGGTTTAGTCTTTTGAAAAGTATTATTTTTAATGAAATTAAAAAGATTTTAGAGTGTGATTTTGCGCTTGAAAATCCAAAGGATAAAAATTTAGCACATTTTGCTACCCCTTTGGCTTTTTCACTGGCTAAGGAATTAAAAAAATCCCCTATGTTGATCGCTAGCGACTTAGCGAGCAAATTTCAAAATCATGATTGTTTTGAATTAGTTGAAGCTGTAAATGGGTATTTAAATTTTAGAATTTCCAAAACTTTTTTAAATGAACTTGCAAATCAGGCTTTAACAAATCCAAATGATTTTACTAAAGGAGAAAAAAAACAAGAAAGTTTTTTGCTTGAATATGTGAGTGCAAATCCTACTGGGCCTTTACACATAGGACATGCAAGAGGCGCTGTTTTTGGAGACACCTTAACAAGACTTGCAAGACATTTGGGCTATAAATTCGATACAGAATACTATGTCAATGATGCGGGTAATCAAATTTATTTACTAGGGCTTTCTATTTTACTAAGTGTGAAAGAAAATATACTTCATGAAAACGTTGAATATCCAGAGCAATATTACAAAGGCGAGTATATAGCGGATTTAGCAAAAGAAGCTTTTGAAAAATTTGGTAAAGAATTTTTTAGCGAAGAAAATATCCCTAGTTTGGCTGATTGGGCAAAAGATAAAATGCTTGTTTTGATTAAACAAAATTTAGAACAAGTAAAGATTAAAATTGACAGCTATGTAAGCGAAAGATCGTATTATGATGCTTTAAATGCAACTTTAGAATCTTTAAAAGAGCATAAAGGAATTTACGAGCAAGAAGGTAAAATTTGGCTTGCTTCTTCGCAAAAAGGCGATGAAAAAGATAGGGTAATTATTCGTGAAGATGGACGTGGGACTTATTTGGCAGCAGATATTGTTTATCATAAAGATAAAATGAGTCGTGGTTATGGAAAGTGTATTAATATCTGGGGAGCAGATCATCATGGTTATATCCCTAGAATGAAAGCTGCGATGGAATTTTTGGGATTTGACTCTAATAATCTTGAGATTATTTTAGCACAAATGGTTTCCCTACTTAAAGATGGAGAACCTTATAAAATGAGTAAAAGAGCAGGAAATTTTATCTTGATGAGCGACGTGGTTGATGAGATAGGAAGTGATGCTTTGCGTTATATCTTTTTGAGTAAAAAATGCGATACTCATTTGGAATTTGATATTAGTGATTTGCAAAAAGAAGATAGCTCTAATCCTGTATACTATATCAACTATGCACACGCTAGAATTCATCAAGTGTTTGCTAAAGCTGGTAAAAAAATCGATGATGTAATGAAAGCTGATTTGCAAAGTTTAAATCAAGATGGCGTAAATTTGCTTTTTGAAGCTTTGAATTTAAAGGCTGTTTTAAACGATGCTTTTGAGGCTAGAGCTTTGCAAAAAATTCCTGATTATCTTAAAAATTTAGCTGCAAATTTTCATAAATTCTACAATGAAAATAAAGTTGTAGGCTCTGCAAATGAAAATGATTTGCTTAAATTATTTTCTTTGGTTGCTCTTAGTATTAAAACCGCATTTTCTTTAATGGGTATTGAAGCAAAAAACAAAATGGAACATTAAAACCGCATTTTGCTGTTTTAATAGTTTAGTAAAAATACTGCTATTATCACGATAATGATACCTAAAATTCCTATTTTGTTTAATTTTTCTTTATATAAAATCCATCCACCAAGACAAGTTCCTATGATGCCTATAGCACCCCAAGTTGAGTAAGCTATGCTTAAAGGAACATATTTTAAAGAAAAAGAAAGTAGAAAAAAAGCAAGTATAGCATTGACAATCGCAGCTAAGCCCCAAATTTTATTCTTAAAACCATCTGATTTTTTTAGCAATAAATTTGCTACGATATCTAACAATGCCGATAGAACAATAATAAAAATATACATTATTCTTTAACCTCGCCTATGTTAATCATGATAATTCCAACGATAGAAAGAACAATGCCTAGAATTTGAGTTAAGGTTAAACTCTCTTTAAAAACTATAAAAGAAACTAAAAGTATAAGAATAATCCCTAAAAGTTCCCATACAGCATAGGCTATGCCTACTTGAATTTTTTTAATCGCCTTGCCCATAAAAAAATAAGAAAAAGCTATAAATAAAGCCATAAATATATAGCCTAAAATTTGATTTTCCATTTTTAAAAAACTAGTACCTAAAACTTCAAATACAATAGCAGTAATCAAGAAAAACCAAGCAACAAAAAGTTCTTTTTTTGCGATATTCAAAAAGCTTCTCCCTAAAAATAAATGGTAAAATCATACCATTTAAAGCTTTAATTAGCCTTTTTAGTTTATACTTTTAAGTTTAAAAATCTTTAAAGAAAGTGAGAATTTATGGGACGAGCGTTTGAATACCGAAGAGCTTCTAAAGAGGCTAGATGGGATAAAATGAGTAAGCTTTTTCCTAAGCTTGCTAAAGCCATACAAGTAGCTGCTAAAGAAGGTGGCACTGATCCTGATATGAATCCAAAATTAAGAAGTGCTATAGCCACAGCAAAAGCAAATAATATGCCAAAAGATAATATAGATGCGGCTATTAAGCGTGCGAGTGGAAAAGATAGCGCAGATATTAAAAACATTCATTATGAAGGAAAAGCTGCACATGGAGCTTTGGTTATAGTTGAATGTATGAGCGATAACCCTACGCGCACCGTGGCTAATGTTAAAGCCATTTTTAGCAAAAATGGTGGAGAAGTTTTACAAAATGGATCTTTAGGCTTTATGTTTACTAGAAAAGCGGTTTTTCATCTTGAAAAATTTGCAGGAGATTTAGAAGAATTAGAACTTGATTTGATCGATGCAGGGCTTGAAGAATTAGAACAAAATGAAGAAGAGTTAGTAATTAGCGGTGATTATACTGCCTTTGGTGAGCTAAGTTCTGCTATAGAGACTAAGGGTTTAGTTCTTAAAAAAGCAGGACTTGAGTATATACCAAACAATCCTGTAAGCTTTAGCGAAGAACAGCTTAGCGATATAGAAAAACTTTTAGATAAGTTAGAAGATGATGATGATGTTCAAGCTGTTTATACAAATATAGATTAAGGAGAAATAATGATAAAAACAATCGACACAAGCAAAGTAAATGAATACAAATTTGCTCTTATAGAAACTGAAAAAGGCACAATGAAATTAAAACTTTTTGGCGATGAGGCTCCACAAACGGTTTGTAATTTTGCTACTTTGGCTAATGAAGGGTTTTATAAAGATTTAAATTTTCATCGTGTGATCCCAAATTTTGTCATACAAGGAGGTTGTCCACACGGCAATGGTGTAGGTGGGCCTGGATATGAAATCATTTGCGAATGTGATGATCAAGAGCATAAGCATGAGCGTGGAACCTTATCTATGGCACACGCAGGACGCGATACGGGTGGTTCTCAATTTTTCATTTGTCACAGCCCTCAAGCTCATTTAGATGGAGTTCATACTGTTTTTGGGCAAATTGATCCAAAAGATGAAGAAAGTTTAGAAGTTTTGGACTCCATACGCCAAGGAGATAAAATTTTAGACATAAAAATTTGCGATAAAATTTAAAAATTTAAAATTTTAAAACTTTTTTGAAACTACAATATTTACAAAGCTAGTCATAAATTTGACTAGCTAAAAATAATTAATGTATAATTTTTTTTTAAACTTTTTTTTCTATAATCACAATTTTAATTTACTAAATGTAACAAAACTACAAGGAGTTATGATTATGAAAACTAAGTTTTCACTTATTTTAAGTGCTTGTCTTCTTTCATCTTCACTTTTTGCTAAAAATGCAGATGATGAGATAACCAAGCTTCAAAAACAGCTTGCACAAATTCAAGCTGAACTTGCACAAATCAGAAAAGAAAGAGAAGCTCAAGCTAAGCAAAATGAAGCTGTAAAAGCTGAACTTGCTGATCTTAATGATAGAGCCGATGAAACAGAATTTCAAGCTGCTTTAAGCAAGGTTAAATTTGGACTTGAGTTTTCAACAGCGGTTTCAAATACAAACTATAAAGTTAGCGGACAAGATTATAGTGCTAATAACAAATGGATGAATGAGCTTCATTTAAATATGAATGCTGATATTAATGATAAAACCAAATTCTATGGTCGTTTATCTATGGCTAAAAACTGGTCTCAAATGGATTGGAGTGGAAGCCCTTATGACCTAGATGCAGGAAGAAACACAAGATCAAGCGGGCCTGTGCTTTATGTAGATAGAGCTTATCTTGACTACTATATCACACCTGAGTGGATTGCAACCATAGGAAGACAGCCAGGAACCGATGGCCCAGGAAGTAATCTTAGAAACAATGCTTTAAGACAATCAACTTATCCAGCCTTAGCAATCAATGCTCTAGGTGATGCAGCAGTGATCACTTATAAACCTGAAAGTTTGCAAGATCATAAGGTGGCTATCCGTGCAGCTTATGGTAAAACTTATCAATGGGATGAAGAAGGCAAGGTAAGAGACTGGATGAGCGATCAAAAAGATGCTGATGCAAATCTTTACTATGCTGCAGTAGAAGGAGAGCTTCCTATAGAAGGTATGGGAGATAATCTTATTATCTTCAATGTGGCTCATATGACTGATTTTGCATTACCATTGCCTAGTATTCCTTCTATTCTAAATCAAGGTGTTTATAATCTTGGAGATTTAACTTTAGCAAATATTCATTTTGAAAACTATAATGCTTTTGGTACAAATTTTAATTATTTTGTATCTTTAGGGTATTCTAACGGAGCAAATGCGCATACTCTAAGTGCAAATCCTGTTGCGCAATCTCAATTGGAATTTAATGAAAAAGATGGTTATGCTGTGCATGTAGGTGGACGTTATGATTTTACTAAGGCTTTAAAAGTGGGGTATGAGTTCTTCTGGGGAAGTAGATACTGGTATACTATGAGCCGTCCAAGTATTAATGATCCACTTAATATAAGAATGACAAGAGGAACAGCACATGATTTTTATGTGATTTATCAACTCGATAGATATCAATTCTTACGCTTAAGCTATACTAATATCCAAAATATTTGGGGTAATCGTGGTATACCATTTGGTGGAGCGAAAAAAGATAAAGCAAGAGCTGATAATATCATGTTAATGTATAATGTAAAATTCTAAGGAGCAAAAGATGAGAAAAATACTTTTTGCAAGTTTATTACCTATCATTGCTTTGGCTGATTGTGCAAGTTTGATGGCAAAATACGAAGCTCCAGAGCCAGAGTCAAAAACAATGAAACAAGTTGAACGCTGGATTAATAAAAAAGTTAGCGATCCAGCTGATGCTGCTGTTTTAAAAGAGTGCATGATCGCTCGTGCAGCGGACAATCCAAATCAAGTTTCGGTTGCAGGTAAATAAAAAAGCGGTGTAAAACCGCTTTTTACTGTTTAATCTTTTAAGCTACAATTTTTTAAAATTTTCTTCAAATAAGGCTAATATGCAAGAAATCATTTCTTTTGTTGTTGAGACGGCTAGTGCTTGGGGGTATTTGGGTATTATTATCTTAATGACCTTAGAGAGTTGTTTTATACCTTTTCCAAGTGAAGTTGTTATGATACCTGCCGGATATTTGGCACATAAAGGCGAACTTGATATCACTCTTTGTATACTTAGTGGGACTTTAGGTTCTGTTTTAGGGGCTTTGATTAATTACTATATTTGCTTTTTTTGGGGTAAAAATTTTGTATTAAAATGGGGTAAATATTTTGGTATAAACGAAGCCAAATTTGCTAAATTTGAAGAATTTTTTAACAAACACGGGGAATTTTCAACCTTTACTTGTCGTCTTTTACCAGGGATTCGTCAGTACATCTCTATGCCTGCAGGTTTGGTAAAAATGAAACTTGTAAATTTTATACTTTTTACTGCACTTGGTAGTGCTATTTGGGTGGCTATACTTGTATTTTTGGGTTATTATATAGGACAAAATGAAGAGTTGATTAAAACTTATTTAACTCAAATTTTAATCATTATAATTGTTTTTGTGATTTTAGCAAGTTTAATTTATATCAAAATCAAAAAGCCTTTTAAAAAGGCTTAAATTTTATCTTTTACGCTTTGTATAGCGTTTTTGATTTGTTGTTTTGAATTTTCTAATTTTATTTTTTCTTTTTCATTGAATTTTAATTCAAAAACCTTTTCTATACCATCTTTTCCTATGATAGCGGGCATTGAAAAAGCTATATCATCAAAAACCACACTTACAGGATGTAAACTTTTTCTATCTTCTAGGATGGCTTTGGCCAAATTTGCACAAGAAGTTCCTATGCCAAATTCTGTTCTTCCTTTGCGTTCATAGATGAAATATCCTTCGCTAATCACGGCTTTTTCGAGTTCTTGTATGTCTAAATCTTTGCCTAATTTTTGCTTGTAAAAATCTAATAAATTTTGTCCTAAAACGCTTGCATTAGAAAGTGCTACAAACTGAGAATCTCCATGTTCACCAATCATACAAGCAAAAATATCTTTTGAATTTATGTTTAAATCTTTGGCTAAAAATTTCTTAAGTCTTGAACTATCTAAATTTGTTCCACTACCAAAAACATGATTTTTAGGTAATTGGCTTAATACTTGAGTGTAGTAAGTTATGGTGTCATTTGGATTTGTTGCGACAATGTATTTGCCTTTAAAATTAGCATTTTTTAAGGTTAAGACAATGTCTTTAAGTTCGAGGATATTGTTTTGAAGTTCTACTAAGCGACTAGGTAATTCTTTTAAGCTTTCTTTTCTAAAAGCTAAAATGATAATATCGCAAGAAGCTAAATTTTCTAAATTTGACACATGAAAAATTTTTGTATAAGAAAAATGAATGGCTGACATATCTTCCAAATCTCTTGCATGAGCTAGAGCTAAATCTTGTTTTATATCATATAAGTAAAGTTCTGAACAAATTCCTTGAGTAACTATGCTATAAGCACTAGCAGCTCCTACATAACCTAAACCAACTATACCGATTTTTGCCATTTTTTCTCCTTATTTATTTTAAAATTTGCTATAATTATAACAAATTCAATCAAAGATTATTAAAATAATGGAAAAACCTGATATACAAAGATTAACTAATTTTTTAATCGTATATACTAAAACTTTGCTAGGTGCTGGAACTTATACAGCTAGGGTGGCAAAATGCGTAGGAAGAATAGCTGAGGTTTATGGCTATGAGATAAATATCAATTTCTTTTTTCATCATATCACTTTAAATGTTGTAGATATGGATGATAACTCCATTCAAAGAACTTATGTTATACCCAATCATCATGCCCATGTTAATTTTAAACTTATTTTTGATTTAAGTGCTTTAAGCTGGGCTATGTATGATCACAAATACGATCTTGAAAAAGCAAAAGTCGTTTTTGAGCAAATTTCTCAACAAAAAAAGCATTCTTATTTGCTTAATCTTTTATTTGTTTCTATGGCAAATTCAGCTTTTTGCAGGCTTTTTGGTGGTGATTTTGGTGCTGGAAATTTGGTGTTTTTTGCAACTTTTGTGGGATTGTTATTAAGATATATTTTAACTAAAGCAAAGATTGATTTAAGAATTCAATACATCCTTTGTTCTTTTATCTCATCGTGGTTTGTATTTTTTGGACTGGATATGGGATATACCAATACTTCTGATGTGGCTTTGGGTTCTAGTATCTTGTATCTTATACCAGGGGTATTTTTTATAAATTCTGTGATTGATATATTAAAAGATCATATTTTAATGGGACTTAGCCGTATTATCAGCGTGGCTATTTTGATTTGTTGTATAGCACTTGGAATTTACATGACGCTTAGTATTTCGGATTTTGGGATTTTAAGATGATTGAATTTATTTTAAGAGATATGTTTTTTGCTGCTGTGGCGGGATTTGGCTTTGCTTATGCTTGTAATCCACCCTTAAAAACCCTTATTTTATCTGCTCTTTTAGCGGCAATTGCACATGGGCTTCGTTTTACTTTGGTGGAATATTTTCATTTTCAAACTTTAGCAATCGCAACTTTTGTTGCTTCATTTTGTATAGGATGTTTAGGAATTGCTTTAGCAAAAATCATCAAAACCCCTGCTGAAATTATCGCTTTTCCTGCTCTTATTCCTATGATACCTGGAATTTATGCTTATAAAGCGATTTTGTATCTTATTTCTTTTATACGCAGTGATGATTTGAAGGCTAAGTCTGAATTTTTGGTTCAATTTTTTGATTATTTTTTTACAACTGTTTCTGTGACTTTGGCTCTAGCTATAGGAGTGAGTGTTACTTTGCTTATATTTTTTGAACAAAGTTTTATGATGACTAGACATGCAAAAAAACATTAAAACTTGTTGCAAATTTGTTTAATATTTCTTTTTATAATTTTAAATCAAAAATTTAAAAAAAGGTATTGTATGTTATGTCCAGTTTGTAATGTGGATTTGGTTATGAGTGATAGGAGTGGAGTTGAGATTGATTATTGTCCAAAGTGTCGTGGCGTTTGGCTTGATCGTGGAGAGCTTGACAAAATCATAGAACGCAGTGTCCCTAATACAGCAAATTTTAACCAAGCTCCAAGACAAGAGTCAAGATATAATGACTCAGCTTATCATCAGCATAATGATTACTATAAAAAGAAAAAGAAAGAAAGTTGGCTAGGCGAGCTTTTTGACTTTTAATTTTTATAAAAATAACAAATATTTATATCCTTTTTAGCTTAATATCTTAAAATGTCAAGCAAAAAGGATATAAGATGTATAAATTTTTATCACACGAGCCTTTAGCTAACAAATCTTGTCATCATAATCACGAAGAACATTCTCATGAACATCATCATTCCCATGCTGATGCAAGGAGTATGGATAAAAAGATTTTAAAAATTTCTCTTTTAATGACTTTTTCTATGATGCTTGTGCAATTTATTTATTCAATCCTTTCAAATTCTTTGGCGCTTTTAAGTGATACTTTGCATATGTTTTCTGATGTTTTTGCCCTAGCTCTTAGTTTTTTAGCCATTATAGCCGTAGAAAAATGGCAAGATCATCAAAAGACCTTTGGGTATTTTCGTCTTGAAGTTTTAGTGGCTTTTATCAATGCTCTAACCATTATTTTATCGGCTTTATTTATCATTTATGAGGCTATAGAAAAATTTATTAATCCAAAAGAAATTGACGCTAAAACCATGATAATTGTAGCTATTTTGGGCTTTTTGGTAAATGGGATTAATGCTTTGATGATGTTTAAGGGTGCAAATTTAGAAAATGTCAATATGAAGTCCGCTTTTTTGCATATGATGAGTGATTTATTGGGTTCTTTAGCGGTTATTATAGGTGGGATAGTGGTGTATTTTAGTGGTATTGTTTATATAGATACGATTTTAGCTATTGTATTATCAATCTTGCTTTTAAAATGGGCGATTATCTTGCTTAAACAAAGTGCTAATGTCTTGCTTGAAAGTTCTCCTGTGGATATAGAAAAAGTAAGACAAGTTTTGCTTTTAAATCCTAGTGTGGATGAGGTGGTGGATTTGCATATTACTCAAATTACCAATAAAATGTTAGTAGCTTCCATGCATTTAAAAGTAAGAGTTTGCGATCTAAAGGAATTTGAAAAACTATCTCAGGATTTATCCCATAAATTACTACATGAATTTGAAATCGGGCACATTACCATACAACCTATAAGGAGTGAAAATGAAATTTAAAGTAAAAAATGTTAATTGCATGAATTGTGTAAATTTGATCAAAAATTCTCTTGAAGATGAATTTGGAAATATAGAAGTGGATTTGGATCAAAAAATTTTAAGTTTAAATTTAGAAGAAAATCAAGTAACAAATTTTACAAAAGAATTTCAAGATTTAGGTTTTGAGATCGTAGAGCGTTTATAATGGAAGAATTGCGTATAAAAATAGGCAAAATGACTTGCGTTAATTGTTCTAACGCTATAGAAAGAGCTTGTAGAAAAATTGACGGTGTTAAAGATGCTAGTGTTTCTTATGTGAATTCTAGCGGGGTTTTTTTACTTGAAAATCAAGAAAAACGCAAGGATATCATCGCAAAAATTCAAAATTTAGGCTTTGAAATTTTAGAAGATGAACAAAGCTTGAACGCATACAAGGCAAAAAAACACTTAGAATTAAGAAAAAATTTGCTCTTAAGTATAGTTTTGAGTGTGATTATTATGTATTTTGAAATGTTTGTTAAAAGTTCTTTTTCGCAAAATATCCAAATGGCTTTGAGTTTTTTTGGGATATTTTATTGTGGGAGAGACTTTTTTTCCCATGCTTTTTTAGGACTTAAAAGTAAAAATTTAGATATGAACACCCTTGTAGCTTTGGGGACTTTGAGTGCTTTTGTGTATTCTTTTTTGGTGTATTTGAAAATTTTTAAAGAAGAAGATTTGTATTTTAGCGGTGCAATGATGATTATTTCTTTTGTGCTTTTAGGAAAATATCTTGAAAGTAAGGCTAAATTTAAAGCACAAGATTATCAAAGAATTTTAGAAAATATAGACACAAAAAAGACAAAAATTTTGCTTGAAGATGAAAGTATCAAAGAAATTTCAAGTTCTTTTGTCAAAAGTGGCGATGTGCTTTTGGTAAAAGAAGGAGAAAGCATTGTTGCAGATGGAGTAGTGCTTTTAGGGAGTGCAGAGCTTGATATGAGTTTTTTAAATGGGGAGTTTTTGCCTGTTTTAAAAAAAGAAGGCGATGAAGTTCAAGCAGGAGCAGTAGTTTTAAATGGTGCTTTAAGGATCAAAGCAAACAAAAAGGCTATGGATAGTACTTTAGAACAAATCAAAAATCTAGTTTTTGAAGCAGGAAATATCAAAAGTCCTTTGGCAAATTTAGCAGATCAAATTTCTAAATACTTTGTAGGGGGTATAATATTTTTTGCTTTTTTAGTTTTTGTTTTTTGGGTTCTAAAAGCAGATTTGAATACAGCTTTTTTACACTCTTGTGCTGTGCTTTTGATCTCTTGTCCTTGTGCTTTAGGTCTTGCAACGCCTATAGCTTTGGTTGTGGCAAGTGCAAATGCGGCAAAAAATTTCATTCTTATTAAAAATCCTGCCGCTTTAGAAAAATTAGCCTTAGTCAAGTATGCTTTTTTTGATAAAACGGGTACATTGACAAAGGAAAATTTGAATATTTTTAAACACAATCTTTCTAAAGATGATTTTGATAAATTATGTCAAATTGAAAGTTTAAGCTCTCATCCTGTAGCTAAGGCTTTACATAAAGATCAAATTTTTGATTTAAAGGGTGAAGGGAGAGTGATTGTGGGTTCTGGCATAAAATACAAAGAAGATAGTGATATTTATCTCGCAGGTAGTGCGAAGTTTTTGCACGAAAATGAAATTGACACAAAAGAAAGTGATGTCTTTTTTGATACTTTTAAAGAATATGTTAGGGTGTATTTTGCTAAGAATAAAAAGTGTTTAGGTGGTGTTTTGTTAAGCAATGCTTTAAAAGATGGAGCCAAAGAGCTTGTGTTAAATTTAAAAAAGCAAAATCTTAAAACTTTTATTTTAAGCGGCGATCATGTAAAAAATGTAGAAAAAATAGCCAAAGAATTACAAATAGACGAATTTTATGCTCAACTTAAGAGTGAAGAAAAACTACAAATCATTCAAAAATTTAAAAAAACTCTTTTTGTAGGAGATGGGATCAATGATGCGGCGGCTTTATCTGCTGCAAGTGTGAGTATGAGTTTTTCAAAAGCAAATGAACTTGCAAAAAAAACAGGAGATTTTATCTTGATAAAAGATGATTTATCGGCGATTTTTAAATGTTTTAAACTTGCTAAAAAAACACGCAGTATTATTAAGCTAAATCTTTTTTGGGCTTTTATTTATAATGTGCTTTGCATTCCTATCGCGGCAGGATTTGTACCTTTTATCACTTTAAGTCCTCATATAGCAGCACTTGCAATGTGTTTTAGTTCTATTACTGTAGTGTTTAATTCTTTAAGACTTAAAAGAATTTAAAAATTTAATTTTTATTAATAATATATTATATATAATTAATATTACTAAAATATATTATTAAAAGAGTATAAATGCAACAAAAATGTTTTTGCATAAGCAAAATGATTAGATTTTCAAAAATTATTATTTTGCTTACCGTTGCATCGTTAGCAGGTATAGTGGTTTTTGGAAATGTGACAGATTGCAATTCTAATTTCCAATTTGTTTCACATGTGATGAGTATGGATACAAAGCCTGATTATTTGGGTAATGCTATAGTTTATAGGGCTATTACTTCTCCTGTGATTCATCATATAGGCTATATAGCAATTATTCTTTTTGAAACTTTTATTACCTTAACAGCTCTAAAAGGTGCTTATGATATGTTTAAAGCTAGAAATTTAGATGCCCAAAGCTTTCATAATGCTAAGATTTTTGGGATTGTTTCTTTAACTTGTTGTTGTATTTTATGGTTTTTTGCCTTCCAAGTAGTTGCTGCAGAATGGTTTGGAATGTGGATGAGCAAGGTTTGGAACGGTTTACCTGATGCTACAAGATTGGTAACTTATATGTTTTTAGCTTTGATTTTCATCTCTCTTAAAAATGATGATTAATTTTCTATACTAGGCTCTCCAAAACAATCTTTAAGAGCCTCTTTAAGATCTTCTTGTGGGTCAAATTTTTTGGCCCCTTCTTTAAGCATATTAATAGAACTTTGAATATCTATGTTTTTGTTTTCATTGTTTGGTAATTCTTGAGTTAAGGATTGAAGCTTATTTTCGTCAATTGTTAGTGCTTTTTGCACATTAATTTTAGCATTTTCTCCAAATTTAGTTTTAAAAAGTTCTTGTATGAGTTTAAAACCTTTATTGAGTGTATCGCGATTTTGTCCTTGTGCGTTTGAGCTTATATTTAAGGTATTGTTTTCAAAACTAATAAATTTCGTGCTTTGTTTAAAGCATTCTGCAAGATCAAAATCTCTATCATAAATACTATCAAGCAAGATTTCATAAGCATTTTTTTCTATTTTTTTCTCAAGATTAGGTATGATAGGAGCAGGTGTGATCCTAGGTGTAATATTTGTTGTATTTTCTTGTTTGATTTCTTGGATTTGTGCATCAATTTCTTTTAAATGGCTTGCTTCCATCATCATAAAAGCCATAACACAAAGCGTAAAGCCATCATCATCGCAAAGCATATTTTTAGCTTTTGATAAAATACGGAAAAATCTTTCATAAATTAAAATAGAAAATTCCGTACTTTTTGCAAAAAAGCTTTCTTTTAAATAAAAAAGCATTTCATCAATCACGTTTGAGGCTTCATAGTCTTGTAATTCTTCTAAGTATGCAAAAACTTTTTCCTTGTCTTTTGTTAAGATAGCCTGATAAAAGGCTTTGATTTTTTGAGGATCTAAAAAGCCTAACATATCGGTAATCTTGCTAATGCTGATTTCATTTTGACAAAAAATAATAGCTTGGTCAAGCAAGGTTAAAGTATCTCTTAAAGATCCGTTGCCACTTCTTGCTATAAATTTTAAAGCTTCTTCTTCAAATTTAACATTTTCTTTAAGTAAAATTTCTTTAAGATGGTTTAAAATTTCACTCTGTGGAATTTGTTTAAAGCGAAAATGTTGCGTTCTTGAAAGCACAGTAGCTGGGAGTTTTAAAGGATCAGTGGTTGCAAGTATAAATTTAACATAACTTGGGGGTTCTTCTAAGGTTTTTAAAAGTGCATTTGCAGCTTGTGGGGTAAGCATATGTACTTCATCAATGATGAAAATTTTAAATCTTGCCATAGAAGGGGTGTATTTGGTTTGTTCGATTAAGGCTTGTATGTCTTCAAGCCCACGGTTGCTTGCAGCATCCATTTCTATAATGTCTATATGTTTGCCTTCAAGTGCTGCAAGACAGTGTTTGCAAGTGCCACATGGAGTATCGCTTGGTCCTTGTTCGCAAACTAAAGCACGAGAAAAAATTCTAGCACTTGAAGTTTTTCCACTTCCTCTAAGTCCTGAAAAAAGATAAGCATGAGCTAAGCGATTATGATTTAGGGCGTATTTTAAACTTACGCTAACTGTTTTTTGTCCTATGAGTTCATCAAAGGTTTTTGGCCTGTATTTAATCGCTAGGGCTTGAAGCATTTTTTACTCGTTCATTATAGATAAAAGTTCTACATTGTCTTTGGTTTTAAGCATTTTAGAATATAAAAATTTCAATGCCTCAACATCATCCATTTGAGAAATCGCTGAACGGATCGCCCAAATTTTTTGAAGATTTGCCACGCCTTGGAGTAATTCTTCTTTTCTTGTTCCTGATTTGATGATATTAATCGCAGGATAAATTCTTCTATCGGCAATATTTCTATCAAGAACTATTTCGCTATTTCCTGTGCCTTTAAATTCTTCAAAAATCACATCATCCATTCTTGAACCTGTGTCAATTAAAGCTGTAGCAACTATGGTTAAAGAGCCTCCATTTTCTATATTTCTAGCTGCGCCAAAGAAGCGTTTTGGTTTGTGCAGAGCATTAGCATCTACCCCACCGCTTAGGACTTTTCCACTGCTTGGAGTTGCGGTGTTATAAGCACGCGCCAGTCTTGTGATGCTATCAAGTAAGATAATAACATCTTTACCTGTTTCTACCATTCTTTTGGCTTTTTCTATCACGAGTTCAGCTACACGCACATGATTATAAGCAGGTAAATCAAAAGTAGAACTAAAAACCTCCCCTTTTACACATCTTTGCATATCGGTAACTTCTTCAGGTCTTTCATCGACTAAAAGCACGATTAAATGCATTTCAGGATGGTTTTTTGCAATGGCAGTAGCAAGTTCTTTCATAAGCTCTGTTTTACCTGTGCGTGGTGGAGCAACGATGAGTCCGCGTTGTCCTTTTCCTATAGGGGTAAAAAGATCTAAAACACGGCCTGTAAGCTTCATCGCATCGTATTCGAGCTTGATTTTTTCTGTTGGAAAAATAGGGGTTAAGTTATCAAACAAAGGTCTTTCTTTGGCTTCTTGTAAAGGCAGATAATTGATCGCTTCGATTTTTAAAAGAGCGTAGTATTTTTCCTGATCTTTAGGTTCTCTAACTTGTCCTGTAACGATATCGCCTACACGCAGAGCAAATTTTCTAATTTGTGAATTTGAAACATAAGCGTCATTAACACTATCACTAAGATTGGAGTCCATGCCTCTTAAAAAGCCATAACCTTCAGAAGAAATTTCTAAGATACCCGTAAAAAGTATGAAACCGCCTTTTTTTGTTTGTGCTTTTAAAATTTCAAAAATAAGTTCTTGGCGGCGAAATTCTCTTGGATTTTCGATTTCACATTCATTAGCGATTTTAACTAGATTTTCTAGATCTAATAATTTTAATTCTTCAATTTTATAACCTTCCACTGGAACGTGGGTTCTTTGATGTTGTTTTTTTTCTTTTTCCATAAGTCCTCGTAAGATTTAGCAGAATAATTTTTGTAAAATGTGATTTTAATAAAAAAATGCACTTTTTGTCAAATTTGTTTATAATTATAAAAAATATTTTTTTAAAGAATGATTATGAAATGTGAACATTGCAAACTTGATTATAAACAAGCTCAAATGATAGAGTATAAGGGTAAATTTTTTTGTTGTAAGGGTTGTGAGAGCGTTTGGGAAATTTTGCATGAAAGTGGATTAGATGAGTTTTATGAAAAGCTTGGAAATCAAACCTTAAGCCCTGTAAATTTTCAAAATGAAATGAAAAATTATGATGAGTTTATCACTAAAACTAAAGAAGGATTTAGTGAAATTTATCTCATGATACACGGTATAGAATGTGCAGCTTGTGTGTGGCTTAATGAGAAAATTTTAACCAAGCAAGAAGGAATTTTAGAACTTGATATCAATCATTTAAACCATAAAGCACGCATTGTTTTTGATGAACAAAGCATTTCTTTGGTGCAAATTTTAAGACTTATTGAAAGTATAGGCTATAAAGCGAGTGCTTATGATGCGAGCAAGGCTTCAAAAAAAGCGGATTTACTAAAAAGGGAATTTTATTCTAAGCTTGTTGTGGCTATAGCTTGTGTGATGAATATCATGTGGATAGCAGTGGCAAAATACGCAGGATTTTTTAGCGGTATGGATAAGGATACTAAGGATATTTTAAATTTTGCTGAATTTATCCTTTGTTCTCCTGTGCTTTTTTATACGGGATCTCATTTTTATAAAAGTGCTTTTAAAACTTTAAAAATGCATAGTTTAAATATGGATGTATTGGTAATTAGCGGAGCGAGTTTGGCTTATATTTATTCTTTATGGGCTATGTTTTTTAGGGTGGGGGAAGTGTATTTTGATTCTGTGGCGATGATAATTTGCTTTGTATTTATAGGAAAATATCTTGAGATGTTTAGCAAAAAGCGTGCTTTAGATACCATAGATGGGCTTAATGATTTTTTACAAAATGAAGTTTTAGTTTTTGATGGTAAAGAATTTGCTCCTAAAGAAGTGCAAAAGGTTTGTTTAGGGGATAGAATTTTGCTTAAAACTGGAGATAAAATTTTAATCGATGGGATTTGTAAAAGTGGTGAAATGAGCGTGGATACCTCTTCTTTAAATGGAGAAAATATCCCAAAACTCATACAAAAAGAAGATGAAATTTTTTCAGCTTGTATAGTGCTTGATGGAAGTGTGGAGTATGAAGCAACAAAGCTTTATAAGGATTCAAAACTCAGTCAAATTATTCAGCTTTTAGAACTTGCAAGCTCTAAAAAAGCAAAACTTGAAAGTTTGGTCAATAGTCTTTCGGCTTATTTTTCTAGAACGGTTTTATTGATCGCTTTTATTTGTTTTGCTTTTTGGTTTTTTTACAAAGAAGAGAGTTTTGAAATTTCTTTAGTCAATGCGATTGCAGTTTTAATTATCGCTTGTCCTTGTGCTTTGGCTTTAGCAACGCCCGTGAGCAATCTTGTGGCCTTAGGTAGGGCTTTAAAAAAGCATATTTTATTTAAAAGTTCTAGCGTGATAGAAGATTTAAGTAAATGTGATTGTGTAGTGTTTGATAAAACAGGTATTTTAACTAAAATAGAGCTTGAACTTAAAGAGGTTTTTTTAGATAAAGCGCTTGATTTAAATGAGCTTTATAATTTTGTAAAACTTTCTAAACATCCTATCTCTCAAAATATTGCGTCGTATTTAAAGCAAAAAGGAGCCAAGGATTTAAATTTGGATTTTAAAAAGCATTCAAGCATTCAAGCTAAAGGTTTAAGTGCTGAGTTAAATGAAGGGTTGCTTTTAGGCGGAAGTTCTAAATTTTTGCAAGAAAAGGGTATTGTGGCTAAAGAATTTGATAATACGCATTTTATTTTTGCCAAGGAAGGTAAAATTTTAGCTTTTTTTGAGTTTGATAGTGTTTTAAGAGAAGATGCAAAAGAGCTTATCACTTATCTTAAAAAAGAAAAGAAAGAATTAATGATACTTAGTGGTGATCATCAAAAAGCAGTGGAAAAAATAGCTAGAAAATTAGAAATTCAAAATTATCAAGCTTCTTGTTTGCCAGAAGATAAGATGAAAACTATAGAAAAATTAAGTAAAAATTACAAAGTTTTATTTGTAGGCGATGGGGTAAATGACGCACTAGCTTTAAAATATGCAAGTGTTTCGATGACTTTAAGAGAAGGAAGTGATTTAGCTATAGAAAGTAGTGATGTCTTGCTTTTAAAAAATGATTTACTTTCTTTAAAAAAAGCCATCAAATTATCTAAAAATACCTTTAAAATTATCAAGCAAAATCTTGCTTTTTCTTTGTTTTATAATGCTTGTACCATACCTTTGGCTTTTTTGGGTATGATTAATCCTTTGTTTGCTGCTATTTCTATGTCTTTTAGTAGTATAATAGTCGTTTTAAATGCTTTAAGGATCAAAGAATGAATAGTATAATCATGATGATGATAGGAGTTTCTATCTTAGCGTTTTTTATCATTTTGGCAACTTTACTTTGGGGGATTAAAAATAAGCAATTTGACGATGATTATAAATTTACTACTTTAAATGATGATGAGGATTCTTTGCGTGATGCTATAGAATTAGAAAGGCGTAAAAAAGAAGCTTTGGATAAAAAAAGGCTTTCTTAAAAAGAAAAGCCTTTTTTGGAAATTATTTTAAAGTTTCAATATGAGCTTCGATAGCTTTAAAATCTTCTTCAGTTAAACCTTTAAGGTTAAGTTTCATGATCGCACCTTGACCATAAGCATTTCTTTTGCCTTCTGAATATTCTTTCATGTATTGAAGTCTTTCAGCAGAAGAAAGAGTTTTTAAAGCTGGAACTTTGTTTAAGTAAACTTTGTCAGCATTTGCACCATGGCATACTGCACATTTTTTAAAAAGTGTAGCACCATCTGCAGCAAAAGCAGAAACGCCAAGACATGCCAAAGCAGAAACTACTAATAATTTTTTCATTTGTTTTCTCCTTAGTAAAAATTAGATTGCTAGGTATTATATATCTTTATTTTTAATAAAAATCTTAAGAAATTAAAGATAATGTTTATTTTCTTTTTAAAAAAGCTATATTATAATGTTTTTATGAAAACAAAAGCATTATTTTTAGATAGAGACGGTGTGATTAATATAGATAAAAAATATGTCTATAAAATAGAAGATTTCGAATTTTGTGATGGAATTTTTGAACTTTGTAGATATTTTTTGGCTAGAAATTATTTGCTTTTTATAGCGACAAACCAATCAGGCATTGCAAGAGGATATTATAAGGAAAGTGATTTTTTTAAGCTTTGTGATTATATGCTTAAAGAATTTGCCAAGCAAGATATAAAAATTGATAAAATTTATCATTGTCCGCATTTAGAAGGTTGTGAGTGTCGCAAACCTAAAGCAGGAATGCTTTTAAAAGCAAAAGATGAGTTTGATTTAGATATGAAAAATTCTATCTTTATCGGAGATAATCTAAGCGATATGCAAGCAGGGTTAAATGCTAATATTGGCACTTTGATTTTAGTGAATGAAGAAAAAAAAGAAGGTGATTTTTTTAGACAATTTAAAAATTTAAAAGAAATTTTGAGCTTTTTAAAGAAAAGGACATTTAAATGAAAATAGCAATCACAGGTGGCGCAGGATTTATAGGTTCGCAACTAGCTTTAAATTTGCAAGAAAAACATGAAATTTTAATCATCGATAAAATGCGTAGTAGTGCGACTTTTGAAAATGGAAATTTGCAAAGTTTTGGGCATTTTAAAAATTTACTTGAATTTGATGGAGAACTTTTTGCAGGCGATATTAATGATGAAAAAGTTTTAAAAAAGATTGAAGATTTTAAGCCAGAGATTATTTTTCATCAAGCAGCAATTTCAGACACTACGGTTTTTGATCAAACTAAGGTTTTACAAACCAATTTAAATACTTTTAAAGATTTTATAGAACTTAGCATAGATCTTAATGCAAAGCTTATTTATGCAAGTTCAGCTTCAGTTTATGGCGATGCAAAAAGTCCGCAAACTGTAGGTAAAGATGAAGAACCAAAAAATCCTTATGCTTTTTCAAAATTGATGATGGATAAGTTAGCGAAAAAATACTACGATAAAGCTCATTTGGTAGGACTTAGATATTTTAATGTTTATGGAAAAGGCGAATTTTATAAAAACAAAACTGCTTCTATGGTTTTACAATTTGGCCATCAAATTTTAGCAGGAAAAAATCCACGCTTGTTTGAAGGAAGTGATCAAATTTATAGAGATTTTACTTATATTAAAGATGTTATTAATGCCAATTTAATCGCCCTTGATTCAAAATGCGGGGTTTATAATGTAGGCAGTGGTAAAGCAAGAACCTTTCAAGATATAGTTGATATTTTACAAAAAGAGTTAAAGACTGATTTGCCTTGCGAATATATCCCAAATCCTTATGTAAAATCTTATCAATTCCACACTGAAGCAAAACTAGATCAAACTTGGGATTATCAGCCAAAATTTAGCCTTGAAGAGGGTATAAAAGATTATTTAGGCGAGATAAAAAGACTTTTTGAAAAGGAAGTCAATGCTTGAGTTTTTAAGTCAGCAAAAACCTAAAATTTTGATTATAGGGGATTTTATGGTGGATAATTACACTTGGTGTGATTGTTCGCGTATCAGTCCTGAAGCCCCTGTTTTGGTAGCTAAAACTCTTAAAGAAGATAAAAGATTAGGTGGGGCTGCTAATGTTTATGCAAATTTAAAAAATTTAGGTGCTGATGTTTTTGCGCTTGGTGTTGTGGGTGATGATGAGAGTGGGAAATTTTTACAAGAAAATTTAAAAGGAGAATTTTTGATCCAAAAAGGACGCAAAACCCCTTTTAAAAATCGCATTATGGCGCACAATCAGCAGGTTTTAAGACTAGATGAAGAAGATACAAGTGCAATTTTGCTCGAAAATGAGCTTATTGCTTTGTTTGATGAAAAGATTAAAGACTTTAAGGCTGTGGTTTTAAGCGATTATGCTAAAGGTGTTTTAACCCCTAAAGTTTGTAAGGCTGTGATAGAAAAGGCTAAGGCTTTAAATATCCCTGTTTTGGTTGATCCTAAGGGGAGTGATTTTAGTAAATATAGTGGTGCAACCCTACTCACGCCTAATAAAAAAGAAGCTTTAGAGGCTTTGAAATTTGAAAATTTAGAGGGTAAAAATTTAGAAAAAGGGATTAAAAAATTAAAAGAAGATTTTGCTTTGCGTTATTCTATCATCACTCTTTCAGAAGCGGGGATTGCACTTTTTGATGAGAATTTAAAAATCGCACCTGCTAAAGCTTTAGAAGTTTATGATGTAACAGGGGCGGGCGATAGTGTGATTGCCGTTTTGGCTTTTTGTTTGGCAAATGAAATTGAAATTTTTAAAGCTTGCGAACTTGCCAATGAAGCCGCAGCTGTTGTGGTAAGTAAAATAGGTAGTGTGAGTGTGAGTTTTGATGAGATTAAAAGTTTTAAGCACGTGGATTTTGAGAAAAAAATCAAAAGCAAAGAAGAACTTTTGGCACTTTTAAAACAAAATGATAAAAAGATCGTTTTTACAAATGGTTGTTTTGATATAGTGCATTTTGGACATATAAAATATCTTGAGAAAGCTAAAAGATTGGGCGATGTTTTGGTTGTGGGCTTAAACTCAGATGCGAGTGTGAAAAGCCTCAAAGGCGAGAGTCGTCCTGTAAATTCAGAGTTTCAAAGAGCTTGTATGTTGGCAGCTTTTTATTTTGTAGATTTTGTAGTAGTTTTTGATGAAGATACGCCTTTGGAACTTATAAGCTTTTTAAAGCCTGATATTTTGGTTAAAGGAGCTGATTATAAAGATAAAATTGTTGTGGGTGCGGATATTGTTTCAAAGGTTGAATTAATCGACTTTGAAGAAGGATTTAGTACAAGCAAGATCATAGAAAAAATAAAGGATAAAAAATGATAAGTTTAGTAGAAAAAGAATGGCAAGAACATCAAAAAATAGCTCAAGCCAGTGAAATTTTAAAAGGACAAATCGCTAAAGTAGGCGAACTTTTGTGCGAATGTCTTAAAAAAGGCGGCAAGATTTTGATTTGCGGAAATGGTGGAAGCGCAGCTGATGCTCAGCATTTTGCGGCTGAACTTAGCGGGCGTTATAAAAAAGAACGCAAGGCTTTAGCAGGTATAGCGCTTACAACCGATACTTCAGCACTTAGTGCTATAGGAAATGACTATGGTTTTGAATTTGTTTTTTCAAGACAAGTGGAAGCTTTAGGAAATGAAAATGATGTTTTAATCGGTATTTCAACCAGTGGAAAAAGCCCTAATGTTTTAGAAGCTTTTAAAAAAGCAAAAGAACTTAATATGCTTTGTCTAGGGCTTAGTGGAAAGGGTGGTGGAATGATGAATAAGCTTTGCGATCACAATCTTGTCGTGCCAAGTGATGATACGGCTAGAATTCAAGAAATGCACATTTTGATCATACACACACTTTGTCAGATCATAGATGAGGGTTTTTAATGAAAGTTTTTATCATCAACTTAGAGCGTTCTTTAGATAGAAAAGAGCATATACAAAAACAAATTCAAAAGCTTTTTGAAAAAAATCTTAGTTTAAAAAATAAATTAGAATTTATTTTCTTTAAGGCTATTGATGCTAAAAATAAAGAACATTTGGAATTTAAAGATCATTTTCCTTGGTGGGGTTCTTGGGTGCTGGGCAGAGAGCTTTCTGATGGAGAAAAAGCTTGTTTTGCTAGTCATTATAAACTTTGGCAAGAATGTGTGAAGCTTGATGAGCCTATAATCATCCTAGAAGATGATGTGGAATTTAGCGATGAATTTTTAAATAATGGGGCAGAATATATAGATGAATTGTTAAAGAGTAAGTATGAATATATAAGACTTTGTTATTTAACACAAGGTAAAATGTTGAAGCTTAATGATAATTTTTTGTTTACTTTGGATAGTATTGGCGGAACACAAGGGTATCTTATAAAACCTATTTCGGCTTTAAAATTTATTGATAATTTAAAATTTTGGATTAAACCAGTGGATAATGTTATGGATATGTATTATTATAGTAAAGTTTTTACTATAACTTACACTCCTCTTTTACTAAAGACAACAGATATTAATTCCACTATTGAAGAGAGAAAAAAAGACAAAAGACCTATTTTTAAAAGAATAATTAAAGAAATTTGTAGGTTGTATTTTATTTATTTAAAATTTACATATAAACAAAAGGCAATAAAATTTTTAAGACGTGAAGTATAATTTTAATTAATTTAGAAATAGCAATTGTTTACTTACTTCTATGATGATTTCTGGTTTTAAATCTTTCATGCATTTGTGGTGTTTTAAAGGGCAGGTTTTTTGCATACAAGGCATACAAGCTAGATCTAAATGTACTAATTTTGCATTTTCATTTTGCCAAGGTGAAGTTTGAGTAAATTTCGTAGGACCAAAAATAGCCACGGTTTTTACCTTATAAACCGCACTTATGTGCATAGGTCCACTGTCATTTGTGATGAAAAGATCGCAAAAAGCGATATTTTGACAAAGGGTTTTGATGGTAGTTTTATTGCAAAGATTTTTTACTTTTATGTTTTGTTCTTTTAAAATTTGATAAATTTCATTACAAAGTTCTTGTTCGGCTTTTCCTGCACCAAAGATTAAAATCTCATGACTTTGGCTGAAATTTAAAGCCACTTTAGCAAAATAACTCACATCCCATCTTTTTGCACTTCCAAAGCTTGCACCAGGGTTGAGTCCTAGAATTTTTTTACCATTTTTTAAGACAAGAGGGTTTTGAAATTTTAGCTTAAAGGGAAGCTTTAAGTCTTTAAAATGAGCTTTTATACTAAGTGAGTTTTCTATAAAATAAAGGTATTTTAAAACTTGATGTTCTTCTTTGTGCTTGTTTTTGTCAAAAAAATATCTTTGTTTCGTTTTAAGAATATGCAAGATAATCTTAGAAGAAAACGCAGACCTAAAAGCAAAGCTAAAATCGATCTTACCAAGTTCTTTGCGTAAAGATAGGGCTTGTTTATAGCGAGATTGTTTATTTTCTATGATGATTTTAGAATTAGGAAATTCTTTAAAAAGTGCTGTGGAAACCAAAGAGCCATAAAGGATAAATTGGGCATTTTTAAAATGTTCTTTTATAGCGTATAAAGCAGGCGAAGCCATCACTGCATCGCCTAGCCAAGTGGGAAGATGTATAAAAATTTTCATAAATTTCCTAAACTTTGATAGAATTGTTTTTATTATTTTAACAAAATTTAGGAAAAATATGCCACAACTTTCGATCATAATCCCGCTTTTTAATTCTTGTGATTTTATCTTAAGAGCTTTGCAAAGTTGTATAAATCAGACTTTAAAAGATATTGAAATTTTGATTATCGATGATAAAAGTAAAGATAATAGTTTAAATATGGTTTTAGAATTTGCTAAAAAAGATCCAAGGATAAAAATCTTTCAAAATGAAGAAAATTTAGGCACTTTTGCAAGTAGAAATTTAGGAGTTTTGCATTCTAGTTCTGATTTTATAATGTTTTTAGATAGTGATGATTTTTTGACACCTGGTGCTTGTGAAATAGCGTTTAAAGAGATGAAAAAAGGTTTTGATTTGCTTTGTTTTGATGCCTTTGTACATAGGGTAAAAACCAAACAATTTTATCGTTTTAAACAAGATGGAGTTTTTAATCAAAAAGAATTTTTAGAATTCTTAAGCAAACAAAGGCATTTTTGCTGGTCAGTTTGGGCGAAGTGTTTTAGAAAAGATATCATCTTAAAAAATTTTGAAAAGGTTAAATTTGAAAAGGTTAAAATCGATGAGCGTTTGAGTTACGGCGAAGATGTGCTTTTTTGTTATATTTATTTTATGTTTTGCGAGAAAATAGCTGTTTTTAAAACTTGCATTTATCATTACGAATTTAATCCAAATGGAAGATATGAGAATAAAAATAAAGAAATTTTAAATCAAAATTATTATGATAAAAAGAAAAGTAATGAAATCATAAAAAGACTCTCCAAAGAGTTTTTACATGATGAATTTCATCAGAAATTATTTGAAGTTTTGGAGAGAGAGGAAGTAGGGGTGAAAAATAGATTAAAATAGATTAAAAATTTTTTTTGATTTTAGTTCTAAAATATCTCTAAAATAAAGTTTATTTGGATTATAGTAGGAAATTGATTTTTTTATGATTTTTTTTCTAGTAGGTCAAGATATTGGTTTATTTTTAAATTAAGATCAATATCATAAAAATCAGCAAAATGATATCTCCACCATTGAATTTTTAATAATCTTTCTATTGTTTTTTCATCAAATCTATATTTGATAATTTTGGCTGGAATTCCTGCAACTATAGCATAAGGTGGTACATCTTTAGTAACTACAGCTCTTTGTCCTATGACACATCCAGTCCCAAGTGTGATACCCTGTTTAAGCAAAACATCTTTTCCTATCCAAACATCATCTTGTATAATTAAATGCGTTATTGATGAGCTTGGATTATGGTTAACTATAGGAAATGTTTTGTTGATGTGATTTTGGCAAGCATCGTTAATAAAACTATGATTTGTTTCATAGGTAAAACTTGCAGTGCTGATTCTATCTATAGGGTGTTGAAAGTTAAACATAGAAACCCCATCAGCAATTGAACAATACCTTCCAACTTTTGCATAATGAGGTAGAAAAGATCCGCTAAAAGAAAATGAACCCATTTCATGTAAGATATTGCTAAATTTAAAAGCACAATATTCTTCTATCCCCAGCCCCGCCGCACTCTCTAATTGATTGTTTTTCAATGGAATGGTTATAAAATCTTTGGTTTTTAGTCTTGAAAATCTTCTAGGATTTTCTATGTAAGTTTTTGTATAAATATTATATTGCTTTAATAAATTTAATATATTTTTATTGCATTTTAAGGTTATTTTTTCCATATCTGTTCAACCTTTTTTAAATCCTCTAAACAGTCAATATCTAAACTTGAGCTTTCGTCCATTAAAAAATGCTTGGTTTTGTTTTGCAAAAAGCTAGGATTGTTTAAAAATTCTTTTATCTTTAAAATATAAATTGCACCATTGCTCATATAAGTTTTAGGCAATTTTTGCCTTGGCATAAAAGGATATTCATCATTACAAATCCCTGCTAAATCGCCATAATCATTACAAACAAAGGCTTTTAGAATTTTATTATCACATTCGCTTACGCTAATTAGGGCATTTGCATTGCTATTTTTATAAAGATTAAAAGCTTTATCAATATGAATATTTGTTCTTAGCGGCGAAGTGGGTTGTAAAAAAACTACATCTTCATAATCTTTGTAAAATTTTAGAGCATGTAAAAGCACTTTATCGCTTGTAGTATCATCTTGTGCAAGGCTAATTGGGCGTTTTAAAATATCAACATTTTGGCTTTTTGCATAATTTAAAATTTCATCACTATCACTGCTTACAACAACTTTACTAATGCTTTTAGCATTTAGTGCAGCTTTAATGGTGTAATAAATTAAAGGTTTATTATTTAATAAAACCAAATTTTTATTTTTAATACCCTTTGAGCCACCACGAGCAGGGATTATTGCTAAGCTCATTTTATCTCTCCTTGAAATTTCTTTAATATTTGCTCGATTACAGGGCGTTTTAGCATGGCAAAGTCTATTTTTTTAGCCTCTTTGCTCTTACGATGAAAGGCCTGAAATTCTTCTAAACTCAAGATATCTAAATATTGTTGGTAATCGTTTCGGCGGTATTTTAAGGCAGGAAAATGCCACTGAAGTAGGGGAGCTTGTAGTATTTTCACTCCTTGAGATAAGACTTGTTGCTCGGAGTAGAGTTCTTCTATAAGTCCCTTAGGATCTATCCATTGGCTTTTTTTTGAAACCCTTCTTTCTATAAAGCTACTATTTCTTCTTTTAATCAAGAGTTGATCCCCCCCCCTATGAATCCATAATTTCCACTATTTTGCACATAAATATTTCCATTTAAGATTATAAAATTAATTCTTGGGTAGCATAAGGCTTTATTTTCTTGATCAATCCTATAAAAACTCTTATAAAGCTTCTTGGCATCGTAGTAATGATCCACATCGATTTTTATAAACCACTCATCTAAGGGTATAAAAGATGCTGCCCAATTGTAATAAGAGTAAAGTTTATTTTCTTCATTTTTAGGATTTTCTAGATCTACTTTATAAGGATATTTTTTAGCAATGAAGTTGGGATATTGCTTGCAAAATTCTAAAATAAGCTCTTCACTCCCATCATCACAGTCGTTGTAAGCTATAATTCCTCTTTGTAAAGCAGGTAGTATACTTTCTAAAGAAACTCTTAGGGTTAAAGCTTCATTTTTAACCCTGATAAATCCCCAAGGATTAAGGGGTGATTTCACATCCTTAGCCTTTTCATCAAAGTCAAAAAAGCCCTTATGTTTTTTTCCATAGATGTTTTTATTTTCCTTAATGAAATGCTCATTATCTAAAACCAATTTTTTAGAAATCGAGTATCTTTTATATAAAGAAATGATTTTTTTAAGCATGTTTTATATCCTTAAAAACTTTTTGTGTGCTGAGTTTAAAAAATTCTCCGCTTAATAAATATTCAAAAAATAATTTTGAGCTATCTAAAATCTCTAACTTAGTGCTAAATAAATCTTGTTTTTTATGAATGGTGTTAATAGCTTTTAGTATTTCATCACTATTTGCATTAACTTTTAGTGTATTTTCATTGCCAAGTCTTCCATTTTGTCTTGAGCCAACTAAAATCCCTGCTGTTTTTAAGTATAAGGCCTCTTTTAAAATGCAACTTGAATTACCTATTATAAAATCAGCATTTTTTAACAAAGTTATAAAATACTCAAATCTAAGCGATGGAAAAAGCTTAAATCTAGGATTGTTTTTAAGCTCTTCATAGCTTTGCAAGATTAATTCAAAACCTAAATCATTATTTGGATAAATAACAATATAATTTTTATTACTTTGTATCAGTGCTTTTACTAAATTATCTGCTTGATTTTTAATGCTAGTAATTTCAGTTGTAACAGGATGAAACATAAGCAAAGCGTAGTTTTCATAATTTATATCATAATATTTTTTTGCTTCGCTAAGTGAAATTTTATTATCGTTTAAAAGTTCTAAATCAGGCGAACCTATGATAAAAATAGATTTTTCATCTTCTCCAAGCTGCATTAAACGCCTTTTTGCAAACTCATCATTTACTAAATGAATATGAGCTAGTTTTGATATAGCGTGGCGTAAGCTATCGTCAATAGTTCCTGAAATCTCTCCGCCTTCAATATGCGCTACTAAGATATTATTTAATGCTCCAACAATAGCTGCTGCTAAAGGCTCGATTCTATCTCCATGTACTACGATTAAATCAGGTTTTAACTCATTTACATACCTTGAAAATCCATCAATTGTAGTGGCTAAAGCCTTATCAGTTTGATAATATTTATCATAATTTATAAATTCATAAATATTTTTAAAGCCATTTTTATAAAGCTCTTTAACTGTATAGCCAAAATTTTTGCTTAAGTGCATTCCTGTTGCAAAGATGTAAAGCTCAAATTCGCTTGAGTTTTGCACCCTATACATTAAAGATTTAATCTTAGAATAATCAGCCCTGGTGCCTGTTATAAAAAGGATTTTTTTCACGCAAAATCCTCATAGCTTAACTGAGTATCATTTTCTATATCTCTTAATGCTTTTTTGCCTAAAATATTTTCAAATTCAGCCGCACTAATTCCACCAAGTCCAGGTCTTTTAACCCAGATATTGTCCATAGATAAAACTTCGCCTTTTTTAATATCTTTAATGCTAACTACGCTTGCAAAGGCAAAATCAATTGTAACTTGTTCTTGCTTAGCTGCTTTTTTGCTTTCATTATTTCCTTTCATTATAGCCATTTGCTCACTTTGGATAATTAGCTCTTTTAAAGCCTTTGTATCCATAGAACAAACTATATCAGGGCCACTTCTATGCATACTATCAGTAAAATGTCTTTCAAGCACACAAGCACCAAGTGCAACCGCACCTAAACACGCAAGATTATCTGTTGTGTGGTCGCTTAAGCCTACCATGCAAGAAAATTCTTTTTTTAATTCAAGCATAGCGTTTAATCTTACAAGATTATGCGGGGTTGGGTAAAGATTGGTCGTGTGCATTAAAACAAAGGGAATTTCATTGTCTAATAAGATTTTTACAGTTGGTTTTATACTTTCAATACTATTCATTCCTGTGCTAACTATCATAGGCTTTTTAAAGGCTGCTATGTGTTTAATAAGCGGATAATTATTACACTCACCTGAACCAATCTTAAAAGCACTAACTCCCATATCTTCTAAGCGGTTTGCACCTGCACGAGAAAAAGGTGTGCTAAGATAAACAAGACCTAATTTTTCTGTGTATTCTTTAAGTGCTAGCTCATCTTTATAATCTAAAGCACATTTTTGCATAATCTCATAAATGCTTATTTTTGCATTACCAGGAATTACTTTTTTAGCGGCCTTACTCATCTCATCTTCAACGATGTGGGTTTGATGCTTTATAATCTTAGCACCTGCGCTAAAGGCTGCATCTACCATAATTTTAGCTAGTTCTAAACTGCCATTATGATTAATGCCTATTTCAGGCACGACTAAGGGTGCTTTTTCTTCACTTATGATTATATTTTGTATTTTTATTTCTTTCATTTATTTTCCTTTGAAATAATGCTTTATATCACTAGGTAATCTTAATAGATCTTTTATCAACTTGTAATAAACATTTTCTTTAATTTTTATTTTTTTAAAATTAATATTTTTTGAAAATTTTCCATAAGCCTCACTAGAAGGTATGAGTATATCTTTAGTGTAGTTATTTTTTTCTTGTATGATAAAATTTGAATTTAAATTTGGCGCTAGTTCTATAAAATTTGCTAAAAGACTATTAGGACATAAGCAATATAGTTTTATTTTGTAAGTTTTTTCTAGAAATTCTAAAGCTTTTATATCTGTATTTTTACTATGTCCGATATAGTGTGAGCGATCATTTTTAAAATCAGGGGCTAGTTTTAAAAGATTTTCTTGTTTGGTATCAAAAGCATAAGATGACCCATTTTGATAAAAATCAATTCCCGAAAGATAAATTTCTTTGTATCCTAGGGCTATGGCTACTGCACACATATAGACCCCTGAGGTAATTCTTTGATTGAAATAAATTTCGTGAAATTTAAAATAAGCATTAAATTCTTTAAGTTGTTTAAAAAAATCATATCCCAAATGAGCATCAGGAAAATAATCGTAAAAAGTTTTTACAAAATTTTCATTTTCTAGATGAGCTTGGTTGTAATTAGAACACATAATTAGTTCGGTCTCATATTCTTGATTTTGGATTAAATGTTTTAAAGTGTAGTATTGCTCAAAGAAGAAATTAGGGGTGTAAAACACTGCTTTGCATTTTTTACCAAGATAGTATTTATCTTCAAAATAAAATTGATTACATCTAAATACATCAAAATCATTTGGTAGCCTTGAATAATCAATTTCTTTTAAACTTGGTCCATTTCCAGCAATAATAACTTTTTTCATGATTATTTTCCATCAAGATTTATTTTTAACGATTTTATCAAAATAGATTTTATGTTATAATTAAATTATAATAAAATAAGAAATAAATATGTTTAAAATTTCAATCATCTTACCAACTTATAATGTGGAACAATATATAGCAAGGGCAATAGAAAGCTGTATCAATCAGACTTTTAAAGATATAGAAATAATTGTAGTTGATGATTGTGGAAATGATAATAGTATAAATATAGCCAAAGAATACTCTAAAAAAGACAAAAGAATAAAAATAATCCACAATGAAAAAAACTTAGGTCTTTTAAGAGCAAGATATGAAGGTGTGAAAGTAGCAAACTCTCCTTATATAATGTTTTTAGATCCTGATGATTATTTGGAACTAAATGCTTGTGAAGAGTGTATAAAAATTTTAGATGAACAGGATGAAGTTGATTTAGTGTTTTTCAATGCTATTGTTGAAAGTAATGTTATTTCATATAAAAAGTTTGACTTTAATTCTGGTTTTTATAGCAAAAAAGAGTTTGTGAAAAAAATTATTGCAAAGAAAAATTTATATTGGACTATGTGGGGGAAACTTATAAGAAAGAAATTGTATTTAGAAGCTTTTGCGAGTTTAAGACTCGAGAAAGATGTTAAAATCAATATGGCTGAAGATGTATTGTTATATTATCCAATGTTAAGTCAAGCTCAAAAAATAGCATATATGAACTGTAATTTATATCATTACGTGCCTAATAATAATTCAATTTGTAATACTAAGAATGAAGTGCTTGTTAAAAATAATATTCAAGAGTTGCAGTTGGTTTTAAACTATTTAAGGCAAAATTATATTTTAAACAAGTATTGTAGCGTTCTCTATGTGCTAATTAAATATTTGCTATATATTCAAATATATAAAATAAAAAGAACAAAATTAATGGTTACATTGTTAGCTAAAATAAATATTTTAACTTTAAAAATTTTATTTAAATATAAAAAATTTTTAAAACAATGTTAAGAATATTTTTTTTAGAGTTTCTTTTGAAATCATAGAAGGTTCTATTTTATGATTAATATTTTGTAAATAGAATTTTTTAAATTCTTCAATACTTATCCAATTATATTTATAAATATCTTGAGCTCTATGTTTTTTTAAAAAAGGAAAATGATAATTATTTAATTCAGTGTGAAATAATATCCTGTGTTTATACTTTAATTGCTCTAAAGAGTGTATATTTGAAGAAAAACTTTGTTTTGTTGCTTTTTTCCAATTGTTATTGATTCTGTCAATTAATACTTCTTTCCATTTTAAGTTATAATTATTGATAAGCAAGCAATCTCCTGGTTCTTTCAATATATTGCCATTATTATCTTTACAAAGAAAAAAATTATCATTAAAATAGTGAATATCAACCCTTGAATAACTAACTACATCATATTTGTTTTTTGGTATATAGAAGCTTTTATAAAGTTTTTTAGCATCATAGATATGATCCACATCTATTTTTATAAGCCACTCATCTTTTGGTATAAAACTTGCAACATAATTATAATAGCTATAGAGTTTATTTTCTTCTGATTTTGGGTTTTGAATTTGAATTTCATAAGGATATTTTATTGGTATAAATGAAGGATATTGTTTGCAAAATTCTAGAATTATTTCTTCACTTCCATCGGTACAATCATTATATCCTATAACACCTCTTTGGATAGCAGGCAATATACTTTCAAGAGAAGCTTTTAAGGTAATAACTTCATTTTTTACTCGTATAAAAGCCCAAGGATTCAAAGGAGATTTTGGATCTTTAGATTTTTCATCATAATTAAAATATCCTTTATGCCCCCCCCCCTCCTGCAATAGCTTTATTAAGTTTAATTAAATCTTCATTGTTGTATTTATTAATTTGTATAAGAATTTTTTTTGGTAGATAAGAATCGATTTTATCTCGTTGTATGTTTTTTAGTAAAAATGTTTTTTTTATTTTATGTCTAATTTTTCTAAAAGGAATGAATAAGCAAATTATTTTCACAAAGTATGATTGAAATAGCATATAAAATATTTTCTCCTATAATTATAGTGATTATACCTAAAAATTAATTAATTTTTTTTATTTTTTGCCAAAATTTCCAAATATCGTAAGGAAGTTTTGTTTGAATAAAAGGCTTAATTAAAACTAATTGTTCCTTTAAATTTAAAGGATCTTTTTTAAATTTTTTAATCATTAAAGCTTTTTTGGCATAGCAAGGTAAAAATGTTTCTTTTATAGCAAGTGCATTTTCGCTTTTTTGATCTTTAAAAAATTCTATCAATTTTAAAGCAGTTGTAACCCTGCTTGCTGCTTTTAAATAATTTTTTGCTTCCTTAGCGTTTTCCCCGAAAGTTTCATATATATCTTTAAAATACTCTGACACATTTGCTTTTGTAATCTTCTTATCATGATTTGATATACTGTTTGCTCTTAAACGGCATAAATACAACTTTTGTGATAAAATATAAATTTTATTAGCACTAGCAAACAAAATTATCCCAAAGTGTATATCTTCATTGATAATAAAATTTATAAATTTAAGTTTAATTTTCTTTAAAAAATTAAAATCAATCATTCCATTCCATCCAAAAGAAATATCTCTAGATCCTACACTTAATGCTCGATTTGCATATTCTTTTGGAGTGATTATACATTCTTTTTTAAAATCAAAAATTTCCATCCTTGTTTTTTTGTGCTTATTTTTTATATTGTCTTCATAGGTGCAATCATGGTCAAACCACAATACATCCACATTTTTCATTCTTATAACACATTCTTCTATGCAGTTTAACTCCCAATAATCATCAGAATCTAAAAATATAATATAATCTATATTAGGATAAGTAAAATTAGTTAAATCTTTTTCATTATTAAAAGCTTGAGAGCTTTTATATGCTTTATATATATTATAAGGATTATTACCATCCAATTGAAATTCTATTAAAGAATTTTCTTTTATATGTTGAGTTTTGTTTTTTAATTTATACTCCCCACTAAAGTATTCTATACCTACATTTCTAGCTGAACTTAAACCCCCATTTTTCTTATCAAAAAGTATAAATCTTTCATCTTTTAAAGTATATTCTTTGGCTATATTGAGTGAGTTTTCATCTGTACTACCATCATTTACAAGTATGATTTCTAAGTTAGTATAAGTTTGATTGATGACGCTGTTAAACATTCTCTCAAATATTCTTCTACGTTGTATATTGGTATAACTACACCTATTTTCTTCATGTTTTATCTCCAAGAAATTTTTTTATTTTTGATGGTATCTAAATAAATTTGATGATTGCTTTCGAGCATTTTTTTGCTATTTTCTTCATGATAAATATGATAAGCAATAGCTTTAAATTTTAAGCGTCTAAAAATGCCTTTATTAAATAAAAATCTAGCCACAAATTCACTATCTTCTCTACCCCAACCAATAAAATTTTCATTAAAACCATCAAGTTCATCAAAATCGGCTTTAAAAAAACTCATATTGCAGGTTTTACTTCCCTTTATTATTTCTTTGGTATTAAAAAATTTTTGATCTATTTTTGAAATTTTATAGATAATTTTGGCTAAAAAAGAATTTTTATAGCTTTTAAAATCTTTTTTACTAAAAGCTAAACTATAATCATCATTTTTTAAGATTTCTTCGCTTTCATTTTTATTTAAAATTACTCTTGAACCTTGTAAAATTACTTTGCGTTTCGCAAATTCGAAATGATTTTTTATAAAGTCTTTTTCTAAAATCATATCACCGTCAATTAAAATTATATATTCACTTTTAGAAACTCTAATGGCATTATTTCTATTTTTTGCAGCGCGAAAACCCTCATCTTCTTGCCAAATGTGTTTTAAAGAGCAAGGAAAATCTTTTTGATATTCTTCAATAAGCCTTGCTGTATCTTCTTTGCTACCATCATCTGCGATTAAAACTTCATTGGGTAAAAAGGTTAGATTTTTAACACTATCAAGCACTAATTTAAGGCGTTCTTTTTGATTATAGGTTGTTATTATTAAAGCACAAGTTTTTGGCTTTTGCTTTTGAAGTTCATATAATTTCATATATTTAAAAAAAGTCCCTAAGGCATTGCAAACGCTGATCGTAAAGCCTTGATAACCATACAAAAAGCCATTTTTTAAAAAATAATTTCTAAAAAAAGTCCAAAAAGCTCTTAAATTTGCTTTTAAAACACCACTTTTTTTATGTATATTTTGTTTTGCCCAAAGGCTTGAGTAGTACTGCATTTTATTGATTAAGTGAGAAATATCTCTAAAAGCATAATGCTTCAATCCATTTTTAAGATGAATTTTTTTAACATTACTTGGTAAAACAAGGCTTTCATGCACTAAATTATCATTAAAACGAGTGAAATTTTTATTAAAAATTCTTAAAACATAATCAGGCGACCAACCACAAGCCTTTATCCATTCGCCTTTATAGAGATTTTTCCGACTAAGTGCGATGATATTATCTTCTTGAAGTTCTAAATTTTTAAGCTCTTTAATACACTCATTTTCAAGTACTTCATCAGCATCAATGCTTAAAATCCAATCATTTTTTGCATAGCTTAAGGCAAGATTTTTTAAAGCTCCAAAACCTATAAAAGCATTGTGATAAATATATAAATTAGCAAAATCTTTTTTAAATTCATTAGCTATATTTAGGGTATTATCAATGCTTTCATTGTTAAGTAAAATAATTTCATCAAAATCTTTTAAAGAATTTAAACACTCAAGCAAAGTTTGCTCAGCATTTTTTACGATGATAATAACGCTTATTTGCTTTAGATTCATTTTGCACCCTTGTAAATTTCCTCATTATAACTAGCAAAGCGTCTATGAAAAAAAAAGTATTCCCAAGGTCTTTTTTTAATCATTTCTTCGCAACTTTGTGCTTGATAAAGTGTCAGTTCTTCTAAACTTGCATTTTGAGAATCTTTTGCTTTAAAAAACTCTATGCAAAATTTACCACCTTCTTTATAGGCATAAACAGGGATGATCAAAGCATTGCTTCTTTGTGCGATAAGGCTTGCTCCCATTTGATAATTCACTTCTTTGTTAAAAAATTTTAATCTTACGCTTTCGTTTTCTACGCAGTCTTGATCAGTTAAAATTCCCAAAGCTCTCTCCTTTTTTAGAGCACTTAGCATTTGTCTTATACCGCCTTTTTTGTCAATAAGTTCTATGTCAAATTGGGTGCGACTTTGGCTTAAAATTTCATACATAACTTCACTTTTTAACTTTTTTCCCACTATGGAAATCGCACCATATTTAGCCGCATAAGCAAGGCTTAAAATTTCCCAGTTTCCATAGTGTGCAGTTGTGAAGATAATAGGACGCTTTAAAGCCAGGGCATCTATAAGAAAATTTTCATTGATGAAATTTACTTTATTGAGAATTTTTTCTTTGGTGGTGTTTTGATTTTGCAAACAATCAATCCCAAATTGAGCAAAATTTTCATAAATTTTTAAAGACAATTTATCGCGTTCTTTTTGAGTGTATTGAGGAAAACAGATTTGCAAATTTGTATTGATGATTTTGCGGTGTTTTTTGTTAAGATGAAAAGCGATTCTTGCTACAATCAAAGCTAAAAAATGCAAGATACAATCAGGCATAAAAGTAACAAAAAATTTCAAAATATAATAAAGACTAAGATATATTCTATCACTATTTTTCATTAAGTAAGCCTTTGGCAAGTTTGAAGATATCTTCTTCTTCTATACGCGTGATACAAAAATCACTTTTATCGATATGCTTGGCATTTTGGATTTTTTTACCTGTATCAATGATTTTATTGATATGAGTTTGAAAAGCATTGCGGTAGCTTGGTGTTGCACCAAAAATCGTAATAGATGCTTTATTTAAAGCAAAAGCTAAATGTGTTGGACCGCTATCATTTCCTATGATAAGATCCATCATTTTTGTAAAAGCCATTAGCTCTTCAAGATTAAATTTTGGCGCTAATTCTATATGTGTTTCATCAATACCACTAAGATTTAAAACCTCTTTAGCAAATTCGTATTCTTTTACATTTCCCCAAGCGAGCCAAATTTTTGTTTGTTGAAATTCATTGATTAAAAGTTTGCAAAGTATAGCAAGTTTGGTTTTAGGATAGATTTTATTTTCTACACTTGAGCCCACATGTATGAGTATGTTTTTTTCGTTTTTGTCGAGCTTGAGTTTATTGTTTAAGAGTTGTTTTAAATTTTCATCTACGCTAAAAACATCTTGTTTAAAGGCTAAATTTTTGGCATTAAAATCAGTATTTAACATAAAGGAGGTAAGACTTAAGTATCTTACAAATACATTTTCATTGTAATCTAACTCAAGTTTTTGGTTGTAAAAATTATGAGCAAAACTTTCTTTAAGGCTATTTTTATCAAAACCAAAATTATTTCTACTTAAAATTCGACTTACAATAGCAGATTTTATAAGCCCTTGTAGATCTATTACTGCATTATAGTTGTTTTTTCTTGCTTTAAGAAGAATTTTTAGGCTTTTTAAAATTTTTTTGTCTTTTAAGGGTAGGGCATAGAGTTTGTCTATTAAAGGATGGTTTTTAAGTATGCCTTCAAATTTTTCATCTACAAACCAATGAATTTCTATATCTTTTTTAAAATTTTTGATAAATTGCAAAACCACGGCACTTTGGATAATATCACCAAGTGCTGACAAACGAACAATTGCTATTTTCATTAAAAGCCTAATATTTTAAAATTTTTGCTATGATTTTAGCGAAATTATTTAAAAAAAGGTTAAAAATGGCAAAAAATGAAGGTTATATTTGTGTTTTTGATTGTGAGAGTGTGCCAGATGTTGAGCTTATCCGCAAAACTTTGGGTTTTGAAGGAAGTGATTTAGAGGTAAGTTTAAAAGCACTTCAGTGGCAAAAAGAACAAAGTGGGAGTGAGTTTTTGCCTTTGCCTTATCATAAAATCATTAGTATTTGTGCGGTTTTAAGCGATAATTTTGGAAAATTTATCAAAGTAAATAAAATTGATGGGCAAAATGAAAAAGAAATGATTGAGAATTTTTTCAATTTTATAGAAAATTATGAGCCAAAATTAGTCAGCTTTAATGGTAAAAATTTCGATATGCCCGTTCTTGTTTTAAGGGCTTTAAAATACAATTTAAAGGCAGCAACTTATTTAGATACTCAAAGTGATAAATGGAATAATTATAAAACAAGATTTTCAGAATTAAAACATTGTGATTTATTAGAATCCTTAGGATCTAATGGGCGTGGAATAAAGCTTGATACACTTTGCTCTATGGTGGGTTTGCCAGGAAAATATGATGTGCATGGCGATGAGGTGATGAAACTTTTTTATGAAAATGAACTTGAAAAAATTTACGAATATTGTGAAAGTGATGTTTTAAACACCTATATGCTTTTTTTAAAATATGAACTTATTAAAGCTAATGTTAGTGAAGAAGATTATGTTGATTTTCTTTCTTATATGAGAGATTTTTTGCGTGAAAAAAAATCAGATCGTTCTTATACAGAAGTTTTTGCAAAAGCTTGTGAGAGTGAAATTTCAAAAGTTCGATCTTAAGTATTTAAGAAAATATATTAAAATTTATTTTTGACATTTTTAAAAAAAAGGAATGATGATGAAAATTCTTATTAGCGGTGGTGCAGGTTATATAGGTTCTCATACTTTAAGACAATTTTTAAAAACAGATCATGAAATTTGTGTTTTAGATAATCTTTCCAAGGGTTCTAAAATCGCAATAGAAGATTTGCAAAAAATAAGAGCTTTTAAATTTTTTGAACAAGATTTAAGTGATTTTCAAGGTGTAAAAGCATTGTTTGAGAGAGAAAAATTTGACGCTATTGTGCATTTTGCAGCGAGTATTGAAGTTTTTGAAAGTATGCAAAACCCTTTAAAATACTATATAAACAACACTGTTAATACAACAAATCTCATCGAAACTTGTATGCAAACTGGAGTAAATAAATTTATATTTTCTTCAACGGCAGCCACTTATGGCGAACCACAAACTCCCGTTGTGAGCGAAACAAGTCCTTTAGCACCTATTAATCCTTATGGGCGTAGTAAGCTTATGAGCGAAGAGGTTTTGCGTGATGCAAGTATGGCAAATCCTGAATTTAAGCATTGTATTTTAAGATATTTTAATGTTGCAGGTGCTTGTATGGATTATACTTTAGGACAACGCTATCCAAAAGCGACCTTGCTTATAAAAGTTGCAGCTGAATGTGCCGCAGGAAAACGTGATAAACTTTTCATATTTGGCGATGATTATGATACAAAAGATGGTACCTGTATAAGAGATTTTATCCATGTGGATGATATTTCAAGTGCGCATTTAGCGGCTTTGGATTATTTAAAAGAGAATGAAAGCAATGTTTTTAATGTAGGTTATGGACATGGTTTTAGCGTAAAAGAAGTGATTGAAGCGATGAAAAAAGTTAGCGGAGTGGATTTTAAAGTAGAACTTGCCCCACGCCGTGCGGGTGATCCTAGTGTGTTGATTTCTGATGCAAGTAAAATTAGAAATCTTACTTCTTGGCAGCCTAAATACGATGATTTAGAGCTTATTTGTAAATCTGCTTTTGATTGGGAAAAACAGTGCTAAAAAAACTTTTTTTTATTTTAAGTAAGGAAGATAAAAATTTTTTATTTTTCTTACTTATTTTTTCAGTATTTGTTTCTTTTATAGAAACTTTTGCGATTTCTTTAGTAATGCCTTTTATCACTTTGGCTAGCGATTTTTCTTATTTTGATCGTAATAAATATTTAATTAGTTTAAAAGAATATCTTAATATCCCTGTTTTTGAAATCATTGTTTATTTTGGAGTGGGGCTTATTGTTTTTTATGTGTTTAGAGCTTTGTTAAATGCGTATTATTTTCATCTTTTGGCAAGATTTTCTAAAGGACGTTATCACGCGATCGCTTATAAGGTTTTTTCTAAATTTTTAAATATTAATTATGAAAAATTTACTCAAAAAAATCAATCTGAAATTTTAAAGTCCATTACAGGAGAAGTTTATAATCTAAGCACTATGATTTCATCATTTTTACTTTTGGTGAGTGAAATTTTTGTAGTGCTTTTGCTTTATGCTTTAATGCTTTTGATTAATTATAAAATCACTTTATTTTTAAGTGTTTTTATGGTATTAAATGCCTTTATTTTAGTGAAAATTTTAAGTCCTATTATTAAAAAAGCAGGGCTAAGACGCGAAGAAGCGATGAAAAATTTCTTCGAAATTTTAAATACAAATTTAAATAATTTCAAATTTATCAAGCTTAAAACCAAAGAAGATGGAGTATTAAGTCTTTTTAAAGCGCAAAGTGAAGCTTTTTCTAAAGCAAATATTACCAATGAAAGCGTAACTGCGGTGCCTAGAATTTATCTTGAAGGAATAGGCTTTTGCGTACTTGTTTTTATCGTGGTATTTTTGGTTTTGAAAAATGAAAGTGATATTTCAGGTATTTTATCCACGATTTCTATTTTTGTTTTAGCGCTTTATCGCTTAATGCCAAGCGCAAATCGTATTATCACAAGTTATCATGATTTGCTTTATTATCATTCTTCTTTGGATATTATTTATCAAAATTTAAGACAAGAAGAAGAAAATTTGGGCGAGGAAAAATTAAGCTTTAATCAAGAGCTTAAAATTTGCAATCTTAGCTTTGGTTATGAGGGAAAAAAATATTTATTTAAAAATCTTAACTTAAACATTAAAAAAGGCGAAAAAATCGCTTTTATAGGGGAGAGTGGTTGTGGAAAAAGCACCTTAGTAGATCTTATCATAGGACTTTTAAAACCAAAAGAAGGGCAAATTTTACTTGATAAGCAAGAATTAAATGCAAATAATGCAAAAAATTATCGCCAAAAAATAGGCTATATCCCGCAAAATATCTATCTTTTTAATGATAGCATAGCTAAAAATATCACTTTTGGAGATGCGGTTGATGAAGAAAAACTTAATAGGGTTATCAAACAAGCAAATTTAGAGCATTTTATAAAAAATTTACCTCAAGGAGTGCAAACAAAAGTGGGCGATGGAGGGAGTAATTTAAGCGGGGGACAAAAACAACGCATAGCCATAGCAAGAGCTTTGTATTTAGAGCCTGAAATTTTAGTGCTTGATGAAGCAACTTCTGCGCTTGATACTCAAAGTGAAGCAAAAATCATGGATGAAATTTATAAAATTTCTAAAGATAAAACCATGATTATTATCGCACATCGCCTTTCTACGATAACGCAATGTGATAAGGTTTATCGTTTAGAACACGGTAAGCTTAAAGAGGAGAAATGATGAAAATAAGCTTTATTATCGCAACTTTAAATTCAGGAGGCGCTGAGCGTGTTTTAGTAACCTTAGCTAATGCGCTTTGCAAAGAGCATGAAGTAAGTATTATTAAATTTCATGCAGGAGAATCTTTTTATAAGCTTGAAAATGAAGTTAAAGTTACAAGTTTGGAACAATTTAAATTTGACACGCTTTATCATAAAATCGCAAGTCGTTTTAAGAAATTTTTTGCTTTAAGAAAGGCTTTGAAAGAAAGTAAGGCTGATGTTTTTATTTCTTTTTTGGATACGACTAATATTGCTTGTATTGCTGCGAAAATAGGGCTTAAAACTCCACTCATTATAAGTGAGCATAGTAATGAAGCGTATTTAAAACCTAAAATTTGGCGTTTTTTAAGAAGGGTAAGCTATCCTTTTTGTGATGCTTTAAGTGTGCTTGGAAGCAGTGATAAGGTGTATTATGAAAGATTTGTAAAAAGGGTTAAGCTTTTATTAAACCCTTGTCATTTTAGCGATGAAATTCCTTTTGATTCTAGTTTTGAAAAGGAAAATTTGGTTCTTTTTATAGGGCGTTTAGATCACAACAAAAACCCTGTAATGTTTTTAAAAGCTATAGCGCATTTGGATAAAAATTTGCAAGAAAATTATAAATTTGTTATAGCAGGAGATGGAGAGTTAAGGCAAGAACTTGAATACAAGGTAAAATCTTTAGGAATAAAAGTTGATTTTTTAGGACGCATTGAAAATGTCAAGGCTCTTTATGAAAAAGCAAAAGTACTTTGTCTTTGTTCTTTTGTAGAGGGTTTGCCAACAGTTTTAATTGAAAGTTTGTATTTTGAGGTTTGTAGAATTTCAAGTTCTTATTATAATGGTGCTAAGGATTTAATCAAAGATAATCATGATGGGCTTTTGGTAGGTTGTGATGATGAAATAGCGCTTGCTAAAAAACTTGAACTTGTTTTAAATGATGAAAATTTTAGAAAAGAACTTGTAAATAATGCCAAACAAAGGTGTAAAGACTTTGAAATTTCTCATATCAAAGAAGAATGGCTTAAGCTTATAGCCGAGGTTAAAAATGCCTAAACTTTCTGTTATAGTACCTACTTTTAATCGTCAAGTTTTGTTAGAAAAGGCTATTAAAAGCATACAAAATCAAGATTTTAAAGATTTAGAAATTATTGTAAGCGATGATAATTCTAGTGATGATACTAAAAGTGTGGTGCAAAATTTACAAAAAGATGATGATCGTATTAAGTATTTTTTAAATCAAAATTACAAACAAGGCCCAAATGGCAATAAAAACAATGGCTTAGATCAAGCAAGTGGCGAGTTTGTAACTTTTTTAGATGATGATGATGAGCTTTTATCTGGGGCTTTAAGTACCTTGATGCAAAAAGCAAGTGAGGGTTATGCTCATGTTTTTGGAAATTGTTTGATGGAAAAAGAAGGAAATTTAAGCAAGGAATTTAGCGGCAAGGGCTTGGAAAAAGATAGTGAAATTTCTAAAAAAGATTTTTTAATGGCTAAATTTAGCGGAGAGTTTTTTTCTGTTTTTAAAAAATCTCTACTTGAAAACAAGCGTTTTAATGAAGAATTTTATGGCAATGAAGCCACGCTTTGGGTAAATTTATACAAAGAAAAAAGTTTTTATATCCATAAGGCTTTTAGGATTTATAGGATTTTTAGGCAAGATAGCGTGACTTTAGGGGCGAGTAAAAATGCTTATAGGGTGTATTTGGGATATTTAGAGCTTGCTAAAATTTTAGAAAATGAACTTAGAATGAGTAAGGATAAAGATTATAAAAAAACTTGTGCGAGTTATTATAAAATGGCAGCTTATTATGCAAAACTTGCAAAAAATTATAAAGCTCTTTATAAGTGTTTGTTTAAAAGCCTGAGTATAAAAATCAACGCTCCTGCTTTGATATTACTCATTTTAAGTATAATTCCAAATAATATGATTGAAAAATTATCAAAAATTCGGGTGGCTTTATGCAAAAATTAGGCATTTTTATTTATTCTTTAGGAAGTGGTGGTGCTGAAAGAGTTGTGGCGACTTTATTGCCTATTTTAAGTTTGAAATTTGAAGTGCATTTGATCTTGATGAATGATAAAATTTCTTATGAAATTCCAGAGTGTCAAATTCATTTTTTGGAATGTTCAAAACCTAGTGAAAATCCTATTTTGAAATTTTTAAAACTACCTTTTTTGGCTTTAAAATATAAAAAACTTTGCAGAAATTTGGGTATTGATACAGAATTTGTTTTTTTAAATCGACCTAATTATATAGCTTTAATGGCAAGAATGTTTGGAAACAAAACTCGCCTTGTGATCAATGAATGCACTACGCCAAGTGTGATGTATGCGAAAAATAATTTTAATTCTTTGGCAAATAAATTTTTAATTTCTTTGCTTTATCCAAGAGCTGATTTAATCCTGCCTAATTCTAAAGGAAATTTAGAAGATTTAGTGCAAAATTTTAGTATAAATCCAAAAAAATGTGAAATTTTATACAATGCCATCGATTTAGAAAACATAGAGCAAAAAGCTCTTGAAGATATAGCTTTAAAAGATAAATTTATTTTAAGTGTAGGCAGGCTTGATAAAGGTAAAAATCATGCTTTATTAATTCGTGCTTATGCGAGATTGAAAACAGATTTAAAGCTTGTGATTTTAGGTGAAGGTGTGCTTAAAGATGAGCTTTTAGCTTTGATTAAAGAGTTAAATTTAGAAGAAAAGGTTTTGCTTTTAGGATTTGATAATAATCCTTATAAATACATGGCTAAATGCGAATTTTTTGCTTTTGCTTCTGTATTTGAAGGCTTTTCAAATGTTTTAATTGAAAGCTTAGCTTGTTCTTGTGCGGTGGTTTGCACTGATCATAAAAGTGGCGCAAGAGAGCTTTTTGGCGATGATGAATTTGGACTTTTAGTAGAAGTAGATAATGAAAACTCTATGTTTCAGGGTTTAAAGACTATGCTTGAAGATGATAAATTAAGAAAAGCGTATAAAAATAAGGCTAAAACTAGGGCTAAGGCCTTTGATAAAGTAAAAATTGCACGTGATGCTTTGAAATATTTATTAGGATAAAAGATGTTGAAAAAAGAGTATTTAAAAAACCCTTATTTAGTTTTGTTTGCGATGATTGTATTAGCCTATGTTTTTAGTGTATTGTGTAGATTTTACTGGATTTGGTGGGCAAGTGAGTTTAATGAGTATTTTTTCAATAATCAATTAATGATCATTTCAAACGATGGTTATGCTTTTGCTGAGGGTGCAAGAGATATGATAGCAGGTTTTCATCAGCCTAATGATTTGAGTTATTATGGATCTTCTTTATCTACGCTTACTTATTGGCTTTATAAAATCACACCTTTTTCTTTCGAAAGTATTATTTTATATATGAGTACTTTTTTATCTTCTTTGGTGGTGATTCCTATTATTTTACTAGCTAATGAATACAAACGTCCTTTAATGGGCTTTGTAGCTGCTCTTTTAGCAAGTATAGCAAACAGTTATTATAATCGCACTATGAGTGGGTATTATGATACGGATATGCTGGTAATTGTTTTACCTATGTTTATTTTATTTTTTATGGTAAGAATGATTTTAAAAAAAGACTTTTTTTCATTGATTGCCTTACCGTTATTTATAGGAATTTATCTTTGGTGGTATCCTTCAAGCTATACTTTAAATGTAGCTTTAATTGGACTTTTTTTAATTTATACACTTATTTTTCATAGAAAAGAAAAGATTTTTTATATAGCTGTGATTTTGTCTTCTCTTACTCTTTCAAATATAGCATGGTTTTATCAAAGTACTATTATAGTAATACTTTTTGCTTTATTTGCTTTAGAGCAAAAACGCTTAAATTTTGTAATTATAGGAATTTTAGCTAGTGTAACTTTGATATTTTTGATTTTAAGTGGAGGGGTTGATCCTATACTTTATCAGCTTAAATTTTATATTTTTAGAAGTGATGAAAGTGCGAATTTAACGCAGGGTTTTATGTATTTTAATGTCAATCAAACCATACAAGAAGTTGAAAATGTAGATCTTAGCGAATTTATGCGAAGAATTAGTGGTAGTGAAATTGTTTTTTTGTTTTCTTTGTTTGGTTTTGTATGGCTTTTGAGAAAACATAAAAGTATGATTATGGCTTTACCTATATTGGTGCTTGGGTTTTTAGCCTTAAAAGGGGGGCTTAGATTTACCATTTATTCTGTACCTGTAATGGCCTTAGGATTTGGTTTTTTATTGAGCGAGTTTAAGGCTATATTGGTTAAAAAATATAGCCAATTAACTTCAAATGTTTGTATTGTTTTTGCAACTATTTTGACTTTAGCTCCAGTATTTATCCATATTTACAACTATAAAGCACCAACAGTTTTTTCTCAAAATGAAGCATCATTATTAAATCAATTAAAAAATATAGCCAATAGAGAAGATTATGTGGTAACTTGGTGGGATTATGGTTATCCTGTGCGTTATTATAGTGATGTGAAAACTTTAGTAGATGGTGGAAAGCATTTAGGTAAGGATAATTTTTTCCCTTCTTTTGCTTTAAGCAAAGATGAACAAGCTGCAGCTAATATGGCAAGACTTAGTGTAGAATATACAGAAAAAAGCTTTTATGCTCCGCAAAATGATATTTTAAAAACAGACATTTTACAAGCCATGATGAAAGATTATAATCAAAGCAATGTGGATTTGTTTCTAGCTTCATTATCAAAACCTGATTTTAAAATCGATACACCAAAAACTCGTGATATTTATCTTTATATGCCCGCTAGAATGTCTTTGATTTTTTCTACGGTGGCTAGTTTTTCTTTTATTAATTTAGATACAGGAGTTTTGGATAAACCTTTTACCTTTAGCACAGCTTATCCACTTGATGTTAAAAATGGAGAAATTTATCTTAGCAACGGAGTGGTTTTAAGCGATGATTTTAGAAGTTTTAAAATAGGTGATAATGTGGTTTCTGTAAATAGTATCGTAGAGATTAATTCTATTAAACAAGGTGAATACAAAATCACTCCAATTGATGATAAGGCTCAGTTTTATATTTTTTATTTAAAGGATAGTGCTATTCCTTACGCACAATTTATTTTAATGGATAAAACCATGTTTAATAGTGCTTATGTGCAAATGTTTTTTTTAGGAAATTATGATAAGAATTTATTTGACTTGGTGATTAATTCTAGAGATGCTAAGGTTTTTAAACTTAAAATTTAAGGGTTGAAAATGAGAATAGGATTTTTATCACATGCAGGAGCAAGTATTTATCATTTTAGAATGCCTATTATAAAAGCATTAAAAGATAGAAAAGATGAAGTTTTTGTTATAGTGCCACAAGATGAATACACGCAAAAACTTAGAGATCTTGGCTTAAAAGTAATTGTTTATGAGCTTTCAAGAGCTAGTTTAAATCCTTTTGTGGTTTTAAAGAATTTTTTTTATCTTGCTAAGGTTTTGAAAAATTTAAATCTTGATCTTATTCAAAGTGCGGCACACAAAAGCAATACCTTTGGAATTTTAGCAGCAAAATGGGCAAAAATTCCTTATCGTTTTGCCTTAGTAGAAGGCTTGGGATCTTTTTATATAGATCAAGGTTTTAAGGCAAATTTAGTGCGTTTTGTTATTAATAATCTTTATAAATTAGGTTTTAAATTTGCACACCAATTTATTTTTGTCAATGAAAGTAATGCTGAGTTTATGCGGAATTTAGGACTTAAGGAAAGTAAAATTTGCGTGATAAAATCTGTAGGGATCAATTTAAAAAAATTTTTTCCTATTTATGTAGAATCGGAAAAAAAAGAGCTTTTTTGGAAAAAATTAAACATAGATAAAAAGCCCATTGTGCTTATGATAGCAAGAGCTTTATGGCATAAAGGTGTAAAAGAATTTTATGAAAGTGCTACTATGCTAAAAGACAAAGCAAATTTTGTTTTAGTTGGTGGAAGAGATGAAAATCCTTCTTGTGCGAGTTTGGAGTTTTTAAACTCGGGTGTGGTGCATTATTTGGGTGCTAGAAGTGATATAGTCGAGCTTTTGCAAAATTGTGATATTTTTGTTTTACCAAGCTATAAAGAAGGCTTTCCTGTAAGTGTTTTGGAGGCAAAAGCTTGTGGCAAGGCTATAGTGGTGAGTGATTGTGAAGGTTGTGTAGAGGCTATTTCTAATGCTTATGATGGACTTTGGGCAAAAACAAAAAATGCTAAGGATTTAAGCGAAAAAATTTCACTTTTATTAGAAGATGAAAAATTAAGATTAAATTTAGCTAAAAATGCTGCCCAAGATGCTTTACAATACGATGAAAATAATATCGCACAGCGTTATTTAAAACTTTATGATAGGGTAATTAAGAATGTATGAAAAAGTTTTTAAAAGAATTTTTGATTTTATTTTAGCTTTAGTGCTTTTAGTACTTTTTTCTCCGGTGATTTTAATCACTGCTTTACTTTTAAAAATCACTCAAGGAAGTGTGATTTTCACTCAAAATCGCCCTGGGTTAGATGAAAAAATTTTTAAAATTTATAAATTTAAAACCATGAGCGATGAAAGAGATGAGAAGGGTGAGTTATTAAGCGATGAATTGCGTTTGAAAGCCTTTGGAAAAATTGTTAGAAGCTTAAGTTTGGATGAGCTTTTGCAACTTTTTAATGTTTTAAAAGGGGATATGAGTTTTGTGGGGCCTAGGCCTCTTTTGGTTGAGTATTTATCCCTTTATAATGAAGAGCAAAAATTGCGCCATAAGGTGCGTCCAGGTATAACAGGATGGGCGCAGGTAAATGGCAGAAATGCTATTTCTTGGCAGAAAAAATTCGAACTTGATGTGTATTATGTGAAAAATATTTCTTTTTTGCTTGATTTAAAAATCATGTTTTTAACAGCTTTAAAGGTTTTAAAACGAAGCGGGGTAAGCAAAGAAGGCCATGTTACAACAGAGAAATTTAATGGCAAGAACTGAAAAAATTTATATTTATGGTGCTAGTGGTCATGGGCTTGTTTGTGAAGATGTGGCTAAAAATATGGGCTATAAAGAATGTATTTTTTTAGATGATTTTAAAGGAATGAAATTTGAAAACACCTTGCCTAAATATGATTTTTTTATAGCTATAGGAAACAATGAAATTCGAAAAAAGATTTATCAAAAAATTTCAGAAAATGGCTTTAAAATAGTTAATCTTATTCATAAAAGTGCACTTATAAGTCCTAGTGCAAGCGTGGAAGAAAATGCAGGGATTTTAATTATGCCCTATGTAGTGATTAACGCTAAAGCCAAAATAGAAAAAGGCGTGATTTTAAATACTTCAAGTGTGATTGAGCATGAATGCGTGATAGGGGAATTTTCTCATGTAAGCGTAGGGGCTAAATGTGCGGGTAATGTAAAAATCGGTAAAAATTGTTTTTTAGGGATTAATTCTTGTGTTTTGCCTAATTTAAGCTTAGCAGATGATAGTATTTTGGGTGGTGGAGCAACTTTGGTTAAAAGCCAAAATGAAAAAGGTGTTTTTGTGGGAGTGCCTGCAAAAAGAAAAATATGAAATGATTATAAAAAGATTTTTGTTTGATTCTTTGTAAATTTTTTTAGGTAAAATAGAGTTAATTTATAAAAATTTTGTTTTATACAAAGGATAAATCATGAGATTTTTTCTTTCTCCTCCGCATATGGGCGGTAATGAATTAAAATATATAGAAGAAGTTTTCAAAAGCAATTATATAGCACCTTTGGGTGAATTTGTAAATCGCTTTGAGCAAAGTGTAAAAGATTATAGCAAAAGTGAAAATGCCTTAGCTTTAAATTCAGCTACAGCAGCTTTGCATTTAGCTTTAAGGGTGGCAGGGGTAAAACAAGATGATATTGTTTTGGCTTCTTCTTTTACTTTTATCGCTTCAGTGGCGCCTATTTGTTATCTTAAAGCAAAACCTGTATTTATAGATTGTGATGAAACTTATAATATCGATGTAGATTTGTTAAAACTTGCTATTAAGGAATGTGAAAAAAAACCAAAAGCATTGATTTTAACTCATCTTTATGGCAATGCGGCTAAAATGGATGAAATTGTTGAAATTTGCAAGGAAAATGAAATTGTTTTAATCGAAGATGCTGCTGAAGCTTTAGGAAGTTTTTATAAGAATAAAGCCTTAGGAACTTTTGGAGAATTTGGAGCTTATTCTTATAATGGCAATAAAATTATCACCACTTCAGGTGGAGGTATGCTTATAGGAAAAAATAAAGAAAAGATTGAAAAAGCAAGATTTTATAGCACTCAAGCAAGGGAAAATTGTTTGCATTATGAACATTTAGATTATGGTTATAATTACCGTTTAAGCAATGTTTTAGGAGCTATTGGCGTAGCACAAATGGAGGTTTTAGAACAAAGAGTGCTTAAAAAAAGAGAAATTTATGAGTGGTATAAAGAATTTTTAGGAGAGTATTTTAGCTTTTTAGATGAATTAGAAAATTCAAGAAGTAATCGCTGGTTAAGTACAGCTTTGATTGATTTTGATAAAAATGAACTTAATACTTGTCAAAAAGATGTAAATATTAGTCAAAAAAATATTACTTTACATCCAAAAATTTCAAAACTCATAGAAGATTTGAAAAATGAACAAATAGAAACAAGACCATTATGGAAAGCTATGCACACTCAAGAAGTATTTAAAGGAGCTAAGGCTTATCTTAATGGCAATAGTGAGTTATTTTTCCAAAAAGGAATTTGTTTGCCAAGTGGTACGGCGATGAGTAAAGATGATGTTTATGAAATTTCAAAACTGATCTTAAAGAGCATAAAGGCTTAAAATGATTTTTTATAAAAGCAAAAGATTAGCATTTTTTTTAATTTCAGATATTGTTTTAATTTTACTTAGCGTTTATCTGGCTTTTTCTTTGAGATTTAGTGGAGATATTCCGAGCATTTTTTATCATGGTATGATGGTTTCTGCTATTATTTTGCTTGTTTTAAAACTTTCATTTTTATTTGTTTTTAGAATTTACAAAGTAGCTTGGAGATTTTTTTCTCTCAATGAAGCAAGAAAAATTTTTATTGCTTTGCTTTTAGCTGAGTTTTGTTTTTTTCTTATTTTTTATTTTTTTAGTGATTTTTTTAATCCTTTTCCAAGAAGTGCTATTGTGATAGATTTTGTTCTTTCTTATATGTTTATAGGTACTTTAAGAATTAGCAAAAGAATGCTTGTGGATTTTAAACCTTCTAAAATGAAAGAAGAAGAAACTCCTTGTATTGTAGTAGGGGCAACTTCTAAGGCTTTGCATTTGTTAAAAGGTGCAAAAGAAGGTTCTTTAGGGCTTTTTCCTGTGGGTGTAGTTGATGCGAGAAAAGAGCTTATAGGGACTTATTGTGATAAATTTATTGTAGAAGAAAAAGAAAGAATAAAATCTTATGTAGAACAAGGGGTAAAAACTGCCATTATTGCTTTAAGACTTGAACAAGAAGAGCTTAAAAAACTTTTTGAAGAACTTGTAGCTTATGGTATTTGTGATGTAAAAATATTTTCTTTTACAAGAAACGAAGCAAGAGATATCAGTATAGAAGACTTGCTTGCTAGAAAACCAAAAGATTTAGATGATAGTGCTGTGGCGGCTTTTTTAAAAGACAAGGTAGTTTTGGTAAGTGGAGCAGGTGGAACTATAGGCAGTGAACTTTGTAAGCAATGTATTAAATTTGGTGCTAAGCATCTTATTATGGTTGATCATAGTGAGTATAATCTTTATAAGATCAATGATGATTTAAATTTATATAAAGAAAAAATTACTCCTATTTTACTGAGTATTTTAGATAAGCAAAGTTTAGATGAGGTATTAAAAACTTATAAACCTGAGCTTATTTTACATGCAGCCGCTTATAAACATGTGCCTCTTTGTGAACAAAATCCACATTCAGCAGTAATCAATAATATTTTAGGAACTAAAATTTTATGCGACAGTGCTAAAGAAAATAAAGTAGCTAAATTTGTGATGATAAGTACAGATAAAGCAGTGCGACCAACAAATATTATGGGTTGCACTAAAAGAGTTTGTGAGCTTTATACTTTAAGTATGAGTGATGAAAATTTTGAAGTTGCTTGTGTGCGTTTTGGTAATGTTTTAGGTTCTAGTGGTAGTGTGATACCGAAATTTAAAGCACAAATTGCCAATAATGAGCCTTTAACTTTAACGCACCCTGATATAGTGCGTTATTTTATGCTTGTGGCTGAGGCAGTGCAACTTGTTTTGCAAGCTGGAGCTATCGCAAAAGGGGGAGAACTTTTTGTTTTGGATATGGGTAAGCCTGTGAAAATCATAGATTTAGCTAAAAAAATGCTTTTACTTTCTAATCGCAATGATTTAGAAATTAAAATCACAGGTTTAAGAAAAGGTGAGAAGCTTTATGAAGAGCTTTTGATTGATGAAAATGATGCTAAAACGCAATATGAGAGTATTTTTGTAGCAAAGAATGAGAAGGTTGATCTTGATTGGCTTAATAAAGAGATAGAAAATTTACAAATATGTGAAGATATTTCAGAGGCTTTATTAAAGATTGTACCTGAATTTAAACACAATAAAGAAGGTGTATAATGTATATAAAAGATATACAAAGATTTGAAGATAATCGTTATCGTGCTAGAGCTTATATGAGTTATATTTTAACAAGAAATCTACCCAATAAACTTCCTGATATTCACCTTGAAACGATTAAAACAGCTTTGGATAAAATAGCTCATGAAGTTGTTGTTTTTGATGCTTTGTATATTTTAGATATTTCAGGCATGCAAATAGAAAATGCGATTTCCTTAAATAAAGCTCATGAAATAGGACAGGGCGAGGATAGAAGTACTCGTTCTTATTTTTATAGAGCTGTAAAATTAAGACGATGTGTTTTGAGCGATCCTTATCCTTCGGTTTTAAATAATGAGCTTTGCGTGACAGCTTCTATGCCAATTTACGATGATAAAAATAACTTGCTTTTTGTTGTTTGTATTGATATCAAGCTTGAAGATATTTTAAAGATTATTCAAGCAGGAAAATTTGAATTTGTTTTTACTCAGTTTAGTCGTTTGGTATATTTTTGCTTCGCACTGGTTTTATTTGTGATTACTTGTTTTTTATTTCAAAAAGGTTTTTTTAGTCTTTTTGATAATCAAGCTATAGGTATAGAACATATGTTTGAAAGTACCATCGCTATAACTTTGGCTTTAGCTATTTTTGATTTGGCAAAAACTTTGATCGAACAAGAAGTATTAGGAAGGACGAAAAAAGAAGAAGGTGGAATTCAAAAAACTATGGTGAGATTTTTGGGTTCTATTATCATTGCTTTAGCTATAGAAGCTTTGATGTTGGTATTTAAACTTGCTATTGGTGATCTTTCTCAGATGATTTATGCGATTTATCTTATCGGTGGAGTGAGCTTGCTTCTTTTAGGTTTAAGTGTATATTTATTTACGGTTAAGTATAAAAATAATAATATTTGAGTAAAAATTTAAGTAAAAGATGATATAATGCTGTTTTTTAAAATTTTTTAGCTTGATTAATAAAGCTAAAAAGGGTAAAATAAAACTATAAAAACTTTGAAAGGACGAAATTGTGAAATTGTTAGTTGTTGATGACAGTTCTACTATGAGAAGGATTATTAAAAATACCCTAACAAGACTTGGACACGATGATGTTTTAGAAGCTGAGCATGGCGTTGAAGCTTGGGATTTATTAACTAAAAATGAAGATGTAAAAGTTTTAATTACAGATTGGAATATGCCAGAAATGAATGGCTTGGAGTTGGTAAAAAAAGTAAGAGCAGAGAAAAAATATGAAGATATGCCTATTATCATGGTTACAACTGAGGGCGGAAAAGCTGAAGTGATTACTGCTTTAAAAGCTGGCGTAAATAACTATATTGTAAAACCTTTTACTCCACAAGTTTTAAAGGAAAAACTTGAAGATGTTTTAGGAACAGGAAGTGGAGAAGGTGCAGCTGAGTAAAGGCTGATTTTTAAAATTCTAAATGCAAAAAAAATATTACGAATTGTTCTTTATCGTAGAAGAGCGGTATAAAAATTTATTTCTTGATTTTGCTTTTGATTTAGGTATAGAAGCCATAGAAGAGAAAGATAATGGTGTTTACATTAGATCCCATGAAAGTTTAGAAGAGCTTTCATGGGCACTTGAAATATTTGCTCAAAAACTTACAACTACTTTCAATTTAAATCATAAAATTATTTCTAATTTAAGTCTTGTAGAGAAAGAAAACAAGGACTGGATACAAGAATATAAAAAAGGCATAAAACCTATTTTAGTGGATAATGTTTACATCCATACTACTTGGCAAGAAGAAAAGAAGAATTGTATAAATATAAAGATTAATCCAGCCTTAGCCTTTGGCTCAGGACATCACGAAAGCACATATTCTTGTGTAAAATTTTTACAAAAATTTTCTAAAAGTAAATTAAGAGCTTTAGATCTTGGTTGTGGTAGTGGAATTTTGGGTATTATTATGGCAAAGTTTGGCTGTAATGTTGAAATTTGTGATACTGATGAGTTGGCTATTGATAGTTCTTTAGAAAATGCAAGATTAAATGGTGTCGATTTTCACAAGGCTTGGTGTGGATCTATAGATAAAGCAAATGGTTTATATAATCTAATTGTTGCAAATATCATTGCAGATGTGATTTTAATTTTAGAAAAAGATATTAAAAACCATTTAGAAGATAATGCTATACTTATTTTGTCAGGAATTTTAGATAAATATTCAACAAGAATTAAAGAAAAATTTCAAGATTTGGAACTCATTGATGAAATGCAAATCAATGAGTGGTGTAGTTTTGTATATAAAAATAATAAAAAAGGATAAGTAATGAATAATAATACCCCAAATAATAAGGGTAATCCGCAGGGTAATAATTTTTTTAACAAAAATCCCATTTTTATTTTTGCGATTTTTGCAATTGTAATGATAATTATTTTTAAGGGATTTTTTGATGGCAATGGTTCTTTTGGCGGGGCATTGAATGGCAATGAAGTAAATAAAAATGTCCCTTATTCTGAGTTAAAAAAGCTTATTGAAAGTGGACAAATCAATCAAGTTAGTATAGGACAAACAACAATCAAAGCGATTTCAAGCTCTCACAATACTGTTTATACAGCAAAAAAAGTTAATGATCCTGAGCTTGTGAGTTTACTAGATAGTAAAAATATCGCTTATGGTGCGTATTCTGAAACAAATTGGTTTACGGATATACTTTTTTCATGGGTTTTGCCAGTATTTATTTTCTTTGGTATTTGGATGTTTTTGGCAAGTCGTATGCAAAAAAATATGGGAAGTTCTATATTGGGTATAGGAAGTTCTAAGAAGCTTGTAAATTCAGAAAAACCTAAAGTAAAATTTAGCGATGTAGCTGGTGTTGAAGAAGCTAAAGAAGAAGTAAAAGAAATTGTAGATTTTTTAAAGTATCCTGAAAGATATATTAAATTGGGAGCTAAAATTCCAAAAGGGCTTTTACTTGTTGGGCCTCCAGGTACAGGAAAAACTTTGCTTGCAAAAGCAGTTGCAGGTGAAGCTGATGTGCCGTTTTTTAGTGTTTCAGGTTCGTCTTTTATAGAAATGTTTGTGGGTGTAGGTGCTTCTCGTGTGAGAGATTTATTTGAAAATGCAAAAAAAGAAGCTCCTGCTATTGTTTTTATAGATGAAATAGATGCTATTGGTAAAAGTCGTGCAGCAAGTGGCATGATGGGTGGAAACGATGAAAGAGAGCAAACTTTAAATCAGCTTTTGGCTGAAATGGATGGTTTTGGGACAGAAAGTTCCCCAGTCATTGTTTTAGCAGCAACAAATCGCCCAGAAGTTTTAGATGCAGCGCTTTTAAGACCAGGAAGGTTTGATAGACAAGTTTTAGTTGATAAACCTGATTTTAAAGGTAGGTGTGATATTTTAAAAGTGCACATGAAAGATGTCAAAATATCTCCAAAAGTTAAAGTAGAAGATATAGCACGCTTAACCGCAGGGCTTGCAGGAGCTGATCTTGCAAATATTATTAATGAAGCGGCACTTTTAGCAGGTAGGGATTCTAAAAAATATGTAGAACAAAATGATTTAGTTGAAGCTGTTGAAAGAGCTATAGCAGGACTTGAGAAGAAATCACGTCGTATTAATGAAAAAGAAAAGAAAATTGTTACTTATCATGAATGCGGTCATGCCTTGATTGCTGAAACTACCAAAGGTGCAAAACGTGTAAGTAAGGTTTCTGTGATTCCACGTGGTCTTGCGGCTTTAGGTTATACTTTAAACACCCCTGAGGAAAATAAATTTTTAATGCAAAAACATGAACTTATTGCCGAAGTAGATGTGCTTTTGGGTGGTCGTGCGGCTGAAGAAGTGTTCATAGGTGAAATTTCAACGGGTGCAAGTAATGATTTGGAAAGAGCAACTGATATCATAAAAGCTATGATTTCTATGTATGGTATGAGTGAAATTGCAGGACTTATGGTGCTTGAAAAACAAAGAAATACTTTCTTAAGTGGTGGGCAAACTATAAAAGACTATTCTGAAAAGATGGCAGAATCTTTAGATGATTATGTAAAGAAAACCTTAGATGAACGCTATAAAGATGTTAAAGATACTTTAAATACTTATAAAGGAGCGATTGAGACTATGGTTGCAGCCCTTTATGAAGAAGAAACTATTGAAGGTAATAAAGTGCGTGAGATTATTAAAGAGTTTGAGGATCAAAATAGTCTACCAACTCGTTTACAAGAACTCGAAGAAGTTAAAACTGAAGTTAAAATAGAAGAATGAAAGATTTTATTGCAAAAGATGGATATTTAAGTCTTATTATTTTAAGCTTGGTTTTTATTTTTATGTGGATTTTTTACTCTTTTTCCATCTTGCTATTAGCATTAATTGTAATTTGTATTTTTCTTTTTAGAACACCTAAAAGAGAACTTGTTTGTAGTGATGAAAAAGCTATTTTTGCACCTATAGATGGTAGGGTTACTAAAATAGAAAATATTCATCATAAAGATTTGGGTGAATGTGTTGAAATTACTATTAAAAATGCTCTTTATGATGCTGGGAATTTTAATACACCTTTTGCAATGTCTATAATAGATATTCGTTTACGACATGGGCTTTTTTTGTGCAGTGAATTAAAATCTGCAAAAATGATGAATGAAAGAGCTTTTATTTTGGCAAAAGTTAAAGAGAATAAAACGATAGCCTTGCGAATCTATGCAGGTTCTTTTGATAGAAAATTAAAGCTCGATAATATTTCTCATGATTTAAAAGCAGGAGATAGAATGGGTTTTTTAATCAATGGCTCTATAAGTTTACTTTTACCAAAAGATACTAGAATTCACATAGGCTTAAATGATGAAATTAAAGCAGGCTCATTGCTAGGCTATTTTGCGTAAGGAAAAATAATGAATAACAGACCGCAACTAATTTATATTTTACCCAATCTTTTTACAGCTGCTTCAGCTTTTTTAGGGGTTATTTCTATTATAGCTTCAATACATGGAAATTATTATACAGCTTTGATTTATATTATTTTATCTTTGATTTGCGATGGGCTTGATGGCCGCGTTGCAAGACTTACAAATTCTACTTCAAAATTTGGGGTAGAATTTGATTCTTTAGCTGATCTAGTAGCTTTTGGAGTTGCTCCAGCGGTTCTTTTTTATATGGCTATAGGTTATGATTTTGGAAAGCTTGGATCTTTGATTACAGCTTTTTTTGTGGTTTTTGGAGCTATTCGTTTGGCGAGATTTAATGTTACCACAGGCACTTATGAACCCTCCGTTTTTATAGGTCTTCCTATACCTACTGCAGCAGTTGTGAGTGCTATATGGACTTATGCATTTATCAGTTATGATTTTTTAAAGCCTTATGGTGTAGTTTTTTTGGTGCTTCAAGCAATTTTAGGGCTTTTAATGGTAAGTAATATACGCTATCCTAGCTTTAAAAAGCTTGATTTTAATCGTTCTAGTGTTTTAAAAGTTTTGATTATTTTAATTATAATATTTTCATTTTTATATCTTTACCCTCTTGAAAGTTTAGTAATTTTAGCAAGCTTGTATGTGCTTTATGGAATTATTCGAGTTTTATATACTATTATCGTTTCAAAATTTAAGACAAGAAATCAAGAGTAAAATTTTTCAATGACTTCGCATTCTTCTTGAGTGAAGCCAGCTTTGATTCTTGCTTGAATGTTAAGTTTTTTTCCTGCAAGAGAGAATTGTTTAAATGTTTTGCAAAGCTCGATAAAATTATACTTGTTTTGGTTTGCAAATTTCCACCAAGTATCTCCTTTTTTAACGTGTTTTATTTCATCATTAAGTATAATTTCAAGATATTCCATTAAAAGATTTTTAATGGAATGATTGGAACTTTGAAGTTTTTGAACAACAAAGGGGTTGGCATCAAGCCCTTTAGCTTCTAAACCTCTATGAACTATTCCCATTCTAAAGCTTAAAGAGTCTTTTGTAGCTTCTAGAGCAGATTCTAAATTATCATGCACTGGAAAATCTCCATATTTATAACCAAGTTCTTCAAGTGCTGAATTTAAAAGTTTGAAATGTTTAATTTCCTCATCTGCTACCTCCAGCCAATCGTAATAAAATTGCAAAGGTAGATTTTTAAAGCGATAACTCGCATCTAAAGCCAGGTTAATTGCATTAAATTCTATATGAGCGACTGAATGAATTATTTTAGCAAGCGCATGAGTTGAATTGAGAAATTTAGGCCTTCTTATACGCGTAGGATGAAGCAAGGTAATTTGTTGCGATGTATTTTTTTTGAAAATGCTTTGATGCTCGTGATTAAAAATAAATTTGCGGCTTTTAAAGTCTTCATAAAAATTTTGAAAAGAGTGAAATTTTATAGTTATATTTTTTTCATATAAAATATCTTGAAGTTCTTGAAAAAATTCTTTTTGCATTTAAAACTTTCTTGAAAATTATAAAAATTTATCATTTAAAATTGAAATTTTAATTATATAATATAAAAATTATTTTACAAGGGTAGAACATGAAAGAGTTAAATGAAGAAGAAAAAAAAGTAATTTTAAATAAAGGAACAGAAGCTCCTTTTAGTGGGAAATATAATGATTTTTATGAAAAAGGAATCTATCAATGCAAGCAATGTGGAGCTTCGCTTTATAAATCCGAAGATAAATTTAAATCAGGTTGTGGATGGCCTAGCTTTGATGATGAAATAAAAGGGGCTATCAAAAGAATTCCTGATAAAGATGGGATTAGAACCGAGATTGTATGTGCAAACTGCAATGGACATTTAGGTCATGTTTTTGAAGGAGAAGGATTTTCTGCTAAAAATGTAAGACATTGTGTAAATTCTATTTCTTTGGAATTTGTAAAAACTAAGGATTGATAGTGTTTTCTAGTATGGGTTCTGAGCTTTATTTGATGTTTTTTGCTGCAATTACTTTACTTGCCATATTAAATCCTTTTGGTAATTTAACTCAATTTTTGGCTATGAGTGATGGATTGCCTTTAATGCTTCGAAAAAAACTTTTTAGAACTATTCTCTATACAGCTTTTACTATAGTTTTGGTATTTTTATTATCAGGACCTTTGTTTATGAACTATATTTTTAGGGTTTCATTAGATGATTTAAGGGTTTCTGGTGGTTTGGTTCTTATTATAATGGCTATTAAAAATTTACTTTTTTCAACAAAAATTGCAACTAAGGATTTTAGTTCTTATCAGGATATGGATGATAAGGAAATTTTAAGACAGAGTTTAATACCTATGGCATTTCCTATGCTTGTTGGGCCTGGAACTTTAGCTAGTGTTATCGTTATAGCCGAAGATGGTGGGCTTGATGTTGCTCTTGGCGGAGTAATGATAGCTTTTATTTTTATGTTTATACTTTTTCATTTTGCAGCTACTATAGAAAAAATAGTTGGAAAATTGATTTTACATGTTTTTTCTCGTATAGCACAAGTATTTATTGCTGCTATGGGGTTTAAGATGATTATTGTAGGTTTAAAGGATATATTTAACTTATAAATTAATATAATTTTAAGTAAATAAATACTATATAAATATGATATAATTTTAAAATAATTTATTATTAAAAAGGTGAGTTTTATGTTTGGTGCTAAGAAAAATAATACTGAAATAATTGAACAACTTGAAAAAAAGTGTAATGGTTTAGGAGATATTTTAAGATCTATTGGGAATACCATGGCGGTAATTGAATTTACTACCGATGGCGTTATTTTAGAGGCAAATCAAAATTTTTTAACAACTATGAAATACTCTCTTTCAGAGATCAAGGGTAAGCATCATAGTATGTTTTGTTTGCCTGAAGTTGTTAATTCTTCAGCATATAGTGATTTTTGGAAAGATTTAAGAGATGGAAAAGCTAGAAGTGGTCTTTTTAGACGTATAGCTAAGGGAGGGATAGATGTTTATTTAGAAGCAAATTATCTTCCAATTAGTGATAATAATGGTCATGTTTATAAAATTATTAAATTTGCCAATGATATAACTCAAAGACATTATGAAATGCTTGATCTTAGAAATACTATTGCTGCCGCTAATCGTTCTATGGCTATTATTGAATTTAAACCTGATGGGACTATTATTACGGCTAATGAAAATTTTTTAAGAACTATGGATTTTAATATTGATGAGATTAAAGGAAAGCATCATAGCATGTTCTGTGATTCTAATTATAGACACTCTAAGGACTATGTTCAATTTTGGGAAGATTTAAGAGAGGGCAAATTTCAATCAGGTAAATATATAAGATACGGAAGAAATAATAAAAAAGTATACCTTGAAGCAAGTTATAATCCGGTTAAAAATGATGATGGAAAAATTTACAAGGTTATTAAATTTGCTACAGATATAAGCGAACAAGTTAAAAAAGATCAAGAAAAACTTTGCCTCATAAGCGAACTTGCAGAAAAAAATGATAATCTTACTCAAGATGGAGATCGTGTAATTGAAAACACTGTTTCAAATGTTCAGAATATTGCTGATATGATGTCTCAAAGTTCAAATCTTGTTTCCTCATTAAATCAACAATCAGATGAAATTAAATCTATTATTCAGACTATTAGTGATATCGCTGATCAAACTAATCTGCTTGCTTTAAATGCTGCTATTGAGGCAGCACGTGCTGGTGAACATGGTAGAGGTTTTGCTGTTGTTGCTGATGAAGTAAGAAATTTAGCTGAAAGAACAGGGCATTCGGTTAATGAAATTACCACTACGATTAATTCTATTCGTAATGTTACATCACAAGTGGTTGAGAGTATTAAAAGCGGTTTAGAGGATGTTAATCAGAGTGTTGAACTTGCAAAAGAAGCAAGAGAGTGTATGGAGAAAATTCGTGAAAGCTCTGCTGAAGTTGCTAAAGCGATGTCATAAGCGTGATTTTCACGCTTATTTTTAAGTAATTAAATCTTTAAAATTTTTAAAACCACTTTCTTGGTTGCATTTTTCTTTTAAAATATTTAAAAATTCTTTCCTAGAAATATTATGAGCGCCCATAAATTCTAAATGTTGGTTATAAACTTGACAATCTATGATAAAATCATAAGGTTTTAATAAATCACAAAGTTTAATCATGGCAATTTTAGATGCATTTTTTTTAATGCTTACCATGCTTTCACCAAAGAAAACCTTGCCTAAAATTAAACCATAAATTCCACCTATAAGTTCATTATTTTCATAAAGTTCAAGGCTATGTGCATAGCCTTGGGTAAATAACTTATAATAAGTGGTAATAAATTCATCATCTATCCAGCTTTGAGAGCGTGTATCGCGACATAATGTAATTAATTTTAAAAAATCATAATCAAGTTTAATTTGATAGAGATTAATAAATTTTTTCATATTTTTTTGGATGTGAATTTGATTTGGAATTAAAATGCATCTAGGATCTGGACACCACCAAGTTACAGGTTTACTTGTCCATGGGAATAGACCAAAAGTATAAGCTTTTACAATAAAATCAGCTTCTAAATTTTGACTTAAAAATACAGGAGCATTTTTAGGTGCATTGAGTAATTTAGAATATAAATTCGAGCTTTCCATTTTTACCAAGTTTGATTTTAGCTATACCGCCTTTTTTAAGCTTTCCGAATAAAATTTCATCACTGATTTTTTCTCCTATCTCCTCAGAGATTATGCGTTTTAAAAGCCTTACTCCAAATTCTTTATTATAGGCTTTTTTAGCTAAATAAATTTTAGCTTTATCATCCACTGATAACTTTATATTATTTAAATTTTTAGAAATTTCATCAAGTTCTTTTTCGATAATTTTAACAAGTATAGCATCGTTTAAATCATTAAAATGTAAAATTTTATCAATACGATTAATAAATTCTGGAGCAAAAAAGTCTTTGATAGCACGATTACTTTTTTCTTCATTTTTACTTAAAAAACCAAGCTCATTGCTTTCTTTAAGTCCTAGATTAGATGTCATAATAATGATTGTATTTTTAAAATCTACTTTAAGACCGCTATTGTCGGTGAGTTCAGCATTGTCAAAAATCTGTAAAAAGGTATTGCTTAAATCAGGATGAGCCTTTTCTATTTCGTCAAAAAGAACAAGACTGAAAGGATTTTTGCGAATAGCATTGCTTAAAAGTCCACCCTCTTCAAAACCTATATATCCAGCTGGAGATCCTATTAGTTTACTTATAGCATGTTTTTCTGCATATTCACTCATATCAAAGCGTTCTAAATTTAAACCTAAAAATTCAGCTAAAGATTTGCAAAGTTCTGTTTTTCCAACTCCACTTGATCCAGTAAACAAAAACACTCCGCGTGGTGTATTGGAATTTTTAAATCCTGCGAAACTTTGCTTAAGTGATGAAACAAGGCTATCTATAACTTCATCTTGGCCAAAAATTTTTGCTTTTAAATTTGTTTTTAAATTCATTAAAGCTTTGTTTTGATCGAATTCAAACATTTTATGATGGTGGGTCATTTTTACTAAAACATTTTCTAAATCTTTTAAATTGGCATTTTTTTTAGCTTTTGGATTTAAAGCAAAAGAAGCCCCAAGTTCATCGATCAGATCTATAGCACAATCAGGTAAAAATTTATCATTAAAAAATTTTTTACCCCAAATTACAGCATATTGAAGAATTTCATCGTTTAATTTTATATGATGAAATTCTTCATATTTGTTTTTTAATCCTTTCAGAATTTGCAAGCTTTCTTCTTGGCTTGGTTCATCTACATTTATTTTAGCAAAACGGCGACTTAGGGGTTTATTTTTATCAAAAGTATTTTTATATTCCATAAAAGTTGTTGCACCTATGCATTTTAAAGTTCCATTGCTTAGAGCTGGTTTTAAAAGATTGGAAAAATCAGTATGAGATTCTCCTGTGCTTCCAGCTCCTACTATAGTGTGAATTTCATCAATAAATAAAATAGCATTGGGTGTTTTCTCAAGTTCACTTAAAATTTCTTTAATTCTTTTCTCAAAATCTCCACGGTATTTTGTTCCCGCAAGTATACTAGCCATATCAAGACTAAAAATTTTTGCATTTTGTAAGTTTTTAGGCACCTTTTTTTCCGCAATAGCCAATGCTAATCCCTCTACAATGGCTGTTTTTCCAACTCCTGCTTCTCCTACTAAAATAGGATTATTTTTCTTGCGACGTGAAAGAATTTGCATCATTCTTTCAAGTTCAAATTTTCTTCCTATTAAAGGATCAATTTTGCCATTTTGAGCTAAAAGTGTTAAATCACTTGTGTGGTTGTTTAAATTTTGTATATTTTCATGATTTTGAAGTTCTTGAATTTTGTTAAGATTTATGTTGTGTTTTTTTAAGAGATAGCTAGAATAACTTCTTGAATCCTGTATGAGCTTTTCTAAAAAATCTATAATTTTAATTTCATTATTTTTATTTTTAGATGAAAGTAAGATTTCATCTAAAACAACAGATATTGTAGGTTCTATTTCTTGTTTAATAACTTGATTGTTTTGAGAAATGTAATTTTTTAATTCAGTTTCTAGAAGTTCAAGATCTCCATCTGAAAATTCTTCAAATATATCCTTAAAATCAGTGCTTAGTTTTAGTAATGCAAACAGTACATGCTCACAGGTAACAAATTCATGGTGATTTATTAAGCTTAGATTTTTGGCATTATCAAGATATTTTTGTAAATTTTCTTGGTATTTCATTCTTCTTCCACCTTTGCTTGTAGTGGAAAATTAGCAAGTTTAGCCGCATCCATAACTTTTTTTTGTTTTGAAAGAGCTATTTCCTGGGTGTAAATGCCACAAATTCCAGAACCATTGTGATGAATTTCTAACATTGTTTGACTTGCTTTCTCAAGGTTTTGATGAAAAATATTCATCAAAATTTCTATAACAAAATCCATGGTTGTTACATCATCATTTAAGAGTATAACTTTATACATTTTTGGTTCACTAAGTTTTGTTTGCTCTAGAGTTTGGGTTTTTGGCATTATTTTCCTTTGTAGATTTTATTTAAATCTTCTTGCATGAGTTCTGTTGGAATTTTACCAAGATAAAAATTTGTTGGAGTATTATTATTCCAGTAATCGCTTATTTTTTGATAAATTCCATTTTTTAAAACAACTTTAAAAGGAAGTTGCTCCATATTTTGATAGTCTATATCTTTTAAAATTTGAGCAATAATACGATCATTAGAGCTGCCATTGCTTAGAAAATAGTAAGCACCATAATCACCCGCGAATTTTTTAACTGTTTCATCGCTAACATCTTCAAAATGTGTAAGTCCTATAATGATAAATTTGCTAGAATTATTTTTCCAAAGTTTGCTAAGATCTAAAGCTTCTTCTTTACATGGGGTGCAAAAAGTGCCAAAAAAATCAAACATTAGAACTTTTCCTTCCTCTCCTTCCACCACAAAACCTTTATCTGTTCTTATTAAAGTTTTGCTTCCACCATTTACACTATTTAAGACTATTTTATCTCCTTTGTGATACTCTTCAAACATAAAATCATTTTGAATTTCTTCTTCCTTGGAGCAAGCATTAAGAAAAAATGCTAAACTTATTAAAAATAGGGCTGAAATTTTTTTCATTTATTTTCCTTTATTTGTAATTTTTCATAGCAGCTCTAGCTTCTAAATCGGCTTGCTTTTTCTTTAAAGTTTCACGCTTGTCGTGCAAATTTTTCCCTTTAGCTAAAGCAAGGGTAGCTTTTACTTTATTTTTTGTGTTAAAATAAAGATCTAATGCAACGATAGTATATCCTTCTATACTTACTTTACCTAATAATTTATCAATTTGCTTTCTATGCATTAAAAGCTTTCTAGCACCTCTTTCTTCGTGTTTATAGAAAGAATGTGTAGTATGAAGCAATGAAATATGAGAATTAAGTAAAAAAATCTCATTTTTTATAATGCGAACAAAAGAGTCTTTAAGATTTGCTCTTCCTGCTCTTAAGGCTACAACTTCACTTCCTTTAAGGACAATTCCGGCTTCAAAGCGTTCTATGATGCTATAATCAAATAAAGCTTTTTTATTTCTCGCAATAATTTTCATCGATCAACCTTAAAAACACTACTACCGCTACCGCTTAGAAAAAAATCTTCTTGCAAGTAAGATTTCATTTTAGGATATAAAGTTGCACAAGGAGTAAATAAATCATTTAATTCTTTGTTTTTAAAGTTTTGTAACAACTCTTTTGTGCTGAGTTTTTTGTAGATTTGCGCTTGATTATTGTTTTTTTGAAAGTCAAATATTCCTCTATCAAATTCATCATAAACAGCTTTAGTTTGGCAAGATATTTGTGGAAAAGTCCATTTTAAATTAGGTATGTTATCTTCAAATTCTTCTATAATTTCGCCACAGCCACTTACATTAGCAGAGTGAAAGCCACTTAAAAAAAAGGCAATATCACTTCCTAGTTGCATGCTTAAATTTATAAGTTCTTGCAGGTTTAATTTTAAATTTAGGGTTTCATTCATTAGTAGTAAAAAACTCGCACAATCGCTACTTCCACCGCCAAGTCCAGCACATACTGGGATATTTTTTGTGAGTTTTAGGCTTTTTTTGCTAAATAATTCTTTTAATTCGTTATTATATCTTCTAGAAAGTAGCAAATAAGCCTTTTGAATAATATTATTTTCGCATTTAAAATTACTAATGATTTCAAATTCTTTTTTAGAATCTGATTCTTTATCAATAAGCTCAAGCTCATCAAAAACATCTTTTAAAAGTATAAATCGTGATTCTAAAAGATGATATTTTCTTGAGTCAAAACCGGTAAGTTTTAAAAAAATATTTGCTTTAGCGTAAGCTTTCATTTGATTAGTTTTTTGCTTAAGTCATCAAGTTTAATATCATTCTGAACAACAGAATGCAAATTTTCATCCTTTACTTGTTGAACAAGTTCTTTTCTAAGTATCATAAGGGATTTTGGAGCTTCTATACCTATTTTGGCATATCCTTTCCCTGTTTGAACGACTTTGATTTCTATACCTTCTCCGATAATTATACTTTCATTTTCTTTTCTTGATAATATTAACATTTTTCAACCTTATTTAGAAGATATTTTACTGTATTTTCTTTAATATTAATTATGCTAAAATATTTTTCTGTTTCAATATAATAATCTCCTTCATCATGAAATTCTAATTCTTCGACAAAAATTTTAGCACCATTTTCGAGTTTATTTAAATCCTTGATAAAATTTGGCTTTAGGTTAATGTATTTTAACACATTTAAGCTTTTCTCATTATTATAAACAAATTTGCCTTCTTTAATGCGCTCTAAAGAGCTTAAAGTCGCATTAATACCTAGTTTTCTAGCAAAAAGTTCACAATAAGATCTTATATAAGCACCTTCACTGACTGTGATTTCGATATTTAAAAAAGGATGATTATAGCTTAAAATCTTGCAATCAAATACTTCCATTTGACAAGGTTTTAAATTTACTTCTATACCTTTTTTTGCAAGTTCATAGGCGCGAGTTCCATTGATTCTTTTGGCGCTAAATTGCGGTGGTGTATAGGAGATAATTCCTTGCATTTGATCAATGATTTGTTTTAAATTTGTAAGATCAAATTCTTTTATATTTTTAATTTCTTTTATATTTTGATCATCAAGACTTAAGGAGTAAACTCCAAGCCATAAAGTAGCTTTATAGGTTTTTGGAGTTTTTTTTAAAAAACGGAAAAGTTTTGTGTATTGTCCAAATGCAACGATTAAAACCCCTTTGGCGAAAGGATCAAGAGTGCCAGAATATCCTGCTTTTTTATTTTTATATTTTTTCTTTAAAGTGCTTAAAAAGGCGTTAGAGCTCAAACCCCTTGGTTTAAAGGCTGCAAAGATCTTGTTCATACTGCTTTTTCCACAAAGCTTGCCATGATTACACGCATTATACCACCAAAATTAATATTAAGCTTTTCCTCTTTTCCGCTTTTATTAACTTCAACAACTCTGCCAATGCCAAAAATTTTATGTTTAACTAGATCTCCTTTGCAAAAACTAGTTTTTTGTATATTTTGATTTTTTGATTTTTCATTGATTAATTTACTTTCTTCTAAGAAGCGGCTAGGATTGATGTTTGCTCTTGAACCATGATAAAAACGAGAATTTGCAACACTTATTGTGAGAAATTTCTTGGCGCGAGTGATGGCAACATAAGCAAGACGGCGTTCTTCTTCGAGATTTTCTTCGCTATTTAAAGGAAAAAATCCTTCATCAAAGCCTATTATAAAAACATAATCAAATTCCAAACCTTTGCTAGCATGAATACTCATCAAGCAAACACATTCTTCATCTAAATTATCTTGATCACTTAATAAAGAAATTTCACTAAGTAGATCTTCTAAAGAAGCTTCGGGATCTTCTTTGAGTTTTTCTCTTAGATTAGCATAAAACTCATCAAGATTTCTGATTCTTTCATCTCCATCATCTTGCTCTGAAAAATAATCTTTGATTTTAAATAATTCTTCTATATTGTCAAAAACTTTTTTTGCATTATCGTAGCTTTTTAGAGTGTGAATATTTTGTATAAAAATATTTGCTTCATTTTGTGCTTTTTTTGTTGTTAAAATTCCTACACCACCATCGCTTTCACATAAGGCATCAAAAAGTGAAATTTGACGTTTTTTTGCATATTCTTCTAAATTTTTTAGGGCTTTTTCTCCTATGGATCTTTTAGGGCGATTTATAATACGCCTAAACGACAAATCATCATTTGGATTTAAGATAAGTCTAAGATACGAGATTAAATCTTTTATTTCTAATCTCTCATAAAAACGCATACCACTAAGTAGTTTATAAGAAATTTGTTTCTTCATAAATGCTTCTTCTATTGCTCTTGATAGTGCATTAACTCGAAATAAAATGGCGATCTCTTTAGCTTCTACTCCAGAATTTAGCAATTTTTTCACTTCTTGAGCGATATATAAACCTTCATCTTTTTCGTTTTCGTTTTTTAATATTTTAATATTTTCCCCAGTATCTTTAGTGCAGATTAAAGTTTTTCCAAGTCGTTGCTCATTGTGAGATATGAGATTATTTGCTGCTTGTAAAATAGTCCCTACTGAACGATAGTTTTGTTCAAGTTTTACAAGTTTAACATTTTTAAAATCGTTTTGAAAATTTAAAATATTTTCAATTTTTGCTCCACGCCAACTATAAATACTTTGATCATCATCACCAACAACTGTGATATTTTCATGCATACAACATAGATTTTTTAGAATTTTATATTGCAAGGTATTAGTATCTTGATACTCATCAACTGTAATGTAATTATAAAGTAAGCTTTGTTCTTTGGCAAAATTTATATCATTTTCTAAAATGAGATTGCTTAGCAATAAAAGATCATCAAAATCTACAAAATTTTGTTTTAATAAGTATTCTTCATAAGCACGGTAATAGTTGGCAAATTTGTATTCATTTTGATATTTTTCAAAATTATGTTCTTTTAGTAAATTTAAATCTTCAAAGACATTGCTTACTCTTTTGCCTTCATTTTTGCAATAAGATATGTATTGGATAATATCATAGACATTATCTTTGTTTTTATCATGGATTAAGTCTTTAATTATTTTTTTTGTATCATCTGTATCGATAACAATAAAACTATTTTTACGCTCCAATCTTTCAAAATGGAGTTTTAAAAATAAAAGTCCAAATTTATGAAAGGTGCAAAGCAAAGGATTGTGATTGCCTTGTAGAAAATTTAATGCTCTATGACGCATAACACTAGCTGCTTTATTTGTAAAAGTAAGAGTAAGAGTGTTATGTGAGGGGATGCCTACTTCACCGATAAGATAAGCAAGACGAGTGGTGATAGTTTTGGTTTTTCCACTACCTGCGCCTGCTAGGATAAGCATGGCTCCATCAATGTGGCTTACCGCTTGTTTTTGACTATCATTTAAATCTTCAAATAGATTCATTTTTTGAAAATATCTTTATTTTTTGGATTATTTAAAAATATATTTTTAGATTTTTGTAAATTTTTGCTATCTTCACGTTTATAAAGACTAAAATTAACGAATAAAATGCTATTTTCTACTTGAATTTGCGTGATAGCTCCTAAATCAACCTTTACAAAACTATCAAAATCATCATTTCCAAAACCTGCGTGAAATTGAATGAAATCTTTATTTAGTTGTATGGATTCAAAGGTGTATCCTCCAAGAGCAAAAAGAGCATAAGGATTTTGTTTAATATCAAGCTCTTTGGGAAGTTCAGGGTTAAAATCTATGAAATTTGTATTTGCAACTATGGAAAATTCTATATTTTCTTCTATAAGGTGTGAAATAACTTCATAACAATGCTTTTGCATGGTATGGATAAAATTTTCATTTTTTAAGATTGTTTCTAGCATGATTGTAACTCCATGAATTCATTGATGAGTTTTTGAATTTCTTTTATGCCTATTTCCCAAAAATTTTCATCTTCTATATCAAATCCAAACATTCCTACTAGTTCTTTTGGACTCACGCTTCCACCTAAAGAAAGCATTTTGATATAAAGTTCTTTAAAATTTTCACATTTTTTACTTTTGTAAAGTCCATAAAGAGCTAAAACTAAAAGTTGTGCATAAGCATAAGCATAGCAGTAAAAAGGAGAATGGATAAAATGAGGAATATAACTCCACCAAGAAGCATAATTTTTTGTAAGTTTTACGCTGTCTTGAAACATCTTTTGAGATTCTTCCATCCAAATTTTATTGATTTCTTCAGTGCTAAGTTCATTTTCTTGAGCATGTAAGCGTCTTTCAAAACAAGTAAAATTAATTTGTCTATAAAAAGTTGCAAAAATATCTTCGATTTTATTTGCATATAAAGATAGGAGTTCTTCTTTTTTTAGCTTATCTTTAATAAAATCAAATACCAGCATTTCAGCAAAAACTGAAGCTGTTTCTGCGGTGGTTAAAGGCGTATTTTGATTTAAATAGCTTACATGATAAGAAAGTTTTTGATGGATGGTGTGTCCTAATTCATGTGCAAGTGTAAAAAGATCGCGTCTTTTATTGGTGTAGTTTAATAAAACAAAAGGATGTGCATCAGAAGTTGCAGAATGTGAAAAAGCACCCCCTTGTTTATTTTCTTGCGGATAAACATCAATCCAGCCTTGATCAAAAGCATTTTTTGCTATATCATAAAATTGTGGAGAAAAAGCTTGAAATGCCTCTAAAACAATATTTTTACTTGTTTTAAAATCAAAACTTGCTTCTTTTCCTATGGGTGCATATCTGTCATAGTCTTTAAGCTCATAGCCTAAAATTTGTTTTTTTCTTTTGTAAAATTGCGATACTAAGTTAAAATGTTTTTGCGCACTTGCTATCAAAGAATCAACGCTTTTTTGTGAAATTTGATTGCTGATATGTCTTGAAATTTCAGCATTTTCATAACCTCTTAATAAGCTTATATTTTTTCTTTCTGTTTTTATCATATTGATAATAAAACTTAAAAGTCTGCTATTTTTTTGTAAAACTTTACTGAATTTTTTAGCAGCTTTTTTGCGTATCTTTCTATCTTCATCATACATTTTGCTTAGAATTTCTTCTTCGCTAAGTTTTTTACCTTCAAAAGGGATTTTTAAAGCGCTCATACTTTCATCAAAAAGTCTACTAAAAGCATTTGCACCTGTATTTGAAAGATAGAGCATAATGCGTTCTTCGTTTTTGCTAAGATTATAGCGTTTGTTTTGCAATAAATTAGAAAGATAAAAATCATAATCTTTGCAAAAAGTTGTAAATTCTTGACTTTTTTCAGGAGCTAACTCGCAAAATTCAAGCTCGAAAAAGAGTAAATTTTCTTCTATTTTTTTGCATTCTTCTTCGTATTGTGCATAAAAAGAACCATTTTGAGTGTTTTTAGCAAAAAGTAAATAAGCATAAGTCATGATTTTGCCAAGGGCTTGATTTAAATTTTCATAATCTTTTAAAGCTTGTAAAAACTCATTAGCATCCAATGTATAAAGTTTATTTTCATAGTTTTTTTTGAAATTTAAACTTTGTTGGATTTGATCTTGTGTAAAATTTTGTAATGCTTCTTTATCGTGAAATAAAGCACTTAAATCCCATTCTAACATTTTTTATCCTTCATTTTCTAATATGAGTTTTTTAAGAACAGCCATTCTAATGGCCACTCCATTTTTAACTTGTTTTAAAACTAAGGTTCTTTCATCGCTCATCATTTCATCGCTTATGTCAATATTGCGATTTACAGGGCCTGGATGTAGTAAAATAAGCTTTTTATCTTTTACTAAGCTTTTTTGAATACAAAAATCATTTGCATAGTCTTTAAGTGAAGCGTAAACGGTTTTATTATGTCTTTCTGTTTGTGTTCTAAGACTCATGATAATATCTGAATTTGCTATGATATTCTCATCAAGCTTATAATGTTTTTTAAGATGGGTATTAGGCATAAAATGCGGTGGAGCTACTAGGGTAATATCAAGATTAAATCTGCTTAAAAGTTCTATATTAGACGCTGCTACACGAGAGTTTTTAATATCACCTACGATGCAAATTTTTTTACCTTCGACATCACCTTGAAAATGATTATAAATAGTAAATAAATCTAGCAAAGCTTGGGTAGGATGGGCGTGTTTTCCATCTCCTCCATTAACAACTGGACAATGCATATGCTTTGCTAATATCAAAGGAACTCCTGAGTTTGCGTGTCTTACAACAATAGCATTAGGACTCATGGCATCTAAATTAGCAGCAGTATCATAAAGAGTTTCTCCTTTGCTAGAGCTTGATCTTGAAACATCAAGGCGTAAAACCCTAGCACCTAATCTTCTTGCAGCGCTTTCAAAAGATGAAAGGGTGCGTGTAGAGTTTTCAAAAAAAATTGTCGTGATACTTTTTCCTTTAAGAAAAGTTCTAGGTTTTTCATCTAAGAAATCACTTGCTTCTTTAAAAAGCTCCATAATTTCGACTTTATTAAAATCCTTTGCAGTGATGAGATGACGCATGTTTTTACCTTATTTGATATTGTAATTTAATTCATTTTTAGAACAAATTGCTGTAAAAAGAACATCTGTAGAACTATTTAAAGCAGTTTCAACACTATCTTGAATAACCCCTATAATAAAACCTATGGCAACTACCTTCATAGCAATATCATAGTCTATATTAAATAAAGAACAAGCCAAAGGTATAAGCAGTAAAGATCCGCCCGCAACTCCGCTAGCCCCACAAGCTGCAAAGGTGGCAATAATGCTTAATAAAAAGGCTTGTAAAAGACTGATTTCTATACCAACGGTATTGGCTGCAGTAAGACTTAAAATAGCTATAGTAACTGCTGCTCCTGCCATGTTGATAGTAGCTCCTAAAGGTATAGAAATGCCATAAAATTCTTTATCTATGCCAAGTTTAGCGCAAAGTGCCATATTTACAGGAATATTTGCCGCTGAACTTCTTGTAAAAAAGGCAAAAAATGCACTGTGCCTTAAGCAGATAAAAATCAAAGGAAAAGGATTTTTTCTTGTATAAAAAAAGACTATTAAGGCATTGATAACAAAAGTAACAAAAAGCATAGTAGCTACAAGTAAAATTAAGAGTTTTACATAGCTTAGTAAACCTTGCGCTCCTGTTTGTGCTACAGAATTAGCCACAAGTCCAAAAATTCCAAAAGGAGCAAGTTTTACTATAAATTTAACAATTTTTAAAACCCCTTCATTGATATCTATAAAAACTTGTTTTGCTTCGTTAGAACAGTGTTTTAATGCTATACCTCCAGCTATTGCCCAAGTTAAAATTCCTAAATAATTTCCACTTGAAAGAGCATTTATAGGATTATCGACAATTTTAAATAAAAGATCTTTGAAAATCTCACTCATGTGGGTTGGAGATGAGTTTGTAGCGGTTTGAACTCCATCTAAAACAAGCTTTACAGGGAAGAAAAAATTAGCAAGAACCGCACAAGCTGAAGCAAGAAAGGTGCCTACTATATACAAAATAATAATATTTTTGATCTTAGCACCACTTTGAGAAAAATCTTTAGTGCAAATTGAGGTTAAAATTAAAATAAAAACAAGCATAGGAGCGATAGCTTTTAAGGCACTTGTAAAAAGTATTCCGAGTAAATTTGCAATTTCAGATATTTCTTTAGAACTAATGCCTATGAGTATTCCTAGTACTATACCTATACAAATTTGAACTATGAGGTTGCCTTTAGCGTAGCTTTGAATGATTTTAGAAAACATAAAAACCTTTTAAATATTTTTTATATCAGAAGTTGATTTTAACTAACTTTTGCTTAATTTTAGTAAATTTTTAATTTATCAAGCTTTGATAAGTTTATTTGGATACAATTGTGGTTCATTTTAAATGAAAGGACTTTTTATGTATCTATTCACTTCAGAAGTCGTAAGTGCAGGTCATCCAGACAAGTGCGCTGATATAATCGCTGATACGATAGTGGATATACTCTTGAAAAATGACAAAAATTCAAGGGTGGCGAGTGAGGTTTTTGTCGCAGGAAATAAGGTTGTGATAGGAGGCGAAGTTAAGTCAAATCACAAGCTTAGTAAAGCTGATTACGATAATTTAGTTAAAGATGTTTTAAAAAACATTGGTTATGACGGAGCAGGGCATTTTAGTAAAGAGCAGTGTTTGCATCCTGATGAAGTTGATGTTATGGTGTTTTTAAATGAACAAAGCCCTGATATCAATCAAGGTGTCGATCAAGAAGATGGCGAAACAGGAGCAGGTGATCAAGGTATTATGTTTGGTTTTGCAAGTTGCGAAGCTGAAGAATACATGCCAGCAGCTATTAGTTATGCAAGAATGCTATGCGATAGAGTTTATGCTTATGCAAAAGCAAATCCACATGAACTTGGAGTAGATATTAAAACTCAAGTAACTATTGATTATGGTACTAAGGCAAATTTTGAAAATTGCAAACCGCAAAGTATCCATACTATAGTAGTTTCTGCACCTTGTGTTGAAAGTATGAAAATAGAAGATTTAAGATCTTTGGTGATGAAACTTATCTTAGATAGTAATTTACCAAAAGAACTTTTTGATCCTAATAAAACTAGAATTTTAATTAATCCAACCGGTAAATATGTTAATCATTCTTCTTTGCATGATAGTGGTTTAACAGGAAGAAAGCTTATAGTAGATAGTTTTGGAGGTTATTCTCCAATAGGTGGTGGCGCACAATCGAGCAAAGATTATACTAAGGTTGATAGAAGTGGACTTTATGCAGGTAGATGGCTAGCTAAAAACATAGTTGCAGCAGGGCTTGCTAAAAAATGTATTGTTCAACTTAGCTATGCTATAGGTGTTGCAAAACCTACTTCGGTAAGCGTAGATTGTATGGGCACAAATACTAGTGTAAATGACGATGTTTTAAGTGATTTTGTTATGCAAAATTTCTCTTTAACACCAAATTGGATTCGTGATCAATTTCATCTGGATAAACCAAGTAAAGAAACTTTTCTTTATGCGGATGTAGCAGCTCGTGGGCAAGTAGGACAAAAGGACTATCCTTGGGAAAAACTTGATGCTCTAGAACAGTTTAAAAAGCTACTTTAAAAAATTAACAATATTATACAAGCTTAAATAAGGCTTGTATAATTATAAAGAATTAATGAGGTTATATTAATTTTTGACTTAGAGGGATATTTTTCAATATCCCCCATAAATATAAAAGTTAGGAAGGAAACTAAATTAATTTAGCTTTGGGGTAAAAACCCCTCTAAGTCAAAATATTGTTTGACAGAATTATAATATAAAATAACTTAAATTACTTTAAAATTAAAATTTTTAATATTATTTTTTATCATTAAATATTTCTTTGGATAAATTTTTCCAATCTTTACTTAAAAGCTTTTTAGGGAGTATAACTATATTCTCTTTGCCATTTGTAGCATGATAAACACTAACCCCATATTTACTTGCATAAAATTTCATTAAGAGTTGCTGGAGTTTGTATTCGCTGCTATTATTAAACCAAGCATTGTTGCTTAGGGCTATAATAATTTGTGAATTTTGATAGTTTTGTTCTTTGGTAGCTTCATAACAAATTGCATTTGTGATAATTTGATTATCTAATTTATATTTGCTTTGTATAGGACCTTTAGAAAATTCTTCAATATTTTTAAGAAAATATTTTTTTGTTAAGTCTTTAAAAAATGGAATTTCTTCACCAAAGGGAACTAAAAAATGCTTATTTAAAATATAGACATTGCCTTTTTTAAAGATATAAGTGCTATTGTAAGTATGTTCTTTTTCAACATGAAATGCTCCTGTAATAATGGTGATTTTATAAGATAATTCTTTAAGCATGAGCTCGTATTTGGTATTTTTTAAATCAAAAGCAAAAGCGGTTTCAGGCAAGATTACAAGTTCTTTTTTTTCATTTATAGCTTGAAGTATATCTTGAATTAAGATATCAGAATTTGATTTTAAATTTTCTTGTAAAAATTTTTGATCTTGAGAGATATTAGTATTGATGAGTTTATAGTTTAAATTAAGAGTTTGAGCTTGTTTTTCATTATATTGAAATCCACTAAAGAATAAAATAAGAACAATGGCTATTTTATAATATCTTGATATATAACCCTCATAGATGAAATATGCTATTAAAAATATGCAAATAATACCACGATAACTTGGGTCAAAAAAACCATAAACTGTAAAAATTCCCCAATTAAGCCAATCAAATCCTAAAGGATGAATAAAACTTATGCAAAAAATTCCACAAAGCCTTAAAAAATCAAATTTTAATAAATAACATAATCTAAAAAGTAGTCCATAAATAAAACCAATGATAATTGGTATAATTGGCACTAAATAGTTTAGATTAAAATAAATTGAAGATAAACCAATCCACCAAAACCAAAGAATCCCTACAAAAAAACCTATCCAAAAATATTGTTTAGAATTTTTACTTTTTAGAAGTAAAACTAACCCCCAAATAGCTAAAAATGGGCTAATAGTTTGTGTAAAAATATTTTCAAAAAATGATAGATAAATAGAATTTGAAAGTAAAATTGCAATAAAAAAGACTTTTATTATTTTAAAAATGATAGAATTAGTGTTTAATTTTTTTGGAATAAAGGAAAAATATGGCAGAAAATTCAATTTTAACTTCATTGTTACCTCTTGTAGTGTTATTTGCAATTTTTTATTTCTTGGTGATCAGACCGCAACAAAAACAAGCAAAAGCACATAAACAAATGCTTGAGTCTTTGCAAAAAGGAGATAAAATCATCACTAATGGCGGACTTATTTGTGAAGTCGTAAAACCAGAGGAGGATTTTATCAAAGTTAAGCTTAATGAAGACAATGTTACTGCAAAAATTTCAAGAGAATTTATAGCAAAGAAAATTGATGCGTAATTCTAAAATCAATTATCGCTTGATTATTTTTATAGCGGTATTTATTTTTGGAGTGGCTTTTTCACTCCCTTCTTTTTTGCAGTCAGAACGTGGTGCGAAGATTAATTTAGGGCTTGATTTGCAAGGCGGGCTTTATATGCTCTTAGGTGTAGATAATGAAGAAGCTGTAAAATCTAAAATAAAATCAATTGCATCTTCATTGAGTTATTCTTTTAATAAAGAAAATATTTTAAATGATGGCTTAAATACCCATGATGATATTTTAGAATTTACTTTGCTTGATAATGCAGATATTGCAAAAGTTGAAAATTTGCTTAAAGAAATAAAAGGAATTAATATACAAAGTGAAAATATGCACTATAAAATTTCTTTTACCTCAGAAGAAGTAAAAAATATAGAAAATTTTGCACTTTTGCAAGCAGTTGAAACCATAAGAAATAGGCTTGATCAATTTGGTTTAGCAGAGCCAACAGTTGCTAAACAAGGTGATGATAAGATTTTGGTTGAACTTGCAGGGATTAAAACCAAAGAAGATGAACTAAGAGCAAAAGAACGCATCACAAAAGCAGCACATTTGCAACTTATGGAAGTTGATGATTCTAAAATGGGTCAAGCTTCTACAATGAGTGATGCTGAGGCTGCGAGTTATGGACTGATTTTAGTACCTGATTCTAGAAATCCAAATTTAAAATATACCTTAAAAAGCATACCTATTTTAGATGGATCTATGCTTACTGATGCTAGAGTAGGGATTAGTGATAAGAGTAATTATCCTGTGATTAATTTTACTTTAAATGCCGAGGGTTCTAAAAAATTTGCTGATTATACAGGAGCAAATGTTGGAAAGCGTCTTGCTATTGTACTTGATAATAAAGTGTATTCTGCCCCATCTATCAATGAACGCATAGGTGGAGGTAGTGGGCAAATCAGTGGAGCTTTTACCCAAGAAGAAGCGCGTGATGTGGCGGTAGCTTTAAGAAGTGGAGCTTTGCTTGCGCCTGTAAAATTACTTGAACAAAGAAGTATAGGACCATCTTTAGGTGCTGATAGTATCAAAATGAGTATGATAGCCTTAATCGGTGCATCGGTTTTTATTGTAATATTTATGATGATGTATTACGGTGTGGCAGGAATTTTTGCAAATATTGCAATGCTAGTTAATGTTTTGGTAGTAGTGGCTGTTATGGCTATGTTTGGAGCAACTTTAACTTTACCAGGGATGGCAGGACTTGTTTTAACTGTGGGTATGGCAGTAGATGCAAATGTGATTATCAATGAGCGCATACGAGAACTCTTGCGAGATGGAGTAAATATAAGAGCTAGTATAGAACAAGGTTATAAAAATGCTATGAGTGCGATTATAGATTCAAATATCACTTCTTTAGTTACTTCGGTGGCACTTTATGCCTATGGAACAGGAGCAGTTAAAGGTTTTGCTGTGACTTTGGGAATTGGTATCGTTGTTTCTATGATTACAGCTATTTTAGGAACTCACGGAATGTTTGATTATTTTATGCAACGCATAGAAAAAAGTAATAATACAAGATTTTGGTTTGGTTACAGGAGAAGATAATGCAGTTTTTTAGCGAAAAGAAAATTTATGATTTTATGAGAATGCGTTTTGCTGCTATTTCTCTTTCTTTTATTTTGTTTTTTGGTTCTATTTATTTGCTTTGGGATAGGGGTTTGCAATATGGCATTGATTTTAGCGGGGGAACTTTAGTTCAGCTTAAATATGAAAATGCAGCTCCTATAACACAAATCCGAGAAATTTTAGAAAAACAAGGAACTTTTCAAAATTTATCTGTAACTGAATTTGGAAGCAATGAGGAAGTAACCATACGCTTTTTAGGAAGTAATGATAATGTAAGCAATGATATAGGTGAGCATATAAGCACTCTTTTAAAGGATACGGGAAAATTTGAAGTGCGTCGTGCTGATGTGGTAGGTCCAAAAGTAGGTGATGAACTTAGAAATAAGGGACTTATGGCTATAGCTGTATCTTTGATAGCAATTTTAATTTATATAGCGTTGCGTTTTGAGTGGCGTTTTGCTCTCGCGGCTATAATCAGTGAAATTCATGATGTTGTGATTACTTTAGGGGCAATTTCTTTATTTAAAATTGATGTCAATCTAGATACTTTGGCTGCTGTTTTAACTGTGCTTGGGTACTCTTTGAATGATACAATTATTATTTTTGATAGAATCAGAGAAGGCATTAAAACAAGTAAAAAAACCGAACTTGCACCTATTATCAATGAAAGTGTTTCAGCAACTTTATCAAGAACGGTTTTAACTTCAGGGTTAACTTTAGCAACCGTTGTGATACTTTATTTCTTTGGCGGGGAAATGATACAAGGATTTTCTTTGGCTTTAATTGTAGGTATTATAGCGGGAACTTTAAGCTCTATTTTTGTTGCAAGTCCGACATTATTATGGTTTAAATTTAGTGTGCTTGAGTTTAGAAATAAAGAAATTGAAAAAGCAAAAAGAAAACAAGATAAAGAACGCAATCGTGCAATGTATGAAAAAGGAACAGTGTAAGGAGAATTTATGGCTTATGAAGCAAGTTTAATAGAAAAAAAATGGCAAAAAATTTGGGATGAAAATGAATATTTTGAGCCAAAAGATGATTTAAATTTGCCTAAAAAATATATTTTATCAATGTTTCCTTATCCTAGCGGACGCATTCACATGGGGCATGTAAGAAATTATACTATAGGTGATGCTTTAGCAAGATATTATCGCAAGATAGGATTTAATGTTTTGCATCCTATAGGTTTTGATAGCTTTGGTATGCCTGCTGAAAACGCAGCTATTAAACATAAAATTCATCCTAAGTCATGGACTTATGAAAATATAGCTTATATGAAAAAAGAACTTTTTTCTTTAGGTTTTTCTTTTTCTAAAAAAAGAATGCTTGCTACTTCAGATCCACTTTATACAAAATTTGAGCAAGAATTTTTTATTAAGATGTTTGAAAAAGGTTTGATTTACACTAAAGAAGCAAATGTGAATTGGTGTGAGCAAGATCAAACGGTTTTGGCTAATGAGCAAGTTGAAGACGGAAAATGTTGGCGTTGTGGTCATGAAGTGGCGCAGAAAAAAATGCCAGGTTATTATGTAAAAATCACTGCTTATGCTGAGGAACTTTTAAAAGATTTAGAAGAATTAAAAGATAAATGGCCTAATCAAGTTTTAACTATGCAAGAAAATTGGATTGGTAAAAGCGAAGGTTTGGAATTTTCTTTAAATTTAGACGAAGAAAGCAAGCAAAAAACTAAAGAAAGTTCTTTAGAAGTTTTTACTACAAGAGCAGATACAATTTATGGAGTTTCGTATATCGCTTTAGCTCCAGAACATAAAATTGTTCAAAATTTGCTTTCGCAAAATTTATTAAATCAAGATGTATTAAATAAAATCAAAGCTATTCAAAATCAAAGCCCAAGAGAAAGACAAAGTTCTGAAAAAGAAGGTTATTTTTTAGGAATTTATGCCATTCATCCTTTAAGCGGAGAAAAAATTCCTTTATGGGTGGCTAATTTTATCTTGGCTGATTATGGTAGTGGAGCGGTTATGGCTGTTCCAGCTCATGATGAAAGAGATTTTGAATTTGCAACAAAATATAATCTTGCCATCAAACAAGTTATTCAAACTCAAGAAAATTTACCTTATACGCAAAAATCAGGAAAATTAATCCATAGTCAAGAATTTGATAATCTTGATTGTAATGAGGCAAGATTAAAAATTATTTCTCAGTTTGAAGCTAAAAATATAGGAAAAAGGGTTGTAAATTTTAAAATTCGTGATTGGGGTGTTTCGCGTCAAAGATATTGGGGTGCGCCTATTCCTATGATTAAATGTCAAAGCTGTGGTATAGTACCTCAAAAACTAGAAAATTTACCTATTACTCTGCCTGAAGATGTGCAAATTACAGGAGAGGGCAATCCACTTGATAAACATCCAACTTGGAAAAATTGTATTTGTCCTAAATGTGGCAAAGAGGCTCAAAAAGAAAGCGATACTTTAGATACTTTTTTTGAAAGTTCTTGGTATTTTGCACGTTTTGCAAGTGATGAGAAAACTTGGCAGGAAAAAGCTTTAGATGAAAAAAGTGTGAAGTATTGGATGAGTGTGGATCAATATATAGGTGGTATTGAACATGCAATCTTGCATTTACTTTATGCGAGATTTTTCCAAAAAGCTTTAAGAGACTTGGGTTATTTAACGCAAAATGAACCTTTTGATAGACTTTTAACTCAGGGTATGGTGTTAAAAGATGGTGCTAAAATGTCAAAATCAAAAGGCAATGTTGTAGATCCTGATGAGATTATAGAAAAATACGGTGCTGATACCGCAAGACTTTTTATACTTTTTGCTGCGCCTCCGGCTAAAGAGCTTGAATGGAATGATGATGCTGTTGAAGGGGCTTATAGATTTATTTGCAAACTCTATGATAGGGCGCAAAATGTTAAAAAAGGTGAGCTTGTAGAATTAAAACAAGAAAATTTAAACAAAGAAGAAAAATATGCAAGATTAAAGGTATATGAAGCTTTGAAAAAATCTTTTGAAGTTTATCATCAAAGTTTTGCTTTTAACACTTTAATTGCAGCCTGTATGGAGGCTTTAAATGCTTTAGCGCTTTGTAAAAATGAGGCTTTGGAGCAAGAGGCTTTTTATATTATTTTAAATATTTTAGAGCCTATCATTCCTCATGTTTGTTTTGAGCTTAGCGAGGAGCTTTTTAAATGTAAAAATTTCAAAAAATTAGAACTCAAAGAAGAGGTTTTTGTAAAAGATACTTTAAATTTAGCTGTAAGTATTAATGGTAAAAAAAGGGCTGAATTTGAAATTTCAAGTAGTGCGAGCAAAGAAGAAATTTTAGCTTTTGCAAAAGAAAATACTGCTAAATGGCTTGAAGGCAAGAGTATAGTTAAAGAAATTTATGTGGAAGGAAAGCTAGTTAATCTAGTGATTAAATGAAAAAGATTTTAATTTTTTGTATTGGTTTATTTTTAGGTGCTTGTGGATATATTCCTACATCAAAAATCGCTAATAATATTTTCGATGAGAAAGTTTATGTTAATGTTGAATTAAGTCAACAAGACCCAAAAAATAGTATCTATGTTGCCGATACTTTAAAAGAAATGGTAATTTCAAAATTAGGGCGTAAGCTTGCTTTAAAACATGAGGCAGATGATGTAATTAATGTTAAAATGAATAATTTAGAATTTATTCCTTTAGCTTATGATAAAAATGGTTATGTCATTAGTTATAAAGCTAAATTAAATTTAGATTTTAATGTTGTCTTTAAAGATGGTTCAAGTCAGGCTTTTAGTACAAGTGGAAGTTATAATTTTGAAATTTCTCCAAATAGTATTATTAGTGATTCTGCAAGGTATGAGGCTATTCGAGCAGCTTCAAGCGAGGCATTTGATGAGTTTATTTCCGTAATTGCTATTAAAGGGCAAAAACGTGATTCCAAATACTAATGAAATAGCAAAGCAAACTTTAATTGCATTAAAAGAAAGAAAACTAAAACCAACTCCTGAAAATTATACGGAAATTTTTGAAGAATTATCTTTAAAATATGGTATTACAAGTTCAAATAAGGCTAAACTTGATAAATACAAAACCTTGCTTTTACCGATTTATCAACAAGAATTAAATTCTAAAACTATAAGAAGTTTAGAAGAACTAATTAGTTTTTTAATTTCTGTTTTAAATAGACAAAGCGGAAAACAATTTAGTGAATTTTTTGATTTTTTATATACCATATCTAAAACTTTGCAAATAAGTAAGGATAAAAAGATAAGAGATTTGGCTAAGGTGACTTCGATTAGAATTTCTAAAACTATGGATAGTGAAAGTATTTACTTGCTTACTAAAAAATGGAAAGAGCTTGAAAGAAATTACGATGAAAATGACTTAGAAGAACAAGCTCGCAAATATGGTATTAGTAAATATGATGATTATGATAGCGTGATTAAAAAACTCTTAGTTAAACTTGAAGAGCGTAGTTATGAGCACTTTAGTGAATTATTATGCTTGGGTTTAAATCCTTCATTGGTAGAAGATTTAAAAATTCAAGGTTTTATACAAAATTTAACACAAAAGCCTTTTGTAATAGGCGAAGAAAATTTTAAAAATGAACTAATGGAATTTATAAATCATCGTATAATGGTTGATAATATGTATGTCCAAAAAAATTTAAATTTTTTTAATGATAATCTAAAAAAAATCTATGAATTGCTTGTCTTACTTAATAAATCGAATGAAAAAAATATGGATTTTATCAATACTTTAAAACCAGATGAAAATGGGGAAGTAAAACTTAGTTTTGAGGATTTAAAACTAAAATTTAAACAACTTGGAGAAAAAATTACATCTTTAAATAATCAAATTGAATTCACGCAAAGCTTAGAAGAGAGAGAGGCTTGGAGTGTTCTTAAAGAGCTTGATAAAATGGATGAAAATTTTAATAAGTATAAAGTTAATTATTCTTTAGCTTTATTTTCTATAGTAAATTACCGTTTCATTATGGAAAAATACGGTATGGGAAGTTTGAATGAAATTTTTGTTCGATTTAAAAAAATTTTAAAAGATTCTTGTAGCGAATTTGATGAATTGTGGATGATAGATGAAAAGAGTTATTTGATTGTTTCGCCAGGAAAAAGCAAAGATGAAATTACACAGCTTGTAAATACAAATCTTAAAACTATAGAAAATTTTAGATTTATTTATAAGCAAGATATTATAACTCCTAAAATTCACGTGGCTTATCTTGATAAGCAAAGTAAGCCAAGTATTAATATTTTAGATGAGTTAATAAAGCAAATTGCAGCGGTTAATGAACAATATAATGAAAGTTGAGAATTTTTTAGCTCAAAAAAGTATAAATTACGATAAAATTGATCGTTTTTTGATGTTTAGAATGTATGAAAAATATAAGAAATATTTTAAAAATATTCCCATAATCCAACTTATAGGCACAAATGGTAAAGGTAGCACGGGTAGATATTTAACCCAACTTTTAGAAAATTTAAATTATAAAATAGGGCATTATACTAGTCCGCACATTTTCAGTTTTAATGAAAGATTTTATCTTGATGGTAAGATTGCAAATGATGAAGAATTAGAACAAGCTCATATAAGACTTGAAGAAATTTTTAAACAAGACTTGCAAAAATTAAGTTATTTTGAATATGCTACTTTTTTAGCTATGATTTTATTTCAAAAATGTGATTTTATTGTTTTAGAAGCAGGAGTGGGTGGAGAATATGATGCTACTTCTGTTTTTGAAAGAAGAATGAATATTTTTACAAGAATTGGATTTGACCATATTCAAATTTTGGGCAATTCTTTAGAAGATATTGCAAGAACCAAGCTTAAAGTTATGGCGCCTATAGCACTTATAAGTGATGAGCAAGAGCAAAATGTTTTAAATTTAGCAAAAAAAATTGCTTTTTTAAAAAAAGCTAATTTGCAAGTTTCTTCTTTAAATCCTTTTTTGAAAGAAAAATTTGAGATTTATTGTGAAAAGTTTGTTTTACCTTGTTTTTTAAAGCATAATTTAAAGCTTGCATTAAAGGCTTGTGAAATTTTAACTTCGCAAGAAAAAACCTTAGAAGCTTTAAAAAAGTTACAAGAGTTAAATTTACAAGGAAGATGCCAAGAAATTTCTCCAAATTTTTTTGTTGATGTGGGTCATAATCCCATGGCTGCTAAGGCTATGCTTGATAAATTTCAAGGAGAAAAAATAAATCTTATTTATAATGCTTATTTGGATAAGGATATTTTTCAAATTTTAAATACATTAAAGCCTATTATTGATACAATACAAATATATAAATATAAAAGTGCAGAACGAAAGCTGGCCGATGATGAAATTTATAGTATTGCATCAAAGCTAGGTATACAATGCAAAGAATTTGTAAAATTAGAAGAGAATAAAAAAAATCTAGTTTTTGGTTCTTTTATGCTGGTAGAAAATTTTTTAAAGGAGTGGTGTGGTAAAAAATAAATTCACTATTACCATTACAGATATTAACGGTTCAAGACATTTTTATTTAAATCAAATAATCAAAAAAATAGTTTTTTATACTATTGCTTTTATTGTTTTATTTTTAGTTTTTAGTGGTTTTTATATCAAATATCTCGATAGCAAACTTAGCGATATCAGTGAAAAGCGTGAGGAGCTTTTGAAAAAAAGCAAAGAATTGGAATTATCTAATTCGCAAATGCAAAAAAGCATAGAAGAAAAAACCCAGCAGTATGCAGCTATAGAAGATAAAATAGCTTCTTTTGAAGAGGCTTTGGGCTTAGAAGTAGAAAATAATCTTACAATTAGTGCAAGACTTGATAATCTTCAGCTTACCAATGAGCAGCAACTTGGAATTTTGGGACAAATTCCTAATGGATGGCCTATTGAAAATAAAGGCATTACAGGAAATTTTGGCTGGAGAGAGCATCCGCTTTTAAAAAGAAGGGAATTTCATCCTGGTATTGATTTAAGAGCAGAAATTGGTACCCCTATTTATGCACCAGCAAGTGGAGTAGTGGAATTTTCAGGTTATAGTGATAATGGCTATGGCTATAATGTAATTTTATTGCATAATTTTGGTTTTAAAACAGTATTTGCTCATATGATGCGCAAAGAAGTAGTCAAAGCAGGTCAATTTGTTAGCAAGGGGCAGTTGATAGGTTATAGCGGCAATACAGGTCTTTCTACGGGACCGCATTTGCACTATGAGGTAAGGTTTATTAATAAAACTTTAGAACCTTTATATTTTTTAAATTTGCAAAGAAAAAATATGAATGATTTTTTTAATCAAGAAAGGAGAGTTCCATGGCAATCTTTAATAAAGGCGGTATCAGCCCAACATCCAGCTCTAGCTCAGAAACAACAGTAATTTCTTCAGGTGCGAGAATTGAGGGTAAATTTTATTTTGCTTCTATGCTTCATGTTGATGGAGAGTTAAGTGGTATTATTCATTCTGAAAGCATTGTGGTTATCGGAAAAAATGGAAATTTAAAAGGTGAATTACAAGCAGATAAAATTGTAGTAAATGGGTATTTTGAAGGGCAACTTGAGGCCAATAGTTTAGAAATTTTAGCGGGCGGAGTTGTTAATGGCGATATTTCAACGCAAAAAATTTCTATAGAAAATGGCGGTCGCTTTAATGGAACTAGTAAAATTAAAGAAGATACTATCAAACTTATTGAAAATAATAACGAAGAATAATGCAAGCTTCATTTTATGAATACCTACAAAATCCAAAAATTTGTGAACTTTTGCTTTGTAAAGATGAAAAACAAGCAGATTTACTCGCTCAAGTTTCACGATTTAAGGGTTTAAAAACCTTTGTTTTACCTGATTTTAGAGCGCAGTTTGGAGATGATTTAAGGGCTTTTTCCAAAGAACTTTTTGATCTTTGCAAGATTTTAAATGCTTATCATAAAGAAGAAGAAAAAAAAATCCTTATTTCTCCTTTAAATACTGTTTTAAAAAAACTTCCTTCAAAAAAACATTTGCAAAATTATCATATCGATAAAAAACAAAATTTTGATTTGAAATGTTTTGAAGATGAAATTTCAAGATTGGGATACGAATTTGTAGATATAGTTCAGGATAAAGGTGAAATTTCAATTCGTGCGGATATTATTGATATTTTTTGTATCAATGAAGAAAATCCTATTAGAATTTTGCTTTTTGGCGAAGAGATTGAAAGTATAAGATATTTTGATTTGCAAAGTCAAAAGTCTATTCCTAACGAACTAGAACATTTTGAAATTTGTCCTTTTTTAAAATATTTTGACAAAGAAAATTATGAAATTTTTAAGGACAAATTAGAAGATTTTCAAAGTGATACTTTAATACATGATATCAATTCTTTAGGGTTTTGGTGTATTGATGATTTTTTTAATTATTTAGAACTTGATTTTTTAGCTTGTGAAAAGTTTGATATTAACGAATATGAAAAAGATATAAGTTTTGTGAATGCAAAAATTTTACCTCAAGCTAAAAAATTTAAAGAATTGCAAAGTTCTTACAATAAAGATTTTTTTGAATTTCATAAAAATAAAAAAATCACACTTTTAGCTAAAAACGAAGCTTTGTTTAAAGCTTTGGAGCTTGAAGATACTCAAAATATCCATTTTGTAAAAAGTGATTTAAGGCTTAATCTTATTAGTCCTGAAGAGCTAATCATTTCTTTAAATCAAAAAGAAAAACAAAAAACAAGAAAAAAAGCTAGTTTGATTATAGATGAGCTTAAAAATGGGGATTATATAGTACACGAAGATTATGGGGTAGGTAAATTTTTAGGTCTTGAGATGATAGTGATAAGCGGAGCAAAAAAAGAGTTTGTTGCTATAGAGTATCAAAATTCTGATAAGCTTTTATTACCAGTGGAAAATCTTTATTTAATTGATAAATATTTGGGCGTGAGTGGATCTATTCCAAGTTTAGACAAATTAGGTAAAACAAGCTTTATTAAACTTAAAGAAAAATTAAAAACTAAACTTTTAGCCATAGCTTCTGAAATTGTTATTATGGCAGCTAAAAGATCTTTAGTGCAAGCAAAAAAAATCACAGTGGATTTAAGTAGACAAGCTGATTTTATAACTAGTGCGGGTTTTATTTATACAAGCGATCAAGAGAAAGCTTGTCATGAAATTTTGCAAGATTTTCAAAGTGGAAAAGTTATGGATAGGCTTTTAAGCGGTGATGTGGGTTTTGGAAAAACTGAAGTCGCTATGAATGCTATTTATCCAGTAGTTAAAAGTGGATTTTGTGCATTTTTATTTGCGCCTACAACTTTGCTTTCTCATCAGCATTATAAAACCTTAAAAAAGCGTTTTGATCCTTTTGATATAGAGGTTTTTAAACTGGATCGCTTTACAAGTAGTGCAGAAAAAAAACAAGTTTTACAAAATTTAAAAGAAAATAAAGCTTGTGTAGTTGTAGGAACTCATGCGCTTTTAAGTGTAGAATGTGAAAATTTAGCCCTTGTTATTATTGATGAAGAGCATAAATTTGGAGTGAAGCAAAAAGAAAAGCTTAAAGAAATCACTCAAAATTCACATATTTTATCCATGTCAGCAACCCCTATACCAAGAAGCTTAAATCAAGCTTTAAGTTCTATAAAATCTTATAGTGTTTTGCAAACTCCACCAGAAGATAGAATGGATGTAAGAACTTTTGTCAAAGAAAATGATGACGCACTTTTAAAAGAAGCTATAGCAAGAGAGTTAAGACGTGGTGGGCAAATTTTTTATATTCATAATCATATTGCAAGTATAGAGCAATGCAAAAAACATTTATTAGAACTTTTTTCTACTTTGCGTATTTTGATTTTGCATTCTAAAATCGATGCCAAGGTGCAAGAAGAAGAAATGTTGAAATTTGAAAACAAAGAATATGATTTGCTTTTAAGTACCTCTATCGTAGAAAGTGGGATTGATTTACCTAATGCAAATACTATTATAGTAGAAAAAAGCGATCGTTTTGGTATGGCCGATTTGCACCAATTGCGTGGGCGTGTGGGAAGAAGTGATAAGCAAGGTTATTGTTATTTTTTAATCGAAGATAAAAATGCTATCACAAAAGATGCTTTAAAGCGTCTAGTTTCTTTAGAAAGTAATTCTTTTTTAGGTGCAGGTTCTGTTTTGGCTTATCATGATCTTGAAATTCGTGGCGGTGGAAATTTATTAGGCGTGGATCAAAGTGGACATATCGAGCAAATTGGATATAGCTTATATCTTAAAATGTTAGAAGATGAACTTAATGCTTTAAGTAAAAATGAAGTGGATCAAAAAGAAAATAAACTTGATTTAAAACTCAATGTTAATGCCTTTTTAAACAGCGAACTTATCAGCGAAGATCGCTTAAGATTAGAACTTTATAGAAGACTTAGCAAGTGTGAGCAAGTTCATGAGGTTTATGAGATCGAAGGTGAAATTGAAGATCGCTTTGGAAAACTTGACATTTATACTAAGCAATTTTTATCTTTGATTATTATTAAAATTTTAGCTTTAAATAAATTTAAAAGTATTAGCAATTATGAGCAAAATATTCAATTTACTGCTTTAAATGATGAAAAAGAACTCATCAAGGCAAAAAGCAAAGACGATGATGATATTTTAGAGGCAATTTTGACGCATTTAAGAAAGGCTTAAAATGGATTGGAATAAAACTTATGCAGCAATTTATAGAGCAAGAAAAGACTATTTAAAGCCTATTTTTGAAATCGATCCTATCACTTTAAAAGATTTAGTAGGTATGGAAAGTCAAAAAAAAGCACTTTATGAAAATACTTTAAATTTCATTCAAGATAAGGGAGCAAATCACGCACTTTTATGGGGATCTAAGGGCACTGGAAAATCAAGTTTAATTAAAGCCATATTTAACGAATTTAAAGATCAGGGCTTAAGACTTGTCGAATTAAATAAAGAAGATTTATTTGCCTTAGTAGATATCATCGATGAAATCAGATTAGAAAATTTTAAATTTATACTTTTTTGTGATGATTTTTCTTTTGAGAAAGGAGATGATAGTTATAAATTTTTAAAACCTTTACTTGAGGGAAGCATAGAAAAAGCCCCAAATAATGTAATTATTTATGCGAGTTCAAATCGTAGGCATTTATTAAGTGAAAGTATTGCTGATAATCTTGATACGCAAATTGCACATACAGAACTTCATTTAAGCGATGCTGCCGAAGAAAGATTAAGCTTGAGTGATAGATTTGGTTTGTGGTTAAGTTTTTATCAGGGAAATTTAGAAGAGTATTTAAAGATGATAGATTTTTATTTTAAAGATTATTCTTGCGATAAAGAGCTTTTACACGCTAAAGCTAAAGAATTCGCTACTCTAAGAGCAAGTAGAAGTGGTCGTACTGCAAAGCAATTTTATTTGGCTTTTAAGGAGAATTTTAAATGACTGGAGCACGAATTTTTACCAAGCTTTTAAATTTGGATTTAAATTATCATGATTTTGATTGGCTTGAAAATCAAGGATTGAGTGAATTTGAGCTTTTAATTTCTGTGATTTTAACTCAAAATACAAATTGGAAAAATGTCTTAAAAGCTTTAGAAAATTTAAAAAAAGAAAATATTGTAAGCTTAGAACAAATCAATACTTTATCCAATTTAGAACTTGCAACTTTAATCAAGCCTAGCGGATTTTATAATACCAAAGCCAAGCGTTTAAAAGGCTTAGTAGAAAGTATCATAAACACTTATGAAAATTTAGAAAATTTTAAAACAAATGTAAGCAGAGAATGGCTTTTAAATATCAAAGGTTTGGGTTTTGAAAGTGTTGATAGTATTTTAAATTATCTTTGCAAAAGAGAGATTTTGGTTGTAGATAATTATAGTTTGCGTTTGGCTTTTTGCTTAGGCTATGAGTTTGAAAATTATGAAGAATTAAGAGAATTTTTTCAAAGTGGTATAGCGAGTGAGCAAGAAAATTTGTGTAAAATTTTAGGGAGAAAATGTGAGCTTTACGAACTTTATCAAATTTTTCATGCTTTGATTGTAGCTTTTGCAAAACAGAGTTTTAAAGGACAAAAATTAAGCCCTAAGGGTGAAGAATGGATCAAAATTTTAAAGGAAGATTTATGAAAGCAAAAGGAAGCGAACTTATACCTGTTTTAACTATAGCAGGAAGCGATTGTAGTGGTGGAGCAGGGATACAAGCCGATCTTAAAACCTTTAGTGCGCACAATCTTTTTGGTATGAGTGTGGTTTTAAGTGTGGTAGCTGAAAATACCGCAAGGGTGATTTCTGTACACGATATACCTACTCAAAGCGTAGATGAACAAATGCTTGCCGTATTTGAAGATATAGTGCCAAAGGCAACTAAAATCGGAATGATAGGTTCTTGTGAATTAATGAGCTGTATAGCTAAAAATTTAAGCGAGTTTAAACCTCAAAATGTAGTGATCGATCCTGTAATGTTTGCTAAAAATGGCTATGCTTTAATGCCGCAAGAAAATTGTGATTTTTTCAAGCAAACCATAGTAAAATTTGCAGATATTCTTACGCCTAATATTCCTGAAGCAGAGTTTTTATGCGGTTTTAAGATCGCTAATGAAGAGCAGATGATAAAAGCAGCTAAGCATTTATGCAGCTTGGGGGCTAAGGCAGTTTTACTTAAAGGCGGACATAGTGAAGAAAATGCCAATGATGTGCTTTATGATGGAAAAGAAATTTATATTTTAAAAGGCGAACGCATAGAAACTAAAAATACTCACGGTACAGGTTGTACGCTTTCTTCGGCTATTGCTAGTAATTTAGCTAAAGGCAAGGATTTATTTTATGCTGTTAGTGAAGCTAAAGAATATGTAAGAAATGCGATTTATTATTCACTCAATCTTGGAAAAGGTTGTGGTCCTACAAATCATTTTTTCAAGTTTTTAGATGAAAAATAAATTAGATCTTAGCCTTTATTTAGTTGCTTCTCAGGGAAATAAAAGCGAGGAGTGTTTTTTAAATACTTTAGAAAATGCTATAAAAGGCGGAGTAAGTATCATACAACTTCGTGAAAAAGAGCTTAATGCAAGAGAATTTTATAAACTAGGCTTAAAGGTGCAAAAACTTTGCAAGGCTTATAAAATACCTTTTTTGATTAACGATAGAGTGGACATAGCTTTAGCCTTAGATGCTGATGGGGTGCATTTAGGACAGGAAGATTTAGAAGTAAAACTAGCTAGAAAGCTTTTAGGAGATGAAAAAATCATAGGCTTAAGCCTTAAAAAACTAGAACAACTTGAGTTCATACAAGGAGCAAATTATTTAGGTTGTGGAGCTATCAAGGCAACGCCTACTAAAGAAAGTTCGCTTTTAAGCCTTGAGCTTTTAAGCCAAATTTGTGATAAAAGTCCTATAGGGGTTGTAGCTATAGGAGGGGTTGATAAAGCAGTGCTTGATGAGTTAAAGGGTATAAATTTAAGCGGCGTGGCTGTGGTTAGGGCGATCATGGATGCTAAAGATGCTTTTTTGGCAGCTAAAGAGTTAAAGCGTAAAATCTATGAAAATTTACCTCTTAAATGAAACTCCTTTTAAAGGGGTGGAAAATCTTATTTTAAATGAGATTATTTTTTACGATTTTAGTATAGATTTGAGTTTGTATGATGCTTTAATCTGTACTTCAAAAAATGCTTTAAAAGCCTTACAAAATGCAAAAATCACTTTAAATTTTAAACTCAATTTATACGCTGTAGGACAAAGTACAGCTCAATACGCTAAAAATTTAGGTTTTAAAAAGATTAAAATTCCATCAAAGGCTTATGGAAAAGATCTTTTTCTTGAATTTAAAGAGGAATTAAAAACGCAAAAATGTTTGTATTTAAGGGCTAAAAATATTGTTTCAACTTTAAATTTGGATCTTAAAAATGTAGGTGTGGATTTAGATGAAGTGATTGTTTATGAAAATGTTTTTAAAAAAGGTGACAAAAAACTTACTCATCCTGCTATTTTTATATTTACCTCTCCTTTAAGTGTAGAAAATTTTTTAAAATTTTATAGCTTAAAAGAAGAAGATAAGGTTGTAGTTATAGGACAAAGCACAGCAAAGAAGCTTTTAAATTTTAAAAATCTTTATATATGCGAAAATCAAAGTCTTTTAGAGTGTGTTAAGCTTGCTAAGACTTTGGTTTAATTTTTTAAATTCCAAAAATTTTCTTTGGGATAAATGATAATGCTTTTTGTGAGTAAAATTTCATCATTGACATTTTTATCACGATTTAAAGCAATGCTAATGTGGGCTATAATAACACCATCTTTGTTTAAATTTGCATCGGGATTGAAGTTGGAAAATTTAAAATTAACACATTGTGCAATAGGATAAAAATATTTTATTTTAATCAAAGCTTTTGCGTAATTAAAATATATATTATCTAAACATTCTTTATTTTCTTGCTTTGCTTGATATAAAAAATATTTAGAAAATTGTGTTGCATTGTGACTTAAAATTTGAGCTTGAAGGTAGTAATAACTATCTTGGATTATTTTTGGAGTGTAGCTAGATATGTTTAAGGTCAAGCTCATCCATAGACTTATTAGTAGTATTAAAAAAATTGTCCAAATTAAAACATAAGCTTTTTTCATAGTAAAATTCTTTTTTCAAGGCAATATTTTGTTTGTCTTTTTAGGCAAATTTTTAATTTATTGTTTTGCAGGTTAAATGAGCTTATGTTTTTAGAAATTAATCCTTGTTGGTTTAATTGTTCATTAAATTTTGGCTTTATTTCATATATAAGTTCTTCATTTTGCAATTTGATAACTAATTGAGCTTGCAAAGGAATAAAACTACCTGTAAAATTTGTAGATATACCATTTTCTAAGATGGATATTTTTTCAATCTTATTAATTTTATAAGCATAGCTAATATGCTCATTGTCATTATATAAATCTTTTCTATTTTGGAGTTGTGTTTTAAAATCAGAATGAGGTGAATAAAGTGTATGATTATTTTCTAAAATAAGAGCAGAATTAATAAGATAAAGTTTATTATCTTTTAGGCTAATTAACTCATCTTTTAAAAGACATTTTAATGTATTTTGTGAAAATGTAATATTAATACAATTTTGTATTAATTTTTCTATTTTAAGCAAGTTTAAATGTGCTTGAGTGATAAGATTGTTTGTATGTAAAGCAGTGAAATTTAAATGATAAAAATCCATTAAAGGTTTTGAAAGTAAGCTAGTTATAAAAGTAAAAAGTATTAGTGATATTATAAGTTCAAAAAGTGTAAAAGCTTTGCTCATTCTTTAAAATAAACGCTATAATTTTGATCTTGAAAGTATAATTTTTGAAATTGAAATATACCATCATTAACAAACTGTTCTTGTAAAACTATAGGTTTTAAGGCTGAAGTTTGAAGTATGATGGTTTTAAAAATGGGCTTTTCATATAATTCTTCTTGAAGTTTATAGAGTCTTTCAAAAATATTTAAATTTTCATAGTTTTTGTAAAGTTGAGTATAGTAATAAAAAATGCCAATGAAAATTAAAGATATGATCGTTATAGCACTAATACTTTCTATAAGTATGAAAGCCTTTTTCATTTAGCGCTGCTAGCATTTATGGCTTCAAAAAAACTTCCGCGAATTCCTTTTTGTTCGAGTATTTTTATGCCTTTTATTGTAACTCCGCCAGGGGAGCAAATATTTTCTTTGATAATAGCTGGATGTTCATGTTCTAGTAAAGCACTAGAGCTTTTAAATAAAGAGCGCGTAAGATTGAGACTAAGTTCTTTTGACAAACCTTCATAAACTCCAGCATTAGCAATGCTTTCTGCTATAAGTGCTAAAAAAGCAGGAGCGCAGCCGCTAATCGCCATAGCTGCATTCATTTGTATTTCATTATCTAATTTATAAGCTGAGCCAAAAGTTTTTAAAATGTCTAAAATTTCATTTTCAAAATGAGAGTTTTTAAGTATATATGGTGTGGTTGAAGCCTTGTATTTAGCTGCTGTATTGGGTATTATTCTAACATAATTTTGAGCTTTGATGGTTTGTAGTTTTTCAAAATCAACATTGGCTAAAACAGAGATTAAGATACGTGCTTGTCCTTTTAGCATTTGAGCAATATTTTCTAAAGCATAAGGTTTAAATGCTAAAATAACATCTTTACCTTCTATGTTAAAATCTTTGTAAAGTAAGGTTTTAAAGCCTTCTTTGGCGAGGGCTTGAAGTTTTTCTATACTTCTTCCTACTATGCAAATTTCATAATCATCTTTTAATCCATAGGCTAAGGCTGTTGCCATAGCTCCATTTGCAAGTATATAGAGCATTATTTTTTAATATAATTAGCAATTTGATCAGCTTGAAAAAAGTCCGGATAATTAACTGTATCTAGTATCACTTGTACCATAGTATTATTATCAAGATTAATGACTACTGGAGCTAGAAAATTCACTGTCGATTCTTCAATGCTTTTTGCTATGGCTACTATATTAAAAATTTTCATATTAGATTCAGGTGTTAAAGAAAGAAGCTCTTGATAATAAGTTGGTATATCAAATTCATAATCAGGTCTAATCAAATAAGGATTAATTAAAACAAAAGAAAAGTCTTTACCATCAAGACTTTTAAGTCTTACAAATACTTCATCGATAGTTGAAAATTCCATATTTTTGGTTTCTTCAAAACCTAAGATAGGGCATTTAACAGCTAGGGTCATGTTTTCTCCTCAAGTTATAATGTTTAATATTTTAACATAAAATAAGCAATAATCATTCCAAAATTTTAAATTATTTAATTAATTTTATTATAATTTTAGAAGAACATAATTATAAAATCGTTAAAATATAGATTTTTGAGAATATAAATCAAGGTGAAGTATGAAAAAAGGTATTTTTTTATTGGTTTTTTTAAGTGTTTTTTTTAGTGCGTGTAGTACGAAAAATGATGAAGGTTTATACAATCTTAGTGCTAGTGAGTGGTATAAGCAAATTATTAAAGATTTGCAGGACAAGGATTTGGAAAAAGCTGATGATCATTATAATGGTATGGCAAGTGAGCATGTTGCCGATCCTTTATTGGAAACTACTTTAATTATTTTAGCACAAGCTCATATGGATGAAGAGGAATATAAGTTAGCTGAATTTTATTTAGATGAATATAATAAAAAATTTGGAAATTCACGCAATGCTGATTATATTCGTTATCTTAAAATTAAGGCAAAATTTGATGCATTTGCAGTGCCAAATCGTAATCAGGCTTTAATGCTTGAAAGCCAAAAAGAAATAGATACTTTTTTGAAAGATTATCCTTATACAGAATATGAACCTTTGGTTCAGACAATGCTTACAAAATTTAATTTAGCGGTTTTTTATCTTAATAGCACTATAGAAAATCTATACCAGCGCATAGGGCATGATGAAAGTGCACAAATTTATAAACAAAGACTTCAAGAAAGTGAATTTTATCAGCAAAGTATTATCAAACCTGAGCTTCCTTGGTATAGAAGTATATTTGAAAGATTTTAATAAACAAGGAAAATAAATGCAGATTGAAGAGATACAAAATTATCCAGCAAATTTACCAGTATTGGTTGAAGATGAATTATTTTTATATCCTTTTATGATAACTCCTATTTTTATTAACGATTCATCCAATATGAAAGCTTTAGATCTTGCGATTAAAAATGATAGCATGCTTTTTGTTGCACCTTCAAAGTTGGAAAATGGAAGAAATTTTGATGAAATTTATAATTGCGGAGTGATTGGGACTATCATGCGAAAAGTTCCTTTGCCTGATGGAAGAGTGAAAATACTTTTTCAAGGATATGCCAAGGGTAAAATTATAGAGCAAATTTCTAATAAACCTTTAGAAGCCAAGATAGAACTTATAAAAGAAGATTTTTTAGAAGGAACTAAAAAAGAAGCACTTCTTGAAGTTTTAAAAGAGAAAGTAAAAAATTTGGCAAATATTAGTCATTATTTTTCTCCAGATCTTTTAAGAACAATTGAAGAAGGTTTTGATGCATCTAGGATTTGCGATTTGATTTTAAATACTGTGCGTATTAAAAAACAAGTTGCTTATGAGTTTTTTGTTTTAACAGATCTTGAGCAAAAATTAGTAAAATTAATAGATTTAATTGCTCAAGAAATAGAAGCTAATAAAATTCAAAAAGAAATTAAAAATAAAGTACATTCTCGTATTGATAAGGTAAATAAAGAATATTTTTTAAAAGAACAATTAAGACAAATTCAAAAAGAGCTTGGTTCTGATACGCAAAAAGAAGATGAGGTTAGAGAGTATCAAAAGCGTCTGGAGCTAAAGAAGAAATTTATGCACGAAGACGCTTATAAAGAAATCAAAAAACAAATTGAAAAATTCGAACGCATTCATCAAGATAATTCCGAAGCATCGATGATTCAAACTTACATAGAAACAGCATTAGATGTTCCTTTTGAAAAAATTTCTAAGAAAAAACTTGATATTAAGGAAGTTTCAAAACAGCTCAACCATGATCATTATGCATTAAATAAACCAAAAGAACGCATAGAAGAATATTTTGCAGTTAGGGAACTTTTAGAAAAAAGAAAAATAGCAGAAAAAGATGGTGCTAAAGTTATACTTTGTCTTTATGGGCCTCCTGGCGTTGGTAAAACTTCACTGGCAAATTCTGTTTCAAAAGCTTTAAAAAGAGAGCTTATTCGTATAGCCTTAGGTGGACTTGAAGATGTTAATGAGCTGCGTGGTCATCGTAGAACTTATATAGGCGCTATGCCTGGACGTATTACTCAAGGACTCATAGAGGCAAAACAAATTAATCCTGTAATTGTATTGGATGAAATTGATAAATTAAATCGCAGTTTTAGAGGCGATCCAAGTGCGGTGCTTTTAGAAATTTTAGATCCAGAGCAAAATTCTAAATTTAGGGATTATTATTTAAATTTTAATATTGATTTAAGTAAAGTCATTTTTATAGCAACGGCAAATGATATTAGCAATATTCCTGCACCTTTAAGAGATAGAATGGAATTTATAGAACTTAGCTCTTATACTCCAAGTGAAAAATTTCATATAATGAAAAAATATTTAATTCCAGATGAGCTTAAAAAACATGGCTTAAAATCCAATGAATTATTTATTGATGATGAAACTATAGAGCTAATCATTAGCGATTATACTCGTGAATCAGGAGTTAGAAATTTGCGTCGCAAAGTGGCAGAGTTGTGTCGTAAGAGTGCTAAAAAACTACTTTTAGAAAATATTAAAAAAGTCATTATTAATACAAAAAATTTGAATGAATTTTTAGATAAAAAAGTTTTTGAAATAGAAAAAAATAATGGAGAAAATCAAGTAGGTCAGGTCAATGGTTTGGCTTGGACAAGCGTAGGTGGAGATGTTTTAAAAGTAGAGGCTGTAAAAATTAAAGGTAAAGGAGAATTAACGCTCACAGGAAGTTTGGGTGATGTAATGAAAGAATCAGCTAGAATTGCTTTTAGTATGATAAAAGTTTTAATCGATGAAGGAAAAATAAAAATACCTAAAAAAATAATTATTGATCCTAAAGTTAATGTTTATGATAGTTATAATATTCATATACATGTGCCAGATGGAGCTACTCCAAAAGATGGCCCAAGTGCAGGTATTACGATAAGCACAGCTATTGCTTCTATTTTTAGTGATAAAAAGGTTAAAGCAGATGTTGCAATGACGGGTGAAATAGATTTAAAAGGAAAAGTTTTACCAATAGGCGGATTAAAAGAAAAATTAATTGCAGCTTATAAAGCAGATATAAAAACAGCTTTAATTCCAAGAAAAAATTACGAAAGAGATTTAAAAGATATTCCTAGTGAGGTTAGAGACAATATGGAAATCATTGCTGTTGATACTTTCAGTGATGTTTTAGAATATACTTTGGTTTAACTTTATTTTGAGAATAAATGTATAAGAAAGCAAACTTTTTACAAGTTTGCTTTAAAAGATTATAGTCCTTCAAAAGGATTATTGATTACTTCTTTTCTATCCACTATATAAGGGATAAGAGCTACATGTCTTGCACGTTTGATTGCAACTTCTACCATTTCTTGGTATTTTTTGCTTGTGCCTGTTAAACGGCGTGGCATGATTTTAAATCTTTCAGATAAAGCATGTTTTAACATTGCTGTATCTTTATAATCAATAAATTCAACTTTTGCTTCAGTGTATTTGCAATATTTGCGAGAGTATTTTCTTTTTTCTGCCATAGTTTATCCTTTAAAATGGTAAATTAGTATCATCGCTATCATAAGCATCGATATCAATTTCTTTTAATTTTTCTTCGTGTTGTGGGTTTTGGTTTCTTTGTGGAGCAGGGTTTGCTTTTGCTTTATTAAAATTTTGATTTTCACTCATATAAGGATCATAGCTTTGATTTTCATAGTTTCCACTATAATTGTTGTTTGAAAAGCTATTATTGCCAAAACCGCCTTGTTGTGGAGCATTGGAATTGCCAAGCATTTCCATATTTTCAACTTGAATGCTATGTTTAGAGCGATTTTGTCCATTTTGATCACTCCATTGTTCAAATCTCAAACGTCCTTCTATGAGTACTTTTGAACCTTTTGTAAGGTATTGGTTTGCAACTTCTGCGGTGCGACCATAAAAGCTTATATCAATAAAGCAAGTTTCTTCTCTTTTTTCTCCATTTGTGGTAAATCTTCTTGTTACTGCTATAGCGGAAGCTCCAATAGCACTACCACTTTGTGCATAACGCATTTCTATATCACGTGTAAGATTTCCAACCAAAACAACTTTGTTAAACATCTTTTTCCTTATTGAATTTCAGGAGCATCTAAAGGTTTGATTTCTTTTTTAGATTGCTTAATCCCGTGGCTTAGTTTTTCCCAAGCTGCAATTTCTTTTTTATTTTCATATTTTACGATTAAAAATCTTATTACTTCTTCAGTGATTCTTAACACCCTTTCAAGCTCTGCAATTAAGTTTGTAGGAGCTTTGAAGTAAATCACAAAATAAGTTCCTCTTTCGTATTTTTTGATTTTATACGCTAATTTTCTAGTGCCCATTGGAACAACAGTTTCAATTTCTGCACCATTTTTGGTTAGGACTTCTTTAACGAATTCCAACTTCGCATTCACTTCCTCTTCGGTAAGTGTTGGTTTTAAGATAAATAAAACCTCATAATGTTTCATCTTTTCTCCTTATGGATATTAAAGCCCATTTTCATGAGCAAGGATTTTGCATAAAGCAAGACTAGATTATATCAAAATATACTTAATTAGTCTTGAATATCCAATGTCTTATCTAAATTTACTTTGATTTCTTCAAGCATGGCAAAACGTTTTTTATACATGGAGCGTTTTTGTGAAGGGATTTCTTCTAGGTTTTTTTGCGAGTGGTGGAGCTTGTAGTATTTGTGTTTATCGATTTTTATTAATTCTCCACCATTTTCTAGCCAAATTTTTTGATAATCTACAAAATATCCTTTTTCTTTTCCTTTTTGAGAACGGATTTGATTTTTTTCATGTACACCTAAAGTAGCTTGAAGTTTTAAAATTTCACAAAGCATCTTAGAGCATTCTATAAGTAAAGCAACAGGGCGCAAACCATGACATTTTTTAGTTAAAATTTTATTAATTTCTAAAATATTAAAATCTTTGTATTTATATCCTTGTATGCAAGAAAGTAGAAGATTATTTTCTAAAGTAAAGCAAAAATTACATTGTGAAATAGTGTATTTTTTAAATTTTAAAGAAAAAGCCCAAAAACCTTCTTCGTAAACATTATGGTTATATCCTAAAAAAAGCTCAAAATCTTCATCAAAAGAAAAAATCATTTGTTCTTCGGGAAGAAATTTAAAACAAGTAAGTCCCTTATCAACATCATAAATAAGTGTTTTAACGCGTTCATTTGCTTTAAAACTTTTATCGCAAAATCTTCTTATAGCATTGTAGCAAGCATAGGGTCTTTGAGAGAAAAAGTCTTTTAAATGTTTATTTTTTTCTTCATTAAGCGTTTTTTCTAGAAGCCTTACTTGAGGAAAATATAGAATTTTTCTTGCTTGAAAACGTAAATAGCGCCAAAAGATGATACTTTTTCTTCTATCAGTAAAATTTGGAATAGGGTAGGAAAATTTTTTATTCACCTGCAATCCTTGATATATCATTATAAGTTGCAAAGAGCATTAAGCTTAAAAGTATTGCCATGCCTGCGTAACTTAAGTATTCAAAAGCACGCTGTGGAACCTTGCGTCTAAAAATCATTTCATAAAGATTAAAAAGTATATGTCCTCCATCAAGCATAGGAATAGGTAAAAGATTTAAAATGCCTAAATTTATAGAAATTAAAGCAGTGATAAATAAAAGCAAAGTAAAGCTATTTTGTGCAGCCTTTGAGGTAATTTCAGTCATGGTGATAATACCGCCTAAATTTTTTGCTTCAACTTCACCACTTATGAGTTTTATTATACCCTTGATGATGAGTGTAGAAGCTTGAAAACTTTCTTGTATGGCATATTTAAAACTTTCTAAACCTTGATGTTTTACAAGAGTGCTTGTCCCATTTGGACTGACTCCAAGTTGAGGTTTTTCAACGATTTGTCCAAAGTCATTATATCCTTGTCCTATTTTTGGAGTTAGGGTAAATTCTAAATTTTTTCCTTCTCTATCGATTAATATTTTCAAAGGCTCTAAACCTAAATGCTTTGAAATTTCATCAAAGCTTTGAATTTTTACACCGTTAATTTCTAAGATAGTATCATTTTTTTGAAGTCCTATTTCTTGTGCAGCAGAGTTTGGCGCTATGTTTCCTATTTGCGGAGCAAGTTTGTTTAGACCTAAATTTCCTATGATAATATAAAGAAAAAAAGCTAAAATTAGATTAAAAAATGGTCCAGCAAAAAGAATATAAATCTTTTTTAAAGGACTTAAAATGCTATAGCTATCTTTGTCTAGATTTTCAAAACCAGGACGCATATCATCTTGTCCTTTAAGTTTAACATATCCTCCAAGTGGCAAAGCACTTAAGCGATAGTTCGTGCCTTTAAATTCACGCTCTATAAGACTTTTTCCAAATCCTATGCTAAAGACTTCAACTTTTACACCCAAAGATCTTGCAGCTAAAAAATGTCCTAATTCGTGAAAGAAAATTAAAAATGAGATGACTAAAACAGTTGCTAAAAATTCAATAGAATAAAATTTAATTCCCAAAATCAAAATAACAATTAAAAGCAATAAAGATCTCATTTTTCTCCTTTTTTCTGAGCTTTTATATAAGTATAGATGTATTCAAATCCAGAATAAAGAGTTAAAATCAAAGCTATGTAAAGTAGAATTTCTCCGCCTATCCACTCCATGATTAGAAATCCTATCGCAGTCATTTGAAAAGCGGTTTTAAGTTTGCCTGCAAAAGAAGCATTGACATTTAAATTTTCACTGATCATTACAACTCTAAAACCTGTGATAAAAAATTCCCTTACTAGTATAATATAAATTACCCATTCATTAGCTTTTCCTGTAAGTAAAAGCCCTAAAAAAGCTGCTAAAACAAGCATTTTATCGGCTAATGGATCTAAGATTCCGCCTAGTTTTGTAGTTTGTTTCCAAGTTCTTGCGATGTATCCATCGAAAAAATCACTTAAAGCTGCTAATGAAAAAGTTAAAGCAGCAAAATAGTTAATCCAACTTTGATGAATATTTTCAAATTTATGAATTAACAAAAAAAATAGCAAAGGCGCTAAAACCATTCTAAAAATCGCCAAGATATTGGGTAAATTCATAACAAGCCTTGTGAAATTAAATGTAAAATTATAATCAAAATTGTATAAAATTTAAGCAAAGACTTAGTAAAAATACAAAAAAGAATCAGTTTATTTTTATTTAAATTTTGCTTAAAAGCAAAATTTAAATAAATTTTACAACTTCATCAAAACTAAAACGATTTTTTTGAGGATTTTTTTTATCGTTGCAATATCCTAAAGCCACCACCAAACTTGATCTTTCTTTTTGAATATCAAGTGATAAATAAGAATCAAGCTTTTCTTTATCAAAACCACCTATAGTGCAGCTTGCTATATTTAAAGCATTAGCACTGTAAAGTATGCTAGCTAGAGCTATATGAGCTTGTTCTCTTGCATAAGATATTTTTTGTTCTTGATTTAGAGATTTTAAAAAAGGCATATAAGTATCTAAGCGTTTTTGCATTTCTGTTTCACTCATATCTCTTTTTCTAAGTTTTTCTTCAAAATAATCCAAAAAATCAAGTCTTGAAATGATTATAATTAATGCAGCACAATCTTTTACATGTTTTTGTTGATTGCAAATTTTAGAAAGTTCTTCTTTTCTTTTCTCATCTTGCACTACTATAAATTTCCAAGGTTCCAGTCCCAAGGAACTGGGGCTTAATCTTGCTATTTCTAAAATAGAATTTAAATCCTCTTTTTTGAGTTTTTCATTTTTAAAATTTCTACAAGAATATCTTGTGCTAAAAATTTCAAGTTCTTTTTTCATTATTTTTCCTTGTAAAATTCGACGACTTCATTAAAATTTAAGCGTTGAGTAGAATATTTTGGTTCATGGGCTTTATATCCTAAGGATAAAATTACAGCAGTTTCAAAAGGATAAGTTAAATTAAGAAAATTATCAACTCTAGCTTTTTCAAAGCCACCTATCATACAAGAATCAATACCTAAGCTCATTGCAGCTAGCGACATTTGCATCATAGCAAGATAGCATTGAAGTTGTGCGTAATGATAGAGTTCATTATCATTCATTGCATTGGTTTTATGGGTGTAAATTTCTAAAATTTTTTGAAAATTTTCTTCGCTAGAACCTGAGAAACGACGCACTTGTTTTTGTGCAAATTCATCTTTGCTTTGAAGATCTTTTCTTGCTAGAAAAATGATATTATGACTCGCACTTGCTACATTTTGTTGATTGTAACATAGGGTTGAGAGTTTAAGATTGTGTTCTTTTTGTTCTAATACTACAAATTTCCAAGGCTCAAATCCATGTGAGCTTGGGGCTAAGACTCCACTTTCTAAGATAAAATGCAAATCCTTTTCATTGATTTTTTTATCATTAAAAAGTTTACAAGCTCTGCGTTTTGAAATTAGTTCTTTAAAATTCATTTTATTCCTTAAAATCAAAAATAATAATATTAATTATAAAATGCAAAGCTTAATCAAAAAATATTATAGTTTGATATTTTTCTTAAAAACAAAACCGGATTTTTCAAAACCCATTTTTTGGATATAAAATTCATGAGCTTGTGTTCTAAAAAAACTTGAACTTAGTTCTAATTCTTCATATCCTTGATCTTTTGCCCAAATTTGGATTTTTTTCAAAAAAGCTTGACCTATACCTTTTCCTCTTAAAGCTTCATCTACGACAAAATCACAAATATAAAGACAATGATTATGATAAAGTACATTAAAGGGCATGACTCCACAAGCTGCTTTGTAGCTTCCCTCATTTTCATAGGCAAAAAGTTTATAATGTTGAGTTTGTGTAGCAAGTTGGATTTTGTCTAAAAAATCTTTCAAAGATAGGTTATTTCTTAATTGTTTTATCAAGGGATAAATTTTTTCCAAGTCTTCTTTTAGCTTAATTTCTTTCATTTTTAAATCCCTTAAATTTCAAAAATCTCAGGTTTTAATTTTAAAAGTAGGCAAAAAGTTGCTAAAACAGCTTGTTCTTGCATAAATTCACGATCTCCATCTAAATAAAGCGTTTCTTGGATAAAAGTTCCATCTCTAAACATTGCGCCTATATAAATAGTGCCTGATTTTATTTTTCCCTCATCTTTTTCGCCAACTACTCCGCTAATAGCTAAGGCAAAATCAGGATTAGCCGTTTTAAAAATACCTTTTAGCATAAAATAAACACAACGTTCACTGTATTCGCCATTATTTTCTAAGACGCTTTCGCTAATTCCAAGCCATTCGTGTTTGATGCGGTTGGAATAACTTACAATAGATCCTTCAAAAATTTCACTTACACCTGAAATTTTGGTTAAGGTGCTTGCACAAAGTCCGCCTGTGCAACTTTCAGCAAAAGAAATTTTTAATTTTTTTTCTAAAAGTTTAGAGCTTATAAAATGTATAGGATCTTTACCTAAAAACACCTTTTGTCCAAAAAGATTTTTTACGCTATTTAAAAAACCATCAAGTTTTCCAAAATTAGCGCAAGTGGCCTTAATAAGCACAAGATTATCTAAAAACTTGGTTGATTTTATACTTATCTCATAAGATTTTGTTAGGGTTTGCAGTAGTAATATAGCGCTTTCATCATCCATGCCAAAAATGCAAAAATATGCAAAATTTAATTTTATATGCCCAAGAAGATCAGGTAATTTTTCGCTTGGATTTATTTTAACGACATTAATTTTTGAATTTGAAAAATTACATACAAAGCTATTTTTACTAAATTCTGCTTTATCTGGAACCAAGGTATCATCTTTTAAGATAAGATTATCATCATTTAAAGTTGCTAAAATTTTAGCAACAGTCGCATAATGCAAAGGGCTTGTAAATAAAGTGATAAAATCATACTGATTTAAGAGATTTTCAAGCAAAAAGGGTAAATCTTTATCGGTTTTATTTTGTATGCGAATTTCGTTAATTTCTTTAAATTTTTCTTCATAAGTTCTATAAATATAATTTTTGAATTTTTCGTTTATAGTAAGCTCATCTCCTATAAGATAAAGCAAATGTTTCATAAATTTTCCTTTTTTTCTTATAATTATAGCCAAAAACAAAGTAGAAATTAAAGCTAATTTGAGTAGAATTTAAGATTATTAAAAATTAGGTGGAAAAAATGGACTACAAAGAAACTCTATTTTTGCCCAGCACTACTTTTGCTATGCGGGCGAATTTAGCGGAACTTGAACCGCAAAGATTTAAAAAATGGTTTGAGCAAAATTATGCTTATGAAAAAATGAAAGAAAATCGCAAAAATGCGAAAAAAAGTTTTACCTTGCACGATGGCCCCCCTTATGCTAACGGACATATTCATATAGGACATGCTTTAAATAAAATTTTAAAAGAAACTATTATCAAAACGCATTATTTTAAAGGTGAGAGTGTGCGTTTTACTCCAGGGTGGGATTGTCATGGTTTACCTATAGAACAACAAGTAGAAGTAAAGCTTGGAGAAAAGAAAAAAAGCTTAAGCAAGAAAGAAATTCGTGAGTTTTGCAGACAACATGCGAGTGAATTTGTAGATATCCAAAGAGAAGAATTTAAAGATTTAGGCATTATTGCGGATTGGGATAAGCCTTATTTGACTATGAAATTTGAGTTTGAAGCAGCGATTTATAGAACTTTATGTGAGATTGCTAAAAAAGGCTTACTTTGTGAGCGTTCTAAACCTGTTTTTTGGAGTTGGGCGGCAAAGTCAGCTTTAGCGGAAGCTGAAGTAGAGTATCAAGATAAAGAAGATTATTCTATCTTTGTGGCTTTTGATTTAGATGTAAAAGCTTGCGAAAAATTAGGCGTTTCAAAAGCAAGCGCAGTGATATGGACAACTACGCCTTGGACTTTGGTGGCTAATCAAGCTATAGCCTTAAATCCTAACGAAAATTATGTGATCACTAAAGAAGGTTTGATTTTTGCAAGTGCTTTGCTTAAAAGCATGGTAGAAAAAGGACTTACAAGTGGAGAAATTCAAAAAGAACTCAACGCAAAAGAATTTGAAAAACTTGAAGCTATCAATCCTTTAAATGGAAGAAAATCTGTTTTAATCATGGGTGAGCATGTATTGATGGATGGTGGAAGTGGACTTGTACATACTGCACCAGGACATGGCGAAGATGATTACTATGCTTGTTTGAAATACGGTATTGAAGTTTTAATGCCTGTTGATGATAGTGGATGTTATGATGAAACTTTAAGAGCTAAAGGGCTTTTGCCTTCTCATTTGCTTGAAGAGTTTATAGGTCTTCATATTTTTAAGGCCAATGAAAAAATTTTAGAACTTTTAGGCGAAAAACTTTTACATTCTTCTAAATTTATACACTCTTATCCATTTTGTTGGAGAACGCATAAGCCTGTGATTTATAGAGCTACTAAACAATGGTTTATTTTAATGGATGAACCAAAACTTCAAGGAAAAACTTTAAGAGAGTGTGCAAAAGAACAACTTTTAAAAACAACCTTTTATCCGCAAAGTGGGGTAAAAAGAATAGGTTCTATGGTGGAAAATCGCCCAGATTGGTGTATTTCAAGACAAAGGGACTGGGGAACGCCTATAGCCTTTTTTAGAGATAAAAACACTAAGGAAGTGATTTTTGATGATGAACTTTTTGACTTTGTAGCAGCTATTTTTGAAAAACACGGTGCTGATGCGTGGTGGGAGTTTGAAATCAAAGATTTAATTCCTACAAATTCAAAATACAAAGCTGAAAATTTAGAAAAAGTATATGATATTTTAGATGTTTGGTTTGATAGCGGAAGTACTTTTAATGCAGTTTTAAATAGCGGACTTTATGACGCAGGAGAAAAAAGAGCAAGTATGTATTTAGAAGGAAGCGATCAGCATCGGGGTTGGTTTCAAAGCTCTTTGCTTGTAGGTACAGCGATCAATGAAAGCGCACCTTATGAAAGCATTTTAACTCATGGTTTTACCACCGATGAAAAAGGGCAAAAAATGTCTAAATCTAAAGGCAACGTGATCGCTTCTGAATATGTAGCAAAAACCTATGGAGTTGAAATTTTAAGACTTTGGATACTTTTAAGTGATTATTCAAGTGATTTAAAAATTTCAGACAATATCTTAAAACAAGTGGGCGAACAATACCGCAAAATAAGAAACACTATAAGATTTTTACTTGCTAATACCAATGATTTAAAAGATTTAGAAGTTAAAGAATTTAGTTTTATTGATAAATGGATATTAAGTCGTGCAACCAAAGTTTTTAAAGCAAGTAAAGAAGCATTTTTTGCTTATGAATTTGCCAAAGGTTTTAGTTTGCTTTTAAATTTTTTAAGTGCGGATTTAAGTGGGATTTATCTTGATATCAGTAAAGATAGGCTTTATTGCGATAGTGAAAATGCCCAAAGAAGAAAATCTGCTCAAGTGGCTATGGCTTTGATGGCAAAAGAGCTTTTAAATTTACTTGCTCCAAATTTAAGCTATAGTGTAGATGAGGCTCTAGAACATGCTAATGTTTTAATCAAAGGCGATGCAAAAGATGTATTTGATCTGAGTTTAACTCAAGATTTTGATTATGATTTTGGTATAGATGATACATTTTTAATGAGCGCTAGAGAGAAATTTTTTGAACAAATTGATATACTTAAAAAAGATAAAATCATTAAATCTACTTTGGAATTAAATTTAAACATCAGTTTTAATAAATTCCCAAATGAGGAATTAGCCGATTGGTTTATGGTAAGTCAAATCAGCAATGAAAATGAAGAAATTTTGGCTGAATTTGAAGTAGAGAATGAGAAATTTAAAATCACCAAAGCTTCACTTTGTAAATGCCCAAGATGTTGGAAACTTCAAAGTAAAAATGAAGAAACACCTTGTTTAAGATGTGAAGAAGTTTTAAAAGGAGTTCAATGCTAGAAAATCCGATTCCAAATAGTATTATCATCACAACTATAGCGGTGGTTTTGGCTTTTAGTGCTTTAGCAGTATTTTTGATCAAAAAAACAAAGGAAAATAAATGATAACTTTAAAAGAAGCTTTAAAATACTCCAAAGAAGAACTTGAAAATTTAAAAAAAGAACTCAATGAAAAAGCAAAAAAAGAAAAAAAATTAGGTGCTTATATTGAACAATTTTTAGATAAAGACTTAAGCGTTTCAGGTGAAGGTGTGCCTGTAGCTATAAAAGATAATATCAGCGTAAAGGGCTGGGAGCTTACTAGTGCGAGTAAGATTTTACAAGGTTATATTGCTCCTTATGATGCAAGTGCGATTGTTAATTTAAAAGCTAATGGTTTTTCTCCTTTTGGGCGTTGCAATATGGATGAATTTGCTATGGGAAGTTCAACAGCGAGTTCTTGTTATGGAAAAACTTTAAATCCTTTAAATTTTGAGCGTGTTCCAGGTGGGTCAAGTGGTGGAAGTGCTGCTGCGGTAGCGGGTGGCTTGGCTTTGGCAAGTTTGGGTTCTGATACAGGTGGATCTGTACGCCAACCTGCGGCTTTTTGTGGTTGTGTAGGATTTAAACCGAGTTATGGAAGAGTGAGTCGCTATGGCTTAGCTTCTTATTCTTCAAGTTTGGATCAAATCGGGGTTTTAACGCAAAATGTAGAAGATGCGGCAATTTTATATGATGCGATCGCAGGATATGACAAAATGGATAGCACAAGTGCAAATATCGAGTTTATCAAAACCGTTCCAAATTTAAATGCAAATAAAAAATTAAAAATCGCAGTGATTGAAAATTATGTCAATGATGCAGATAGTGAAGTAAAAAACGCACTTTTAAAAACCATAGATATGTTAAAAGCTAATGGACATGAGATTGTATATAAAAATTTGCTTGATTCTAAGTTTGATATTGCGGCATATTATATCATCGCAACAGCTGAAGCAAGTGCAAATTTAAGTCGTTATGATGGAGTGCGTTATGGCAAGCGTTCTGAAAATATCCAAAATTTAAAAGAAATGTATGTAAATACACGCAGCGAAGGTTTTGGCGAAGAAGTAAAAAGAAGAATTTTGTTAGGAACTTTTGTTTTAAGCAGTGGATATTATGATGCGTATTATATCAAAGCACAAAAAGCTAGAGCTTTTATCAAGGCAAAATATGAAGAAATTTTGCAAGATTGTGATCTTATTTTTATGCCTGTAACGCCTACGACAGCTTTTAAATTTGATACCCAAAAAAGCCCTATGCAAACTTATTTAGAAGATGTTTATACTATCTCTGTAAATTTAGCAGGGCTTGGAGGCATTAGTGTGCCTGTTGCAAAAGATAAAGAAGGGCTTAATATATCAGCACAACTGATTTGCAAAGCTTATGATGAACAAACCTTGTTAGATGGGGCTTTAAGTTTAGAACAAATGATTAAAAATTAAGGATGAAAGATGAAAATTGTAAAAAGAGCTTTAACTTTTGAAGATGTATTATTGCGTCCTGGGTATTCTGAAGTTCTACCTAAGGAAGTAAAAATTCATACTAAACTGACAAAAAATATCACTTTAAATATGCCTTTAATCTCTGCGGCTATGGATACAGTTACTGAACACAGGGCTGCTATTATGATGGCAAGACTTGGAGGACTTGGAGTGATTCATAAAAATATGGATATAGCCTCGCAGGTTAGAGAAGTAAAAAGAGTGAAAAAAAGTGAAAGCGGGGTGATTATCGATCCTATTTTTGTAAGTCCTAAAGCAAGTGTTGCAGAGGCTTTAGAAATCATGGCAGAGTATAGAATTTCAGGTGTTCCTGTAGTAGATGAAGATAAGAAACTAATAGGCATACTTACCAATCGTGATTTAAGATTTGAGAGCGATTTTTCAAATTTGGTTGAAAATGTTATGACTAAAATGCCTTTAATCACTGCTCCAAAGGGTTGTACTTTAGATGATGCGGAAAAAATTTTCAGTACCAACAAAGTAGAAAAACTTCCTATAGTTGATGAACAAGGACGCTTGGAAGGACTTATCACTATAAAAGATCTTAAAAAACGCAAAGAATATCCTGATGCCAATAAAGATAATTTTGGAAGATTACGCGTGGGTGCGGCTATAGGAGTAGGACAAATGGATCGTGTGGATGCTTTAGTTGAAGCGGGTGTTGATGTTGTTGTGCTTGATTCTGCGCATGGACATTCTAAGGGTATTATTGATACAGTAAAAGCGATTAAAGCTAAATATCCAAATTTAGATCTTATCGCAGGAAATATCGCCACTGCAGCTGCAGCAAAAGCACTTTGTGAAGCAGGAGTAGATGCGGTTAAAGTAGGTATTGGGCCAGGAAGTATTTGTACCACACGTATTGTTTCAGGTGTGGGTGTGCCTCAAATTTCAGCCATTGATGAGTGTGTGGAAGAAGCAAATAAATTTGGCGTTCCTGTGATAGCTGATGGTGGAATTAAATATTCAGGTGATATTGCAAAAGCTTTAGCCGTAGGTGCGAGTTCTGTTATGATAGGATCGCTTTTAGCTGGAACAGATGAGAGTCCAGGAGAGCTTTTTACTTATCAAGGAAGACAATATAAGTCTTATCGTGGTATGGGTTCGCTTGGGGCTATGCAAAAGGGAAGTTCAGACAGATACTTTCAGCAAGGTACTGCTCAAGATAAACTTGTTCCTGAAGGTATAGAAGGGCGCGTTCCTTATGTAGGAAGTATAAGAAGCGTGGTGCATCAACTTTTAGGAGGTTTGCGTTCTTCTATGGGTTATGTTGGAGCTAAAGATATAGAAGATTTTCAAAAAAGGGCTGAATTTGTTGAAATTACTACCGCAGGGCTTAAAGAAAGTCATGTACATGATGTTACTATCACTCATGAAGCACCAAATTACAAGGTCAATCATCAATGAGTTTTGAAGAAAATTTAAAACACGCTAATGAATCTTTGGAAAAATTAAACAATCAAGAGCTTGCCTTAGATGAAAGTGTAAAAATTTACAAAGAGGGTTTAGAAAGTATCAAAAAAGCAAGACTTGAGCTTGAAAAAGCAAAATTAGAAGTGGAGCAAATCGATGAGTAAAATAGCGGCTTTACAGTTTCCAACTTTAGCTTTAAGTGAATCAAGGCTTGATTATTATCTCAAAGCTTCAAAAGACAATGGGGCAAATTTAGTAGTTTTGGGCGAATATGTGATCAACAGTTTTTTTACAGAACTTTTGCATATGCCAAAAAATATGATAAAAGAACAAAGTGAAGCTAAAAAAGAAAGCTTGATTAAACTTGCTAAAAAATACGAATTAGAAATCATCGCTCCTTATGTAAGCGTTGAAGCTAAAAGTTATAAAAAACTTTGCTTAAAAGTGACTCCAAATGGTGTTAAAAGTTATGAACAGCAAATTTTAATGCCTTATGAACATTGGAATGAAGAAAAATTTTTCAGCAACAAAACTCCATCAGAATTAAAAATTTTTACTTTTAATTATGAAAAATTAAAATGTGCTTTACTTTTTGGTTTTGAGACGCATTTTGATATTTTTTGGCAACAGATTATGGCGAAAAAAATTGATTTGGTTATCGTTCCTAGTGCTTGTACCTTTGAAAGTAAACAAAGATGGGAAGAACTTTTAAAAACAAGAGCTTTTTTAAATTCTACAAGCATTTTAAGAGTAAATCGCATAGGCAAAACAAAAGATGAGTGGAATTTTTACGGCGATACTCTGTTTATCAATGCTTTTGGCGAGATAGAAAGTAAATTAGGTTCTGAAGAAGAAATGCTTATTATAGAGCCTAAAAAAAGTGATGAAGCAAGAAAACTTTGGGGTTTTGATAAAATTCTTAAGAATTTTTAAAGAAGGTAAATATGAGAAAAATTTTACTTCAAATTTTTATTTTTAGTGTATTATTTATAGTAACTTTTGCCATTAATCGTATTTTAATGCAAAATTCTTTCATCCCTACAGGTTTAATTAGTGATAAAAATGAAATCTTTTTAATGTATCTTTTGGGTGTTTTTCATGATATAAGATTTTTAAGCGCAGCGTTTTTACCATTCTTGCTTTGTGGTTTTTTAAGTTTAATTTTTTCTAATATAAAAATAAATAATAAGTTAGTAATATATAGTAAAAATTTTTATTTCATTTTTTCAAGCGTTTATATAATTGTTCTTTCTTGTCTTTGTATAGGATTTTCTTATGTAAAATACTATTATTACGAAATTTACAAGACTAAATTTGATATTTTTATGTTTACTCTAAAAGATGATAATACAAAAACTATTTTAAGTATTATTTATCATGATTATCCAATTTTAAAAATTTTAGCTTTAATGTTGATTTTTGGAGTTTTTGTATTTTTTTTAAATTTGAAAATATTAAATTTAAAGCTAAAACCTGTTAATTTAAGATTATTTCCCTTGATAGCTTTAAATTTAATATTAATTATTGTTTATGTTATAGCCTTAAGGGGCCCCTTTAAGCATGTGGCTATAAATGTACAAAATTATTCTTTTAGTGAGTATAGTGTTGTAAATGATACAATGTTAAATCCAATTATGGCATTTTCTTGGGCTTTAAAACAATATAAAGAAGAAGCGGCTTTGAAGGTTATCACACCTTTGAAAGCACAAGAACTTAAAGAAAAACTTTTTGATTATTTGCATCAAAGTCCTATAAATCTAAAAGCTGAAAAGAATCATCCTAGTGTATTTGTTAACTTAATGGAAAGTTTTGGGCTTAATTTGGCTGATTTTACAAATACAGAACATAATTTTTTAGGTTCATTAGATAAACATTTTAAGCAAGATTTTTTATTCAAACGCTTTTTGAGTTCTAGTAATGGAACTATACCAAGTTTTGCAAACTTATTTTTTGTAAGTCCATTTTCTAATATTTCTACAAGTAAATTTCAGAAAACTTATTTGGATTTAACACCTATTGCTGTTTATAAGAAAGCAGGATATAAGGTGATTTTTGTAAGTGCAGGTAATGGATCTTGGCAAAATATTAAAAATTATCTCAGTATTTTGGGAGTAGATGAGATTATAGATGAAAATATTTTAATGAAAGAGTATAATGGAGCAAAAGATAGTGAAAATGGTTATGGGATAGCTGATGAGTTTTTATATAAAAAAGTTTATGACTTGCTTCAAAAAAATCCACATAAAACCCTTATAATTGCTCTTACCATATCCAATCATCCACCTTATAAAATTCCACAAAATGATTTGCCAAAATTACAAAACATTCCACAAACTTTGCTTAATATGCTTCCTTATGAAAAAGATAAACAAGATAATATTATCAAAGCTTATACTTATGCAAATAATGAATTTGGAAAATTTCTAGATAAAGTAAAACAAAGTCCATTTAAGAATAGTGTTATTATAGCAGCAACTGGAGATCATAGAGTACGCGAAATGAGTATGGATTTAAATTCCCAAAAAGCTTTTGCTTATAGTGTACCTTTTTATCTTTATATTCCTAAGGATTTGCAAGATAATATTTATTATGATAAAGATCGTGTAGGATCTCATAAAGATATTTTTCCAACTCTTTATGCTTTAAGTTTAAATAATGTCAAGTATTTAAGCGTAGGCGGAAGAAATATGTTAGCAAGACCAAGTGATGAGAAATTAGAATTTGGGATCAACGATGCTGTATGGATTGATAAAAAAGGTATTTATAGTGGCGGTAAAGGGTATTATTTTGAAAGTAATGATACTTTAAAAGATATGAATAAAGCTTTTAACCTTGATGGTTATACTAAAGACTTTGATAAATTTTATAGAGAGTTAAATTTATATCAATTAGCCGAGCGTTTAGGCATTTCAAAATAGGATTTATATTTTCTTTTTAGTAAAAAAGTGCTAAAATTTAGCCTTTAAAGTATAAAGGTTTAAATGATGCAAAATATCCATTTTATCGGCATAGGCGGTATAGGAATTTCCGCTTTAGCAAGATTTTTAAAAGAAAAAGGTTTTAAAATTAGCGGAAGTGATCTTAAAGAGAGTAAAATCACTAAAGAACTAGAAAAAGAAGGGGTTAAGGTCAGCATCCCTCATCATAAAGACAATATTTTAAACAAAGATTTAGTTATTTATTCTGCTGCTATCAAAGAAGAAAATCCTGAATTTAAATACGCTAAAGAATTAGGCATTAAATGCCTTTCACGCAAAGAGGCTTTACCTCTTATTTTAGAAGATAAGCGCGTTTTTGCAGTTGCAGGAGCACATGGAAAAAGTACGACTTCAAGTATTTTAGCTTCTTTGCTTGATGATGCTTCTGTGATTATCGGAGCGATTTTAAAAGAATTTGGTTCAAATATGATTTATAAAGAAAGCCAAAACCTTGTTTTTGAAGCTGATGAGAGCGATAGTTCTTTTTTAAATTCAAATCCTTATTTGGCTATAGTTACTAATGCAGAAGCAGAGCATTTAGATCATTATGGCAATGAAGTTTCAAAACTCCATCATGCTTATACGCAGTTTTTAGATGTGGCTAAAATTCGCGTGATTAATGCTGAAGATGAGTTTTTGAAAAATTATAAAAATGAGTCAATCAAACTTTATCCAAGCAAAGATATCAAAAACTGCACCATGTGTATAGAAAATTTCAAACCTTTTACAAGTTTTGAGTTAAAAGATTTAGGTGAATTTAAGGTTTTTGGTATGGGATATCATTTAGCTCTTGATGCGTCTTTGGCGATTTTGGCGGCTCTAAATTTTTTAGATATAGAAACGATAAGAACTAGGCTTAAAAATTATCAAGGTATTAAAAAGCGTTTTGATATTTTACATGCTGATGAAAATTTGGTTTTAATCGATGATTATGGTCATCATCCTACTGAAATAAAAGCGACTTTAAGCGCAGCACAAGAATACGTAAAATTAGGTGGATATAAAAAAATCACAGCTATCTTTGAACCTCACCGCTACACGCGTTTGGCTACAAATTTAAAGGAATTTGCAAAGGCTTTTGAAGGTGTTGATGAGCTTGTAATTTTACCTGTTTATGCTGCAGGAGAAGAGCCTATAGAACTTGATTTAAAAGCGGTTTTTCCTAAGGCTTTATTTGTAGAAGATATCAAAAGAGAGGGTAAATTTTTAGTAGCTTCCAAGGGACAGGTTTTTGAAGAAGGGCTTATTATAGGTTTTGGTGCAGGAGATATCAGTAATAAATTAAGGCAAAAAAATGAGTAGGGTTTTTTTATATTTTTTAATTATTTTAATTTTAGCCTTAATCACTTTTGCTTTGCGTGAAAAATTAGGCAAAAAAACCAAACCTTTTTTTGGTATTTTACTTGTGATTTTTATTGTTTTAGCAGTATTTTTTGAATTTGAAAACACACAAAAAAGTCATTTAAGAACAGATATTATCGTAGCTTTTAATCAAAATAAAAATATTTTATGTAAAGATATCAATGTTTCTAAGGCGTATTTTAATTATGAATTTGGTACAGGAAGTTTTATTTCAAAGGATAATAATCAAAGTTTTAATTCTTTAATCATAGATATTAAAGATTGTAGGTTAAATGATGAATGATACAAAAGAAGAATTGATCTCAAAGCTTGATTTAAACAGCTATTTAGAAGAGTTTAAAGCCCTTTTTGCAAGAGATAAGGAGATTTTTTTACAAGGAGATTCTAATCTTCATTTTAAACGTATACATGAGCTTTGCGAGGTGGAATTTCCTACTATGCCAGAGCTTAGCAATCTTGATAAAGCCTTAGTGCATTTAAGCAAGCAAGGAATTTTACATTTAGATGAAATTTTTGAATTTGTAAAAATTTTTCGTTATTTTGAAAAGCTAAAAAAATTAAAACTAGGAACAAATTTAGACTCTTGGTTGCAAAAGATAGAATTTGTTAGCGGGGCTTTGGAGCTTTGTTTGAATTTCGATGAGAAAGGGGAATTAAAAGAAAGTTTAGATGAAAGACTTGTAGATCTTAATGCTGCTTTAAGATTAAAAAATGAAAACATAATAGTTGAGTTTAAGAAATTTTGCCATACAAAAGCTTTGATGCCTTATCTTATCGATACACAAATCCATCTTATAAGCAATCTTGAAGCCTTGCTTGTAAGAGGAGGGTTTAATCACGCCATTAAAGCAAAAATCATAGGTAGAAGTAGTGGCGGTGGCTTTTATATCGTGCCTTTAAGTGTTGAAAATTTGCAAAATGATATAGAAAAAATCAAAAATCAAAAAGAAGAAATTTATTATGAATACGCTAAAAATTTCTCAGCTTTTTTAGCAAAAAACCTACCTTTTTTAAAATTTATCAATACAGCCTTTGATCTTTTTGATCATTATAGTGCTAGGGTTTTACTTGCTAAAAAAAGGGATTTTGAATTTGTTTTGTGTGATCAAAGTACGGATTTGGTTCTTAAAAATTTCGCTCATCCTGCTTTAAAAAATCCAAAAAGCGTGAGTTTGGAATTTAAAAAACAAGTTTTAATCATCACAGGGGTAAATGCAGGCGGAAAATCCATGCTTTTAAAATCCATGCTAAGCGCAGCATTTTTAGCTAAACATCTTTTGCCTATGCATATCAAAGCAAGTGAAAGTAAAATCGGTGCTTTTAAAGAATTTGACGCTATTATAGAAGATCCGCAAAATGTTAAAAATGACATTTCAACTTTTGCAGGAAGAATGTTGCATTTTTCTAGGCTTTTTTCTAAGAAAAATTTGCTTTTAGGTATCGATGAAATAGAGCTTGGAACAGATTTTGAAGAAGCGGCTTGTTTGTATAGTGTGTTAATTTCAAAACTCATAACTAATAATCTTAAAATCATCATCACCACCCACCACAAACACCTTGTCATGCTTTTAGCAAAGAATGAGCAAGTTGAACTCATCGCTGCTTTATATGATGAAGAGCTTTCACGCCCAAAATACGAGTTTTTAAAAGGTACTATAGGAAAATCTTATGCCTTTGAAACGGCTTTGCGTTATCAGATTCCGCCGAATTTAGTTAGTGAGGCTAAAAAGCTTTATGGCGATGATAAAGAAAATTTAGAGGAACTTGTAGGTAAAAATATCAATCTTGAATTAGAACTAAAAGCTAAGCTTGAAAATGTTGAGAAAAAAGAGCAAAAAGTCGATGAAATTTTACTTTCTTTAAAAGATCAAAAAGAAAAAAATGAACAAGAATTTCGTACGAGTTTGAGAAATTTAGAATTTAAATTTCACAAAGCCATAGAAGAAGCTAAGAAAACCATACAGCTTAAAGACACAAAAGATAAGCAAAGAAGCCTTAATAAAGCCAATGAACTTAAAAAAGAAATCATCTTGCCAAGTATGGAGCAAAACGAAGAATTGCGTGTGGGGGATTTTGTAAAATATGAAAAAATTAAGGGTAAAATCATAAGCATTTCTAAAAACGATGCTATGGTTGAAAGCGATGGGATCAAACTTCGTGTGCCTTTAAAACTGCTTAAAAAAAGCACTCCTACACCTAAAATAAGTCCAAAAACAAGCATTAGTGTGGCAAAACCGACTAATCTTAGCGTTAGCTTGGATTTGCACGGGCTTAGGAGTGATGAGGCTATTTCAAGGCTTGATAAATTTATTTCAGATGCTTTGCTTGCAGGATTTGATGAGGTTTTGATCTATCATGGCATAGGCACAGGAAAGCTTGCCTTTGCGGTAAGAGAGTTTTTAAAAACTCACAAAAGTGTCAAAGGCTTTAATGACGCACCGATCAATCAAGGTGGTTTTGGTGCTAAGGTGGTGAGATTATGAAAAACATTATGATATTAAGCGGAGCGGGTTTGTCTGCTCCAAGTGGGCTTAAAACTTTTAGAGATAATGATGGACTTTGGGAAGAATACGATGTGATGGAGGTTTGCTCTGCAACAGGTTTTAGAAAAAATCCTAAAAAAGTACTTGATTTTTACGATGCAAGAAGGGCACAACTTCAAAATGTAAAGCCAAATCACGCCCATGAAAAAATCGCACAGTTAAAAGAAAAATGGGGTAAAAACCTTTTTGTCATCACGCAAAATGTAGATGATTTGCTAGAGCGTGCAGGGTGTAAAGATGTAGTACATTTGCATGGCTTTTTGCCCGAACTTCGTTGCCTAAAATGTGAAGGAATTTTTAATATAGGCTATGAAAAAATCATAGATAAACAATGTCCAAAATGCAAAAGTAAGGATTTAAGACACAATATAGTCATGTTTGAAGAGCAAGCCCCTGCTTATGCTACGCTTTATTCTTTGCTAAATCAAACTTCGCTTTTTATCAGCGTAGGCACAAGTGGGGCGGTTTTGCCTGTAGGGCGTTATGCTTCAATGTGCGAAAAAAGTATTTTAAATATCTACGAAAAAGATGCGAATTTAGAGCGGTATTTTGATAAAATCTACACTGAAGATATTATAAGCGCTATTGATAAAATCGCACTTGATATAGAAAATTTTATGAAAGATGGTAATGTTTGATTCTTTTTTAAGTGGAGTTTTTTTGGGCTTTGGAGTGAGTGTGCCTTTTGGACCTGTAAATATTTTGATTTTAACTTATGCACTAAAAGCTTTTAAAAATTCCATAGCTGTAGGACTTGGAGCATTTAGCATAGATATGCTTTATCTTTTTTTGCTTCAATTTGGGCTTTTAAATTTTTTAGGTAATGTTATTTTTATGCGTTCTTTGGCGATTTTTGGTTTTTGTTTTTTAACTTATATGGCGTATTTGATGCTAAGAAAAAAGAAAGAAAGCTTAAATTTAGAGCATAAAGAATTTAAAGAAAGTCTTTTGAAAAGTTATATTAAGGGAGCTTTTTTAAATGGTTCAAATCCTTTTGTGATAGGATTTTGGCTTAGCGCTGCAAGTGTGGTTTTAAGTAGTGATCATGCTTATTTGATGACTTTAGGGCTTGTTGTGGCTATACTTTTTTGGGTAAGTGCTTTAGCCTTTGTGGTGGCAAGATATAGTCATGTTTTTAGTGCAAAAGTTGTTTTTATAATCAATATAATTTCAGCTATAATTATAGAGTATTTTGCTCTTAATTTATTATATAAAACTTTCTTAGGATAAAAAATGAATGCAAAAGAATTTTTAATCGAACTTTTAAAATTTAAATCTGTTACGCCAAATGATGATGGAGCTTTAAATTTCATCGCTATGGAACTGAGTGATTTTGAAGCTTTTTTTATAGAAAAAGAAGGCATTAAAAACCTTTTACTCACTAAAAAATTTAAAGATGAAGGCGAGCATTTAGCTTTTGGTGGGCATGTAGATGTGGTGCCTGCAGGCGAGGGTTGGAGTAATAATGCTTTTGCGCCTGTGGAAAAAGAAGGCTTTATCTATGCAAGGGGTGCTCAAGATATGAAAAGCGGAGTAGCAGCCTTTGTAGATGCGGTAAAGAATGCGGATTTTAAAGGAGCTAGACTTAGCCTTATTTTAACAAGTGATGAAGAAGGCGAAGCTATATATGGAACTAAGGCTGTTTTAGAATGGATGCAAGAAAGAGATATGCTACCTGATTATGCTGTGGTTGCCGAGCCAACCTGCGTTAAAAAAATCGGCGATAGTATTAAAATAGGGCGTCGTGGTTCTATTAATGGAAAGCTTTTAATCCGTGGAAAACAAGGGCATGTTGCTTATCCTGAAAAATGTATCAATCCTGTGCATGATTTTGCGCCAGTTTTAAAGCTTTTAGCGGGTTTTGATCTTGATCCTGGAAGTGCTGAATTTAGTCCTTCAAAAATCGTTATAACTGATATTCGCGGAGGTATGGAGGTGTGTAATGTTACGCCAAATGATTTAAAACTTATGTTTAATGTTCGCAATTCCCCTGATACAAGCTTAGAAGATGTAAAAAGTTATGTAGAAAAAATTTGTCATGGTTTAAACTATGAGTTAGAGCTAAAACAATCAAGCGAAGCTTTTTTGACAAATATCGATAATAAAATCGTTCAAAAAATGAATGAAAGCGTTCAAAAAATCACCCATGAAGTGCCAGAGCTTAATACTAAAGGCGGCACAAGTGATGCAAGGTATTTTGCAAAATACGGTGTAAAGGTAGTGGAATTTGGGGTTTGTAATGATAGAATTCACGCTATTGATGAAAGGGTAAGTATAGAAGAATTTGAAAAACTTTGTCTTGTTTTTAAAGACTTGATAGAAAATTTTTAAAGGTTTAGAATGATTATCAATGGACAAAAGCTTGAGTTAAAAGAGCTTAAATTTATGGATTTTATCAAAGAAAAAGGCTTGAAAATAGAACTTATCGCCTTGGAATTAAATGGAGAGATTATACCTAAGAGTGAATTTGAAAATTTGATTTTAAAAGAAAACGATAAAGCTGAAATCGTAAGTTTTGTAGGAGGTGGATGATGAGAGTAAAATTCAATGGCAAAGAACTTGATACAGACTTTAAAACAAGTTTGGAATTTTTTGAAAATATCAGCAAAAATGAAAATGATGTATGGATTATCAATGGTTTTGCAACAAAAGAGAATATCGCTTTAAATGAAAATGATGAGCTTTTTTGTATAGAAAAAAATACTTTACCTCCAAAAGACGCACTAGATGCTATGATGAGAGCAAGACATACACCAAAGCTTCACGATAAACTTAAAAATGGGCGCGTGGCGGTGTGTGGTTTAGGCGGACTTGGATCACATATAGCGATAAATTTGGCAAGAAGTGGAGTGGGGTATTTAAAGTTGATTGATTTTGATGTGATTGAGCCTAGTAATTTAAATCGTCAGGCTTATCGTGTAAGTGATTTGGGCAAGTTTAAAACCGAAGCTTTAAAAGAGCAAATTAGCGAAATTAATCCTTATATCAGCGTTGAAATTTGTACCTTAAAAATCGATGAGGATAGTTTAAAATCTTTGTTTAAAGATATAGATATAGTTTGTGAAGCCTTTGATAGTGCTATCGCAAAAGCGATGATAGCGCAAAATTTTCATAGATTTTACAAAGATAGTGTTTTAATCTGTGCTTCAGGGCTTGCGGGCTATGGTGATAGCAACAGCATACAAACAAGAAAAATTGCTAAAAATTTCTATGTGTGTGGGGATTTGGTAAATGGTGCTAAGCTAGGAAATGGACTTATGGCGCCAAGGGTAAATATTTGCGCAGGACATCAAAGTAACCTTGTTTTAGAGCTTTTAGCAAATAAGGAGTAAAAATGCAAGAAAATTTAAAAAACGATAAATTAAAAATAGGCAAATACGAGTTTGATTCAAGATTTATTTTAGGTTCTGGAAAATATTCGCTAGAGCTTATAAAATCAGCTATAGAAGAAGCTAAAGCACAGATTATCACTCTAGCCTTACGCCGTGCAAATACAGGGGAAATTGCTAATATACTTGATTATATCCCTAAAAATATCACACTTTTACCCAACACTTCAGGCGCAAGAAACGCCGATGAAGCTTTACGCATTGCAAGGCTTTCAAGAGAGCTTGGTTGTGGAGAACTTATCAAGATAGAAGTGATAAGCGATAGTAGGTATTTGTTGCCTGATAATTATGAAACGATTAAAGCTTGCGAGCTTTTAGCTAAAGAGGGTTTTACACCCTTACCTTACATGCATGCTGATCTTTACGCAGCTAGAGCTATGCGTGATGCTGGAGCTGCGGCTATCATGCCTTTAGCAGCGCCTATTGGGAGTAATAAAGGCTTATGTGCTAAGGAATTTATACAAATTTTGCTTAATGAAATTGATTTGCCTATCATTGTAGATGCGGGTATTGGAAGTCCTTCACAAGCTTGTGAAGCTATGCAAATGGGAGTAAGTGCGGTGATGGTAAATACAGCCATAGCTGAAGCTAAAGATATAGCCTTGATGGCTAAAGCTTTTTCTTTGGCAGTAAATGCGGGAAGAGCGGCTTTTTTAGCAGGTTTGGCAAGTGTGAGTAAAGCTAAAGCAAGTTCTCCATTAACAGGCTTTTTAAGGGATTGATTATGCAAGATTATATGCAGTATTTACCTCACATGCAGGAAATAAAAAGCGAAATTTTAAATAAGGTTTTAAGTCAAGTTCAAAGCTATGATGAGAGTCAATTTAGCGCTAAAGATGTTGAAAATGCTTTAAATCAAACACATTTAAGCATAGAGCATTTAAAAGCCTTGCTTTCAAGTGCAGCAGAAGATTTCATAGAAGAATTAGCCTTTAAATCCGCTAAAGTCAAGCAAAAATATTTTGGAAATTCTATCTCTCTTTTTACCCCACTTTATTTGTCAAATTATTGTAATTCTAAATGTGTTTATTGTGGTTTTCAAAAAGGTAATAAAATCGCAAGAGCTAAGCTAAATGAAGCTGAAATTCACGAAGAAATGCAAGCCATTGCTAAAAGTGGTTTAGAAGAAATTTTAATGCTAACAGGCGAGGGCAGGGAGTTTGCAAGTGTAGAATATATAGCAAATGCTTGTAAAATAGCTAGAGAGTATTTTAAGGTTGTGGGCGTTGAAATTTATCCTATGAATGAAGATGAATATAAAATTTTGCATGAAAAGGGTTGTGATTATGTGACTGTTTTTCAAGAAACTTACAATCCTCTAAAATATTCTAAAATTCATTTAGCTGGTGAAAAACGCATTTTTCCTTATCGCTTTAATGCTCAAGAAAGAGCTTTAAAAGCGGGTATGCGTGGAGTGGCTTTTGCGGCACTTTTGGGTATAGATGATTTTAGAAAAGACGCTCTTGCTACGGCGCTTCATGCACATTTTTTACAACAAGCTTATTCGCATGCTGAAATTTCTATTTCAGTACCGCGTTTAAGACCTATTATCAATAATGCCAAAATCCATCCTAAAGATGTAAGCGAAAAACGCCTTTTGCAAGTACTTTGTGCTTATAGACTCTTTTTGCCTTTTGCGGGCATTACCATTTCAAGTCGTGAAAGAATAGGTTTTAGAGATGAGGTTATCAAGCTTGGTGCTACTAAAATGAGTGCAGGAGTGAGTGTGGGTATAGGTGAGCATAAGGGTGAGAAAAAGGGTGATGAGCAGTTTGAAATTTCAGATGATAGAAGTGTAGATGAAATTTTAGCTATGCTTAAAAGATCCAATTTACAAGCTGTGATGAGCGATAGTATCTATGTGGGATAAAAAAATCATCGCTATAAGTGATAGAAAATGTGTGCAAATAGATTTCTTAAAGCAGATTGAAAAACTTGCTAAGGCTAAGGTAGATGCTATAGTTTTAAGAGAAAAAGATTTAAGCGAATTTGAGTATTATGACTTAGCAAAAGAAGTTTTAAGCATTTGCGCAAAGCAAAAAGTGACTTGTTTTTTGCATTTTTTTGATAGGGAGTGTTTAAAATTGGGACATCGTTATTTTCACGCACCGCTTTCTTTGCTAAGAAAAGAACCTAAATTAACAAAATATTTTCATATACTTGGTACTTCAGTCCATAGCAAAGAAGAGCTTTTAGAGGCGATGAGCTATAAGGTAAATTATGCTTTTGTAGGGCATATTTTTGAAAGTTCTTGCAAGATGGGTTTAGAACCTAAAGGGCTTGATTTTTTAAAATCCTTGCTTGAATTTAGTCAAATTCCACTTTATGCTATAGGCGGTATCAATGCTCAAAATATAGAAAATTTTAAAGATATAAATGTAGTAGGTGTTTGCATGCGTGAAATTTTAATGAAAGAAAAAGATCTTAAAAAGTATCTTTTAGAATGTAGGCAAAATTTACGATGAATAAAATTCTTTCTTTACCAGAAGATTTAAAGCAATTAAAAGGTGTCAATTATAAAAAAATTAAATCTTGCACTTTTGCTAAATATACACAAACGGATACTTCGCATTCTACTTTTGTTAATGTAGGAAGTCATCTTTTAACTTTTGTTCGCAAAGGATATAAAATTTTACACACCGCATCAAAAGATTATAAGATTAACTCTTATGAAACTTTGTTTTTAAAAGCTGGGAGCTATACTTTAAGCAATGTAGGACTTAGTAAAGGAGTTTATGAAGCTTATTTATTTTTTTTTGACAATGCATTTTTAATTGAGCTTATTTATAAGTATAAAGATTTTTTTAAACTAGATCAAAAGTTTCAAAACTATGAAATTTTTTGGGTAAAAAATGATAAGATTTTGCAAGGAATTTTGGAAAGTTTTTCACCGCATTTTGAAGAAAATACGCAAATTTTAGATCCTATAGTGAGTTTGAAATTTGAAGAGATTTTTTTACATTTGCTTTTAAATAAGAATATTTATTTTATTAGTTTTTTATCAGGAATTTTAAAAGAATTTCGCCTTGATCTTTCCCAACTTTTTGAGTATTGTGGTAGAGAATTTTTAAGCGTAAATGAAATGTCTAATTTTGCGAAATTAGATTTAGCAACTTTTTCTAAAGAATTTAAGAAATGTTTTGGACAAAGTCCTAAAAAATGGTTAGATGAAAAAAGGTTGCAAAAAGCAAAGATTTTACTTAAATTTTCTAAAAAAAATATCAATGAAATAGCTAATGAGTGCGCTTTTTCTTCGGTAGCTTGGTTTATTGAAAGATTTAAAGAGAAATATGAGCAAACTCCTAAGCAATATCAAAAAACAAAAAACTTGTATTTTTTATCAAAAAACTAGCACATTTTTTTTATCTAAATAAATATAATTCAATGAAAATATTTTTAAATAAAGGAGAAAATATGAAAAAATATGTTTTAAGTTTAGCGCTTCTTGGAAGTTTGCTTGGTGCAAGTGAATTAAAATATCAAGAATTTGATGGTTTTAAAAGCCCTGAAAGTATTTTTGTAGATAAAAACTATGTTTATATATCTAATGTAGGAGAAAAACTTGAACCTTTGGCGAAAGATAATGATGGATTTATTTCTAAGCTTGATAAAAATGGCAAAGTGCTAGAATATAAATTTTTAACCCATCTTAATGCACCAAAAGGCATGATGGAGATTGGAAAAACTCTTTATGTGGTAGATATCGATGTTTTACGCGGTTTTGATCTTAAAACTAAAAAAGAAATTTTTAATTTACCTATTAAAGGTGCAATCTTTTTAAATGACATAGAAAAATTAGACGACAATACGCTTTTAGTTAGCGATACTGGCACAGGGCTTATTTTAAAGGTTGATTTAAAAACTAAGCAATATGATGAATTATTAAAACTTGATTTAGCAAAATTTGGCGGTCCAAATGGGTTATATCTAGATAGAAAAAAACATAAGCTTTTTATAGCTGGTTATCATCCTGATGGTGTAAGTGGCGGTGTTGTAATGGCTTATGATTTAAATACAAAAGAACTCAGTATAATTAAAAATGAAAAAGAATCTTATGATGGAATAGTTCCTTATAAAGATGGTTTATTGGTAAGTTCTTGGGGAAATAATCTAAATGGATATATTTATAATTTAGATAATGTTAAATCTGTAAAACTTGAACTTCCTTTGATGAAAGGTCCTGCAGATATATTTATTGAAGGTAATGTTTTATGGATTCCTAAGATGGCAGAAGGTAAAATATTCAAAGTAGAACTTAACAAATAAGGCTTTTATGGCTTCTTTTAAAAAGATATTTTGGATTAATGTTATTATTGTTATTATTATAGCTTTTAATCTTAGAGCCCCAATTACTGCAGTGGGGCCTATTATTGATATTATTAAAGATAAGTATTATTTAAACTCAACCGTAGCGGGCATACTTACAAGTCTTCCTTTGATAGCTTTTGGAAGTATTTCTTTTATTGTGGGGTATTTTTCTCCTATTCGTGCTATTGTTTTTGGAATTTTTTTAATTTTTTTAGGCGAAATTATTCGTTCTTATTTTGGTGTATATGGCTTATTTTTAGGAATGTTAGCAATGGGCTGTGGTATAGCAATTGCAAATGTTTTACTTCCTAGTTTTATTAAAGAAAAATTTCCAAAAAAAATGGCAAGTATAATGGGAATTTATAGTCTTGTTTTGAGTATTTCTTCGATTATGGGTATTGCTTTAGCTATACCTTTGCTTAGTGTATTTGATTTAGCTGGAGCTATGTTTTTCTGGGCTATTTTTTCTTTTGTAGCTTTAGTAGTTTACTATCCTCAAGCTAAAAATGGTAGATTTTTTCGTATTAAGAAAAAAACTCATAAAAAAATCAATCTTTTTACAAATTTAACAACTTGGAAAATTACTCTTTTTATGGGATTTCAAAGTTTTTTAGCTTATTCTTTGTTTTTTTGGTATGTTCAAATTGTTGTAGAAAAAGGATTTGATAAAGAATTTTCTACAAGTATGGTTTTATTTGCTCAACTTGTTGCAGCTCCAGTGTCTCTTTTTGGCCCTTTACTTTTAGGAAAATTAAGACAAAATTTACATACTTTTTACATAGCAGGTTTGTGCAGTATGTATGTGATCGCTTTTGGTATGCTCTTTATTTTTGATAGTAAAATTTCTATTATTATCAGTGCTTTTATCATGGGTTTTCCATGGGGTGGAGTTTTTGGCATTGCGTTGCTTTTTATTGCACAAAAAAGCTCTAATGCTCAAATAGCAGCGAGACTTTCTGCTTTAGCTCAGGGTTTTGGATATTTAATTGCAGCACAAGGACAATGGATTATAGGTTTTTTGCATGACAAATTTGAAAATTTTTCATTTGCTATTTTGATGTTAGTTTTTGTTGGAATTTTAGTAAATATCTTTGGATATTTATCTTATAAAAGTCAAATTATCAAATAAAGCTTTTTGGATTAGCATATCTGCGCCATTTTTTTGGGTTATATTTTGCAATCTTGTAGAAATATTTTCTAGATTTAGTTTTAATATTGACTTAAAAAATTCATCAAGATTAATAGAGTTTTGCATAAAAATTTGACATAAAGCTTGATCTTGTAAAAATTTAGCATTAAAGTATTGATGATTTTTAGCTGCATAAGGATAAGGTATAAAAATAGTGGGCAAAGTATTAGCACAAAGTTCAAAAAGAGTACTTGCACCTGCTCTTGATATAGCTAGATCTGCATTTTTCATTTTTTCTTCCAAATTTAAACTAAAATCAAAAATATCAGCTTGGATATTTAAGCTTTGATAATGTTTTTTGCACTTTTCAAAATCATTTTTTCCACATTGATGGATGATTTTGATATTTTGTTCTTGAAGTTTTGGTGCTAAATTTAAAGCTAGTTCGTTGATAAAATGAGCTCCTTGTGATCCTCCTAAGAAAATAATATTTTTTAATTCTTTGCGAATCCTAGCATTATCAAAAAATTTATCTGCTACAGGATAAGGGCTAATTTCTTTTTCAAAGGCGCTAAAAAATTTTGTAGCGAAAGGTTTTAAAAGCATATTTAAAGAGCCGCTTTTTGAATTTTGTTCATGTATAAAAAGAGGCAAATGTGAGAATAAAGCCGCAAAAGATGCAGGAGCTGCACTGTATCCACCTACACTAAAAACGGCTTGGATATGGTATTTTTTAAAAATTTCTCTACAATCTTTGGAGAGTTTTAAGGTGTGGAGTAAAGAACTGATTTTGTCAAATTTGCTTTGATTAACCACTCCTTTAGAGCTTAAAAAAAATTTTTCCTTAAAGCGTACTTCATTTTCAAACCAAGCTTTATCTTGACCATTTTGACTGCCTATGTATACACATTCTATATTTTTTTTAATCGCACTTTCTAATAAGCAACGCACTATGGCCAAATGTCCTCCAGTTCCACCACCTGTTAAAGCTATTGTCATAATTTAACCTTTTTTGAAATCATTAATATATATCCTATGCCTATACAAATTGCCCACATTGAACTTCCTCCATAGCTTAAAAGTGGAACCGCTACGCCTTTTAGTGGAGTAAGAGAAATGATCCCAAAAGCATTCATAAAGAAAGAAAAAAGTAAAAGTAAGGCTATGCCTGAACAAAAAATAAAATCTTGTTTAGCTTCACATCTTCCTGCAATTCTAAAAATTCTTAAAATCATCCAAAGATAAATATAGCAAATAACCCCAAGACCTAAGAGTCCTATTTCTTCAGTAATTCCTGAAAGAACAAAGTCAGTATGCACTTCACTCAAAAAGCCTAATTTAAAAGTTCCAAGTCCTAAGCCTTCGCCAAACATTCCTCCATGGGCTATAGCATTTAAAGAGTGTGAAATTTGATAAGGCTCGGTATTGCTACTTACTCTTAAAGCATTTGCCAGCCAATCAGGAAGCATAGGTAAAAAAGCATCTTGTATATTTCCCCACCAAGAAGCGATTCTTTGAATTCTTCTTTGGTTGCTAAAAATTACCATTATACCTATCATCATAATAATTAAAGTTCCAAAAGCAAAAAGCCTTTTACTAGCTCCTGCAAAAAAAGCTAAAGCCAGAATCAAAAAGAAAGAAATTACGCTTTGTCCTAAATCGTTTTGAGTGATATAAATATATCCTATAACTATAGAAGCTAAGATGCAATAAGGCAGAAGAATTAAAGCCTCGTGTCTGATAGCTTTTTTGCTATCATCAATACGCCTTGTATAGCTCCATGCTAAAAAATAAATCAATCCTATTTTAAAAAATTCCACAGGAGAGATAGAGAGTGGGCCTAAGCGTATCCAGCGTTTAGCTCCTCCGCTAGCTGTTGCTAATGCAGAAGGTAAAAATGGCAAAATGATGATAAAGATAAAAGAAATAATCAAAATAGCTAAAATAATTTTTTTAGAAAGTGCTTTATCAGGGTCCAATCGAGAAATAAAAAACATTATAAGTATGCCACTAATTCCAAAAAAAAGCTGACGAATAAAAAAATGAAACTCGCTATAGTCAAGAAAAAGAACAGTAAAAGCTGTAAGAGAGTATGAAAATACTATTCCTATGGTGATTAAAATACAACTTAAATAAAATAATCTTTTATCAGCAACCATTATAATTATAACTTTTCTTTATTGGAATTAAAATTTTAAAAAGTTTTATTATAACTAAAATAAATTAAATTTTTTGCTAAGTTTTTGTAAGGAAAATTTGCTAAAATTAACAATAAAAATATAACAAAAAAGGCAAATTATGAATCAAATCCATAAAATTCTCATAGCAAATAGAGCTGAAATAGCTGTTAGAGTAATCCGTGCTTGTAGAGATTTGCATATTAAAAGTGTTGCAGTTTTTACAGAGCCTGATCGTGAATGTTTGCATGTAAAAATCGCAGATGAGGCTTATCGCATAGGAACGGATGCTATAAGAGGATATTTAGATGTTGCTCGTATTGTTGAGATTGCTAAGGCTTGTGGTGCTGATGCGATTCATCCTGGTTATGGATTTTTAAGTGAGAATTACGAATTTGCTAAGGCTTGTGAAGATGCTGGAATTATTTTTATAGGTCCAAAATCTGAAGTAATCCATAAGATGGGAAATAAAAATATCGCTCGTAAGTTAATGGCTAAAAATGGCATACCTATTGTTCCAGGGACTGAAAAATTGAATTCCTATAGCATGGAAGAAATTAAAATTTTTGCTGAGAAGATTGGTTATCCTGTTATTTTAAAAGCTTCAGGTGGTGGAGGTGGACGCGGAATTCGCGTTGTTCATAAAGAACAAGATCTTGAAAATGCCTTTGAATCTTGCAAAAGAGAAGCTTTAACATACTTTAATAATGATGAAGTATTTATGGAAAAATATGTAGTTAATCCCAGACATATAGAATTTCAAATTTTAGGAGATAACTACGGAAATATTATCCATCTTTGTGAAAGGGATTGTTCTATTCAAAGAAGACATCAAAAGGTAATTGAGATAGCACCTTGCCCTGGAATTTCAGATAATCTTAGAAAAACCATGGGTGTTACAGCTGTGGCAGCTGCTAAGGCTGTAGGTTATACAAATGCTGGAACTATAGAGTTTTTGCTTGATGACTATAATCGCTTTTATTTTATGGAAATGAATACAAGAATTCAAGTTGAGCATCCAATTACTGAAGAAATTACAGGTATTGATCTTATTGTAAGACAAATTCGTATTGCAGCAGGAGAAATTTTGGACTTAGAACAAAGCGATATTAAACCTAGGGGTTTTGCTATTGAAGCTAGAATTACTGCTGAAAATGTATGGAAAAATTTTATTCCAAGTCCTGGAAAAATAGGAGAATACTACCCAGCTCTTGGACCATCTGTTAGAGTTGATAGTCATATTTATAAAGACTATACTGTGCCGCCTTATTATGATTCCATGCTTGCAAAGCTTATTATTAAAGCAACAAGTTATGATTTAGCGGTTAATAAACTTGAGCGTGCTTTGAAGGAATTTGTGATTGATGATATTAGAACAACAATACCATTTTTAATTGCCATTACAAAAACAAGAGAATTTAGAAGGGGGTATTTAGACACCTCTTTCATAGAGACACATATGCAAGAATTATTAGAAAAAACAGAAGATCGTCATCAAGAAAATAAAGAAGAAGTTATAGCTGCAATAGCTGCTACGCTTAAAAAAATACGAGAAAGTAGGGAATAATAGATGGATTTTTTAGACAGTCTTAAAAGTATTAAAAAAGAAATGCAAGCTAACACCAATACTTCAAAATTAGCGAAGAAATCAAGCAAGAGTGGAGCAAGTGTAAAAAATTTAGAAAAACTAGCTAAAGATATTCGCGAAAAAAATCAAGAAACAAACATAGATAAGGAAATGCAAGAAATTTTCTTAAAGCAAGAAAAACTACAGGATGAATTTTCCGAATTTATTAAAAATACAGATATTAAGAAAATTTAATGCTTGAGATTGGTTTTTGTACTCTTGAAGATCAGTGTCCTTACTTAAAGGATAAACGTTCAAGAATAGAGTATAAATACATTGAAAATTGCTCTAAAGAAATCAATAATGAGCTAATAAAACGAGGTTGGCGTCGTTTTGGTAGGTATTTTTCACGCCCTATTTGTAAAGATTGTGATGAATGTTTAAGTCTTAGAATTTTAGTTAATGAATATAATTTTTCAAGAAGTGAAAGAAGGGTTGTAAATAAAAATATTAACACCAAAGTTATACTTAGAACACCCAATTTAAGCAATGAACATTTGTTTTTATATGATAAATACCATCGTTTTATGGAAGAAAAAAAGAACTGGAAGCGTTATGATTTAAGCTTTAAACAGTATTATAATCTTTATGTCGATGGTTTTATGAATTTTGGATATGAGCTTGCATTTTATATAGAAGATAAGCTCGTTTGTGTTGATTTGATTGATATTTTAGAGGATGGAATTTCAAGCATTTATTGTTTTTATGATCCTGATTTTTCGTATTTTTCTTTGGGTAAATTTTCTTTGCTTAATGAAATACAAATAGCTAAAAAAATGAACTTAGATTATATTTATCTTGGGTATTTTGTAAAAAAGTGTCAATCTTTATCTTATAAAGCCGATTATACACCCAATGAAATTTTAAAAGGCACTAAAGAGCTTTTTGAAAATGAGGTTTTATGGGAGAAATAGATGCAAATCGTGCAAACTTTAGAAACTATCAATGTTAATACAGATGATATTAGCGTATTTCAGTATTTTAAAGACTTGATTACCAAAAATTTCACAAAGGTCATAGGACGAAAAAATAAAATTTTTTCTTTTTTTGAAGAAAATGAAATTCCACAGCGCCGTTATTTCTTAAAAGTTTTAGATCAAAAATATCGCAAAAGCACAAATGAAGGTATAGAGAATTTACAAGATGCTCATTTTAAAACTTTTAGATTAATTTTTGAGCAAAATAATATGCTTAAGCCTATGTTGTTTATCAAGATTGATTTTGTTGCGGGTAGAATTTTGATGAAGTTAAGCTCTAATGAAAAATTATTTATTACTTATATAAGAAATTATTTTCAAGATCATAATATAGAATATAATGAAATGACAAATATTCTAATTTTAGAATATAAAAATGAGAATACCCTTGAACTTTTTGAAGCTTTTGCAGATGAGAGCGAGCATTTAAAATATTGCGTGAATTTTGAAGTTGACCGCGAAGAGTATAAAAAATTTCGCCAAAATATTCACAATAAAGAAAATATGAAATGGAAATTTAATGCTTTAGCTAAGCTTTTTAGTAATTATTTTAATACTTTAGAATGCACTCCGCAAAATGATCTTAGTGAAATCAGACAAAAATATTTGATTTTGGTAAAACTTTATCATCCTGATTTTCATCAAGGAAAAAGTGCAATAGAAAAAGCTTACGCAAGAGAACAGTTTGAAAAAATACAAATCGCCTATGATAACTTAAAAGCACTTTATAAGAATAATACTTAAAAAAAATTAAATTAATCATTTTGGTTAATTTAATTTTTCTCTCTCATAAATTTTTCTTAATTTGCTATCTAGTTTAAAACAAAATTTAAAAAGTGCAGGTACTACGAGTAAGGTAAGCAAAGTCGAACTTATAAGTCCAAAGATAATGGCTATTGCCATAGGAGAATTAGCTTCATAGCCCGCACCCCTTGAAAGAGCAAGTGGGAGCATAGCAAAAATCATAGCAAAAGTTGTCATCAATATAGCCCTTAAGCGCGATTTTCCAGCGATTAAAAGAGCTTTATCGGGATCTAAACCTTCATGGCATTTTTTATTAGCTACATCTACGAGTAAAATAGCATTTTTCCCCACCATACCAAAAAGTAAGATGATGGCAATAAGTACAAAAAGTGAAAAATTATGCCCTGTGATAAAAAGCCCTATAGAAGCTCCGCCAAAGGCTAAAGGCATGGTTATCATGATGATTAAAGGCAGAATAAAACTTTCATAAAGTGCGGCTAAAACAAGATAAATTAAAACAAAAGCAAGTGCTACTGCCATAGCAAAACCTTGCACGGTTTCACCTAAAAGATTGATAAAGCCTGAAAAAGCATAGCTAAGACTTGGATTGTTATTTAAAATTTTATCCATATTATCTAGTAAAAGTTTTTGCACCGCTCCTAAGGAAAGATCATTCACTCCAGCTGTGATTTTCACAGAGCGGTTTTTATTGTAACGATTGATAGTTTTTAAATCTTTACTGTATATAAAATCCACCACGCTTGAAAGTTCTAAATTTATACCTTGGTTGTTTTTAATGCTAATGCGCTTTAAAGCTTCTATGTCTTTTTTAAATTCTGGAGCAAAACTTAGGATAATATCATCTTTTGAATTGCCTCTATCCATGCTTCCTACGCTAAGTTGCGAGAAAGAATACCCTAAAACCCCAGCGATATATTGAGGATTGACATCTAAAAGTTTGGCTTTTTCTTTGTTGATGTGTAAGGCTACTTCATCTTTTGTAGCATTAGCATTATCACTTATATCTACAATGCGTGCATTAGTGCCTAAAATTTCTTTTGCCTGAGAAGCAGCTTCTTTTAGAGTGTTTAAATCATCTCCTAAGATTAAAAATTGCACGGGATCATCAATGCCTGCACCCTCTATCTTTGGAAGTTCTAAAATTTTGATTTTTAAACTTTCATCTTGAAATTTTTGACGATATAAACTTACTATGGCAGTTTGTCTTAAATTTCTTTCGTCTAAATTTTTAAGTTTAACATAAATTTTAGCCTTTGTAGCATCTTTGGCATCATCATAGCCTACAAGTAAAAAAGCGTATTTGACATTGCTATCATTTTTGATTTTTTCAAGCAAATTTAAACTTTTTTCTTTCATGGCTTCTAAACTTAAATCCTTTTTGCTTTCAAGCAAAACTTGAATTTCACTATCATCTTCCATAGGTAAAAAATCAAGCCCTATGCGAGTGGCTAAAGCAAAAGAAAGCCCTATAAAAACAAGAGTGGCTAGGATAAATTTTACTTTATTTTGTAAAATTTTATAGAGTAAATTTTCATACTTTTGCTCTATTTTTTCAAAAAAAGCTTCTGTTTTTTCATAAAACTTGTTTTCTTTTGGATTTAAAAATCTTGCCCCAATACTAGGTATTAAAAATACAGAAACCAAAAAGCTTATAACTATCCCACTTGCAACGCTTATGCCTAAGGCATTGAAAAAAAGCCCTGATATAGAGTTCATATAAGAAATAGGGATAAAAACACAAAGTAAAACTATACTTATGCTTAAAACACTAAAACCTATTTCATTGATACCTAAAAAAGCAGCTTGTAAAGGCGGATAAGTTTTTAGTTTTTTAGCAATATTTTCAATCACTACTATAGCATCATCGATAAAAATTCCTATGCTTAAGGTTAAAGCTATAAAAGTTAAGCGGTTTAAATCATAGCCTAAAAGATCGATAATAAAAAAAGTTGAAATGATAGAAGTAGGTATAGCTATGCAAGCAATGAGAGTTGCACTTAAATTTCTTAAAAATAAAAACACGATAACAAGGGTTAGAAAAATCCCCAAAACCATATCAAAAATCACTTGAGAAAGGTGCTTGTGGATATTTAAGCTTTTATCATAAAGCATATTAATGCTTATATCTTTTGGAATTTGTTTTTCTAAAATAGGCAAGGCATTTTTGACATTTTTAATCATTTCAAGGGTGTTATAATTTGTGATTTTTCCGAGTTCTAAAAGCACCCCTTCTTTACCTTCGTATAAAGCACTTTGTTTTTCATCTTCATAAAGGCTTGAAATATTAGCAATATCACTTAAAAATACCCCTGTTTTTATGCGAAGATTACTAAGTTCTTCTAAATTTGTGGCTTCAAAATAGCCTTTGATGATATAGTTATCTTGATTGTTGTTAAGTTCGCCTAGGGCTTGTTTAAAATTTTGACTTTTGATGATATTTGCTACATCAAGGGCGTTAAGATTGTATTTTCTAAGTTCGTTTGGTTTTAATTCTATGCGAATTTGGGGTTCTAAAAACCCCTTAGCTTCGATTTTACCTACTCCTTCAACTCTTTGCAAAAAAGGTTTTATTTTATCATTGATTTCACGCATGAGTTGTATTTTATCTTTAGAATATAAAAAAAGCGAAATAGCAGAACCAGAATCTGAACTGATTTTTTCAATTTCAGGCTTAGAAGGTAGGCTTAAAGTTCCTATTTTATCACGCACATCATTAGCAGCTACTTCAAGATTTTTACCCAGTTTAAACTCCACTACACTCACACTAAAATTATCATACGCAGCTGAGGTTATGGTCTTTACTCCATCGATTTCACTTAAAGCATTTTCTATTTCTTTAGTGACTTTTGATTCTACGAAATTTAAATCCCCATTTATCTTGCTTGTGATTTTTATAAGAGGTATGGAAACATTAGGAAATAAATTTACACTCATGCTAAAAGCAGAGATTAGCCCAAAAATCATAAGAGCTAAGAAAAACATTAGCACGGTAATAGGTCGGTTTATAGCTAGTTTAAACATTTTTAATCTTTAGTGATGATTCTACCTTCACCAAAAAGCCCTGGTGTTAGATTTGTGGTTTGCACTTCAGCATAAATTTTTCTTGTTTTTACTTCTATACTTGGATAAATAAGGCTGATTTTTCCTTTCAATTCTGTACCATTTTGATCGATTTTATAAAAGAAATCATCGCCTAATCTAACTTTATCTTTATATTTTTCATCAAAACTTAAAATCAGTTTGCTTTGTGGATAGGAAAAAATTTCTATTAAAGGTTGAGCTACTCCTCCTACTCCTTCGCCCACTTGTATAAATTTGTTTGCGATAATAGCATCATAAGGTGCGCGTAATTCTTTTTTTGCCATGATATTGTTATAATAAGCTATATTGATTTTTGCTTTGTTTAAATTTAAATTAGCAGCATCAAACTTAGCTTTCATATCTTCATAGCTTTGTTTGTCTATAACATTTTCTACAGCTTTGATTTTTTGCATCCTACTTTTGGTATTTTCGTATTCTACAAGGGCAAGTTGATAAGAATTTTGAGCATTTTGAAGAGCTATTTTTTCACTTTCTTGATCAAGAGCAAGTAAAAGTTCTCCTTTGCTGACTTTTTGTCCAATTTCTACAGGAATTTTTTGAACCAAACCTATGCTTTCAAGGGCAAGTTTGCTTTGTTTTGATGCTTCTACATTGAAACTTGCGTAAATTTCTTCGCCAAAGGCGCAATTAAAAACAAGAAGTAAAAATAGAATTTTTTTCATTCTTTAACCTTTGAATTAAGATCTATACCCGCATTAAAATAATAATTTGCTTTAGTAATTTCAAATTCATTTTTAGCAAGCTCTAAATCGCTTTGTGCTTTAAATTTAGCCTCTAAAGCTTGAAGATATTCTACATAAGAAACAAGTCCTGCTTGGTATTTTTTATCTACACTTTCAAAAGCTAAATTTGCAGCATTTAAGCTAAGATTAAGAGCTAAAATTTGTTCTTGTAAAACTTTTAAACTTTTGTCTAAATAATTTAATTCTTCTTTATTTTTTCTCTCGCTAAATCTTGCATTTGCATTGGCTATTTGAACATTTAAACGCTCTTTTTCAACTTCTTTAGCCCTTACATTGAAATCAAAAATTTTCCATTCCATACCTAAAATAAATTGATTACCTTGAGAATATTTTTCTAAGAATTGATCCGCTAAATTTGCAAAAGGAGCTGGAACTTTTGGATTATAATTGTTTTTATAAAAGTTAAAATTATCTTGAATATAAAATTTTGGAAAATATTCAGCTTTTGCTAAATTTACACTTTCTTTAGCAAGATTGATTTGTTCTTTAGCTATCATTACTTCATAGTTTTGGCTTTTTTCTTGTTGCGGATTTTCTAAAAAAGCATTCCCTTGCACTTTAAAATCTGTATCGCTTAAAATTTTAATCTCTTTTTGTATATTGGCAAGTTTTAATTCATTTTGACTGAGCTCTAATAAGCTTAAATGGTATTTAGCCTTAATGCTTTCAAGTTCATCTTTAGAGCTAAGTCCTGCGTCGTAAAATTTTTGCAATCTTTTAAAAGTTGATTTTAAAAAAGATACTTTTTGTTGATTGGCTAGTAAAATTTTTTCAAGACTTAAGGTGTTAAAATAAAGTGTGATTGCATTTAGGGCAAGGTAATTTTTATTTTGTTCTTTGTCTAAAAAGCTTAATTTTTCTCTGCTTTCTAAAGCTCTTAAATTAGCCTCTCTAGCACCCCCATCAAAAAGCAAAAAATTAAGAGAAACTTTAGCAAATAAACTTTCTTGTGGATCGATAATGAAGCGATCTTTATTGTTGGCTACATAAGCTGAGTTTAGACTAAGAGAGGGTAGGTAATTTCTAAAAGCTTGTTCTTTGTCTAAATTTGCTTGTTCGCTTTGCATTTGCTTAATGAGATAGGATTCATTATTTTGACTTAGTGCTATAAATTCGTGCAAATTAGAAGCTAACATTGCTAAGGGATAAAGAGCTAAAAATATAGCTGATTTTAAATATTTTTCAAGCATTTGATATTTTAATATGCTTTATATAAATTTCAATTGAAGTTTTTTATATAAAATAAAATTTATTTGTTTTAAACATAAATTTTGTTAAAATCCTAGCTTTAAAATTTTATATTTAGGATGAAATTTTGTCGGTAAAAAATATTAGAAATTTTTCTATTATAGCTCATATAGATCATGGAAAATCTACTCTTGCAGATAGGATTATTAGCGAGTGTGGTGCTATTAGCGATAGGCAGATGAGTTCACAAGTTATGGATACTATGGATATAGAAAAAGAGCGTGGTATCACCATAAAAGCACAATCAGTGCGTTTAAATTATAAATTTAATAATGAAAATTTTGTTTTAAATCTTATTGATACTCCTGGCCATGTGGATTTTTCTTATGAAGTGAGTCGTTCTTTGGCAAGTTGTGAAGGGGCTTTGCTTGTAGTAGATGCTTCTCAAGGTGTTGAAGCACAGACTATAGCTAATGTTTATATAGCGCTTGAAAATAATCTTGAAATCATTCCTGTGATTAATAAAATCGATTTACCTAATGCTGATGTTGAGAAAGTAAAGCATGAAATCGAGCATATTATAGGTATAGATTGCAAAGATGCAATTTGCGTGAGTGCAAAAACAGGAGTGGGTATAAAAGAGCTTATAGAAACAATTATTACTAAAATCCCTGCACCAAAAACAGATGATGAAGCTCCTACTAAGGCTTTAATTTATGATTCTTGGTTTGATAATTATTTGGGTGCTTTGGCTTTGGTTAGGATTTATGAAGGAAGTATTGCTAAAAACGATGAAGTTTTAGTCATGAGTACGGATAAAAAACATATAGTTCAAGATCTTTTTTATCCCCACCCTTTAAGTCCAATTAAAACTCAATCTTTACAATCAGGCGAAGTAGGTGTGGTGGTTTTAGGGCTTAAAACCGTAGGTGATGTACAAGTAGGCGATACCATCACTTTGGTAAAAAACAAAGCTAAAGAAGCCATAGGTGGTTTTGAAAAGGCTAAAGCTTTTGTGTTTGCGGGACTTTATCCTATAGAAACGGATAAATTTGAAGATTTAAGAGATGCTCTGGATAAATTAAAGCTTAATGATAGTTCTATTACTTATGAGCCTGAAACTTCTTTGGCCTTAGGCTTTGGTTTTAGGGTAGGATTTTTAGGGCTTTTACATATGGAAGTTATCAAAGAAAGGCTTGAGAGAGAATTTAATCTTGATTTGATTGCTACAGCTCCAACTGTGACTTATGAAATTTATCAAACCGATGGAGAGCTTATTAAAATTCAAAATCCTAGCGAGCTTCCTCCTGTTAATAAAATCGATCATATAAAAGAGCCTTATGTTAAAGCTACTATCATTACTCCAAGTGAATTTTTAGGGAATTTAATCACTCTTTTAAATCGCAAAAGAGGAGTGCAGGTTAAAATGGACTATATCACACCTGAGCGTGTTTTGCTAGAATATGATGTGCCTTTAAATGAGATTGTGATGGATTTTTATGATAAATTAAAGTCCTTAACAAAAGGTTATGCGAGTTTTGATTATGAGCCTATAGAATTTAGAGTAGGGGATTTGGTAAAACTTGATATTAAGGTAGCGGGTGAAAATGTTGATGCGCTAAGCATTATCGTGCCTAATGAAAAAGCGCAAAGTAAAGGAAGAGAACTTGTTAGTGCTATGAAAGAAATAGTTCCTAGACAGCTTTTTGAAGTGGCCATTCAAGCAAGTATTGGAAATAAAATCATCGCAAGAGAAACTGTTAAATCCATGGGTAAAAATGTGACAGCAAAATGTTATGGTGGGGATATTACTAGAAAAAGAAAGCTTTTAGAAAAGCAAAAAGAAGGTAAAAAAAGAATGAAAGCTATAGGTAAGGTAAATTTACCTCAAGAGGCTTTTTTGAGTGTTTTAAAGATAGATTGATGATAAATTTAAAACTTGGCTTGAAATTTGCTTGTATTTTTAATACAATTTTAAAATAATTTTCTAAGGAGAAAAAATGTTTAAAAAATTTTTGATTTTTATAGTGCCTATTTTATTTTTGAGTGCTTGTGCAACTAAACAAGATACTTTTGCTCAAGTTAATCAAATTTCTAAAAATTCTCAATGCAGTTCTTGTGAAAGTCCTGGTGGTTTTGAAGCAAAGATTAAAGGGCTTTTATACATTAGCGATGTTGGAATTCAATGTTGTGCCAATAAACGCACTTTAGACACTGGTATTGCTTTGAAAAAGGTTTATTTACATAGATTTTATGATTTAAAAGAAGAGCAAAAGGTTTTAAATGCTAAAGGGAAAAAGTTATTTGTTGATGTGAATTTTAATGCGGTATTTTATACTTATTTAAAACAAGAACTTGAAGCTAGAGGAATAGTTGTGCTTGACAATAACGATCAAAATTCACCTTATGTGAGTAAGATTGATTTAGAATTTATATCTTATGGAGCAACTCAAGATGCTATAGGATTACATTCAAAACTAGTAGGAGTTTTACAAGTTAGTGATATAAATAAAAATAAGAAATTTACAATCCGCACCAAGCAAGATGTACAAGGTTTTGATGATTTAAAAGAAACAACTTTTTATACTCATTTGTTAATAAAACAAATGGCAAATAAAGCAGCTAGTTTAATCTCTGAACTTTGAGGTGTATAAATTGCGGAGCTTTTGCTCTGCTCTGCTTTTGTGAATTATGCGAGCTAGAGCTTTCTGAATTTTCCTTAAATGTAAGAAAGCTTGATAATAATTTCAAAGTCTATTCTTTTTATAAATACCATGAAATACAACACTTGCTTCACTCTAAACATTATTTTTATGGTTATTTTGTTTATAAAATGCTTGCTAAATTAAGTTTTGCAAAATTTAAAGATTTTTTTGATCCTAGAATGACAATTAATGTTATAGCTTTAGATGATAAGGTTGAAGATATGCTTTATTCGCATTCTGCTATTTTAGCTAGATATCTTAAAACAAAATTTGTAAAACCTGTTTTTAATGTTTTAAAAGCACAAAATCATATTAAATATTCTGGAAAAAGTTTAGAATTTCGTCAAAAACATAAAAGAAATTACAAACTCTTAAAAACCATTCACGAACCTGTAGTTTTAGTAGATGATATTGTAACGACTGGTTCTAGCCTTTTGGAAGCTAAAAAAGTTTTAGAAGAAAATAAAATTTCTGTACTTTTTGCTCTTGTTTTAGCTGATGCAAAAGTTTAATATGCTATAATCAAAACTTTGAACTAATAGAAGGATTTTTATGGAGAATATTTTTAGCAAGGATTCTGATATTGAACTTGTAGATATAGAAAATTCTATAAAAAGTAGTTACTTAGACTATTCTATGAGTGTTATTATAGGTCGTGCTTTGCCTGACGCAAGAGATGGTTTAAAGCCTGTTCATAGAAGAATTTTATATGCTATGCAAAATGATGAGGCAAAAAGTAGAACAGATTTTGTCAAATCAGCCCGTATAGTGGGTGCTGTTATAGGTCGTTATCATCCACATGGAGATATAGCAGTTTATGATGCTTTGGTTAGAATGGCTCAAGATTTTTCTATGAGATATCCAAGTATTACAGGACAAGGCAACTTTGGATCTATAGATGGTGATAGCGCTGCTGCGATGCGTTATACTGAAGCAAAAATGAGTAAACTTTCTCATGAGCTTTTAAAAGATATAGATAAAGATACGGTCGATTTTGTTCCAAATTATGATGGTTCAGAAAGTGAACCTGATGTCTTACCTTCTAGGGTTCCAAATTTATTATTAAATGGTTCAAGTGGTATAGCTGTAGGTATGGCGACAAACATCCCACCTCATAGTTTAAATGAGTTGATAGATGGACTTTTATATTTGCTTGATAGTAAAGATGCAAGCTTAGAAGAGATTATGCAGTTTATCAAAGGTCCAGATTTTCCAACAGGTGGAATAATTTATGGTAAAAAAGGTATTATAGAAGCTTATCGCACAGGGCGTGGTCGCGTGAAAGTGCGCGCTAAAACTCATATTGAAAAAAAGACAAATAAAGATGTTATTGTTATAGATGAGCTTCCTTATCAAACCAATAAAGCTAGGCTTATAGAGCAGATTGCAGAGCTTGTTAAAGAAAAGCAAATTGAAGGAATATCTGAAGTAAGAGATGAGAGCAATAAAGAAGGAATCCGCGTTGTTATAGAGCTTAAACGTGAGGCTATGAGTGAAATTGTTTTAAATAATCTATTTAAATCTACTACTATGGAAAGTACTTTTGGTGTGATTATGTTGGCAATTCACAATAAAGAACCTAAAATTTTCTCTTTGTTAGAACTTTTAAATCTTTTCTTAACCCATAGAAAAACAGTTATTATTAGAAGAACGATTTTTGAACTTCAAAAGGCAAGAGCAAGAGCTCATATTTTAGAAGGTCTTAAAATTGCACTTGATAATATAGATGAAGTGATTGCTTTGATTAAAAATAGTTCTGATAATAATACCGCAAGAGATTCTTTGGTAGCTAAATTTGGTCTTAGTGAGCTTCAAGTCAATGCTATTTTAGATATGAAACTTGGTCGTTTAACAGGACTTGAAAGAGAAAAAATCGAAAATGAACTTGCAGAATTAATGAAAGAAATTGCAAGACTTGAAGAAATTTTAAAAAGTGAAACCTTGCTTGAAAATTTAATTCGCGATGAATTAAAAGAAATTAGAAGTAAATTTGATGTGCCACGTATTACTCAAATTGAAGATGATTATGATGATATTGATATTGAAGATTTGATTCCTAATGAAAATATGGTTGTAACTATTACGCATCGTGGTTATATTAAGCGTGTGCCTAGTAAACAATATGAAAAGCAAAAACGAGGCGGAAAAGGAAAATTAGCCGTTACGACTTATGATGATGATTTTATAGAAAGTTTCTTTACGGCAAATACACATGATACACTTATGTTTGTAACAGATCGTGGACAGCTTTATTGGCTTAAAGTTTATAAAATTCCTGAAGGCTCAAGAACGGCTAAAGGAAAAGCAGTGGTAAATCTTATTAATTTACAAGCTGAAGAAAAAATCATGGCTATTATTCCAACCACGGATTTTGATGAGAGTAAATCTTTATGTTTCTTTACTAAAAATGGTATTGTAAAGCGTACAAATTTGAGTGAATATCAAAATATCAGAAGTGTAGGAGTTAGAGCGATCAACTTGGATGAAAATGATGAGTTGGTAACTGCTATTATTGTTCAAAGAGATGAAGATGAAATTTTTGCCACTGGTGGTGAAGAAAATTTAGAAAATCAAGAAATTGAAAATTTAGATGATGAAAATCTTGAAAATGAAGAAAGTGTAAGCACACAAGGTAAAATGCTCTTTGCAGTAACCAAAAAAGGTATGTGTATCAAATTCCCACTTGCTAAAGTGCGTGAAATCGGCCGTGTAAGTCGTGGGGTGACGGCTATTAAGTTTAAAGAGAAAAATGACGAATTAGTAGGTGCAGTTGTTATAGAAAATGATGAGCAAGAAATTTTAAGCATAAGTGCAAAAGGTATAGGAAAACGCACCAATGCTGGAGAATATAGATTGCAAAGCAGAGGTGGTAAGGGTGTAATTTGTATGAAACTTACAGAAAAAACCAAAGATCTTATTAGCGTAGTTATAGTAGATGAAACTATGGATTTGATGGCTCTTACAAGTTCAGGCAAGATGATACGTGTTGATATGCAAAGCATTAGAAAAGCAGGGCGTAATACAAGTGGTGTCATTGTAGTTAATGTGGAAAATGACGAGGTGGTTAGCATTGCTAAGTGTCCTAAAGAGGAAAATGATGAGGATGAGTTAAGCGATGAAAACTTTGGTTTAGATTTGTAATAAGTTTAAAGTTGGAACGCTTATTGCTTTTTATTTTTTACTAATTACAATATTTTGAAGGTGTAAAAATGAAAAAAATTTATTTTATGCTAGCAATAGCAGGAATTTTCGCTGGTTGTGTACCAAGTGCAAACAGTGCAACTAAAAATTCAAGTGCAAATAGCACTGCCCCATCTCAAGATGTTATCGTGCAAAAAGTCGATAAAGATGATGTGCGTGATATTATCAGAGAAGAAAAAATGTTGGCTCCAGATGCTAGCGAAACGGAACTTAGTTTTACAGCAGTTGGTGAAGGGATTGCTCCGATGAATACAGTTTCTACTGCTCAAGCCCTAGCTTTAGCAAAAAGAGCAGCGATTACAGATGCTTACAGACAGCTTGCAAGTAAGCTTTATGGTGTGAAAGTGAATGGTAAAGACACTGTAAAAGATGCAATGCTTAGAAGTTCAACTATTACTGCGCAAGTAAATGGTTTGATAAAAAATGCAAGTATTATTGATGAGAATTTTAATCAAGGGCTTTATAGGGTAAACTTAGAACTTAAAATCGATGCAGACAAGTGGAAAGAATTGTTTGCTTATTAATCTTTCTTAGCTTTAAGCTTTTTGCCCAAGATGAATTTATTTTTTGGGCAGAGCTTTCTAGTAAAAATTTCATTCTTTTTCATCAAAATCAAAATTTATCCTTAGCAATGACGCAAAGCGAAAATGTTGAAGAACAATGGGTATGTGAAATTTCTTATAGTGATCAAGATTTAAAAGTTTTACCTCGAACTTCTTTAGCATTGATTGATGATAATATGCCAAAAACAATTAAATTTAATTTTTTAAATTCTCATAAAGATGAATTAAGCGATTGCTTTATAGGAGCTAGAATCAGTGTTAAGGATATTGTTAATACTGACTTATTACATGCCCAAAGCGAAACTTATGTCAAAATTTTACCCTTGCGTTTTACCGTGGAATTTGGCGAACAAAATGCGATAATTTATTATCTTAAAAAAAAGTAAATTCAAAATTAAGCGCAAATTGGATACCATAGCAGAAATTTTTTAAAAGGCTTAGGATGAATTTAGTCATAGTAGAAGATGATATTAATATGCGCAAATCCTTAGAAATTGCATTAGCAGAGTATGAAGAATTTAATATTAAATCTTATAAATCTGCCACTGAGGCTTTAAAAAAAATAGATGATAATACAGATTTGATTATTACAGATATTAATATGCCAGGAATTGATGGCATAGAATTTGTTAAAGCCTGTGAAAATAAATATGATTTTATTATTATGACAGGAAATGCTACTTTAAGCCGTGCTATAGAAGCGGTTCGTTTGGGAGTAAAAGATTTTCTAACCAAGCCTTTTGATGTTGATACTTTAGTCGAGGCTATTAAGCGTGCTAAAATCATAAGAGAAAAAACAGCCAATAAAAAAAGCAAAAAAAATGAAAAAAAAGAAGAAAATAAAGATTTTTTTTCAACTTCTCCTAATTTAGAAAAAACATTAAATTTAAGTCAAAAAGCGGCTAAAACTGATGCCTCTGTAATGTTTTTTGGAGAGAGTGGAGTAGGAAAAGAGGTATTTTCTCGTTATATTCACACTCATTCTAAACGCTCTAATAAGCCTTTTGTTGCTATTAATATGGCAGCCATTCCTGCAAATTTGATTGAAAGTGAGCTTTTTGGTTTTGAAAAAGGTGCTTTTACTGATGCCAATGCAACTAAAATAGGGCTTTTTGAAATGGCTAATGAGGGTACTTTGTTTTTAGATGAAATTGGCGAAATGCCTTATGAAATTCAAGCCAAACTTTTAAGAGCTTTGCAAGAAAAAGAAATTACGCGACTTGGAAGTACGAAAAGCATCAAAATAGATGTAAGAATTATCAGTGCAACTAATGCAAATTTAGATGAAAAAATAAAAAATGGCGAATTTCGTTCAGATTTATATTATCGTTTAAACACTGTTCCTGTTAATATCCCGCCTTTAAGAGAGCGCAAAGAAGAAATTTTAGGTATAGCTCAAAAGGTTTTAGAAGATACTTGTAAAGAATATGATTTTAAGGAAAAACAGCTCAGCCAAGAAGCTAAAAATGCTTTACTTGAATATGATTTTCCTGGTAATATTAGAGAATTAATATCCGTTGTACAAAGAGCTTGTATTTTAAGTGAAAATGATGAAATTTCAAGTGAAGATTTGTTCTTAGAAGCTAGAAGTATAAAAAAAGATGTAAAGAATTTAGAGAAAGAATTGATTTGTGAAGTTCTTTTAAGTGTAGATTATGACAAGGATCAAGCTTCTCAAATTTTAGGTATGGATATAAAAATTTTAAATGAAAAAATTAAAAAATATCAAATAAAGGATAGGTAATGTCAAAAAAACAAAAAATAGCCATTGTGGGTGCTACTGGTGCGGTTGGGGAAGAGCTTTTAAATGTTTTAGATGAACTTGATTTTCCAGTGGAAAGTATTTTACCTTTAGCAAGTGCAAAAAGTGTAGGTAGTGAAGTAGAATTTAAAGGCAAAGCTTATAAAGTCAAAGAACTTACTGAAAATGTATTTAAAGAAAATCCTATTGATATTGCTTTTTTTAGCGCAGGTGGAAGTGTGAGTGAAAAATATGCTAAATTTGCAGTAGAATCGGGTGCTGTTGTTATTGATAATACAAGTCATTTTAGAATGGAAAAAGATGTTCCTTTGGTGGTTCCTGAATGCAATCCTGAGGATATTAAAGATTGGAAAAAAACAGGGATTATTGCTAATCCAAATTGTTCTACCATACAAATGGTGCAAGTTTTAAAACCTTTAAATGATGCATTTAATTTAAAGCGTGTTGATGTAAGTACCTATCAGGCTGCAAGTGGAGCAGGAAAAGAAGGAATGCAAGAATTGGTTGAAGCCATGCAAAGTTTTTTTGCTTTTAAACTTGATGAATTTGAACCTCAAACTTTTCCTTATACTTTAGCACTTAATCTTATTCCACAAATTGATGTTTTTATGGATAATGATTACACTAAAGAAGAACTTAAAATGGTCAATGAAACTCAAAAAATTTTACATAAAAATTTAGAAGTTTCAGCAACTTGTGTAAGAGTGCCTGTTTTAAGAAGTCATAGCGAAGCCATTACTATGCATTTTGAAAAAGAAATAGATGTAAAAAAAGCTAAAGAAATTTTAGAAAAAGCACCAAGTGTTGTTGTCATAGATGATCCTAAAAATAAAAAATACCCTATGCCTTTAATGACTAGCGATACTAATGAAACTTATGTAGGAAGAATTCGTGCTGATGTGTATGATAAAAAAATACTCCATCTTTGGTGTGTGGCAGATCAAATTCGTGTAGGTGCTGCAACAAATGCTGTGCGTATTGCGCAAAAATGGTTAGAATTAAAAAATAAATAAGGAAAAAAATGTTAGAGAAAATATTTGAATCTTTACTTGTTAGAAGTCGTATTGTTACAATTTTACCCGTAATTTTTGGTTTAATTGGAGCTTTTGTATTGTTTTTTATTGCAAGTTATGATGTTTTAAAAGTTATATTTTATACTTATAATTATTTTTTTGATGCAGGTTCTAATGTGGATTTGCATGAGGATGTGGTGGCTTTAATTATAGGAGCTGTTGATCTTTATCTTATGGCTTTAGTTTTGTTTATTTTTTCTTTTGGAGTTTATGAGCTTTTTATCAGTGAAATAGAAGAATTTAAACAAACAAAACAAAGCAAGGTTTTAGAGGTGCATAGCTTAGATCAATTAAAAGACAAGCTTGCAAAAGTTATCATTATGGTCTTAGTGGTAAATTTCTTTCAAAGGGTTTTGCAGATGAAATTTGCTACTCCTGTGGATATGGCTTTTCTTGCTGGATCGATTTTAGCTCTTTGTGTAGGACTTTATTTTTTACATAAAGGTGGTCATTAACAAGGATTATCTTTTTTTGATATAATCGTTTTTTGTGTTTAAAGAATAAAAATGAAAAAAATATTTTTAATTGGTATGATTTTAAATCATTTTGTTTTTGCAGCTCCTTTAGATGAAGTCTTTAAAGATATAGAAGTTTCAGGGACTGTTCGTTATCGCTATGATATTAAAAAAGAAAAAAAATACAACAAAAAAACACATAGATATCAAAATAAAACACAAACGGAAATTACAATAAAATAAGGAAAATCATGATTATACGATGGTTGTTTATTAGTTCAATATTTGTTGTTGCGCTTTTTGGTATTAATTTGAAATCATTTTTTACTTATACCTTTGATGCAAATAAGCAATATGATATGGAAAAAGCGAAGGCTTTGTATTTTCAAAATAAATGCAATACTTGCCATGGAGATAATGCTGAAAAGAGTGTTATAGGATCTAGAATTTTAAAAGATATGTCTCCTGAGGATATTAAAGGAGCTTTGATAGGTTATACTCTTGATAGTAGTAGTTCTACAACAGCTTCTCAAATGGCTTTTTATGCTAGAAATTTAAGCCACGAGGATATAGATAATATTATTGCTTATATTAAAGGTGGAAATTTTGCGCTTGATTTGCAAGTAAAAGATCTTCTTGAAGAAGAACCTGCGCAAAAAACAAAACATAATATATTTCTAAAATAAAATGTAAAAACTATAATTAAAAGGAATGCTATGAAAAAACTAACTTTAACTTTAAGTGTTTTAACTATGGTAAATTGCTTATATGCTAAGGATATTAATATAGGAGTAGTTTTACCTTTAACTGGAACTGTGGCAGCTTATGGGCAAGATGTTTTTAACGGAATTGAACTGGCTAATAAGCTACAGCCAAAACTTTCAAATGGAGATGTTATTAAACTTATCACAATAGATACAAAAGGAGATAAGCTTGAAACTTCAAACGGAGTTAATCGTTTAATAGCAACAGATAAAGTCCTTGGGATTATTGGAGAAGCTACAACTCCAAATACCATTCAAGCTATTTCTATAGCAGAAGAGAAAAAAATTCCTCTAATAGCTCCAGTGGCATCTGGAGATAAATTGCTAGATAAAAAGAAATATGCAAGTAGAGTTTGTTTTAAAGACAATTTTCAAGGAGATAAATTTGCCACTTATGTATCTAAGGATTTAGGACTTAAAAATGCTGTTATCATCATAGATCAAAGCAATGTTTATTCTTTAGGTTTGGCAAGAGCTTTTGAAAATTCTTTTAAGAATAATGGTGGGAAAATTATAAAAAAACTTGTTATTAATTCAGGAGATAAAGATTTTAGAGCTGTGGTTTCGCAACTTAAGAGTTTAAATCCTGATTTTGTTTATATGCCTATTTATCATCCTGAAGCTGCTTTAATTGCGAGACAAGCAAGACAAATTGGTTTTGATAAACTTTTAGCAGCAGGAGATGGTGTTAATAATCAAACTTTTATAGATCTTGGCGGAAGTGCTGTCAATGGAGTAATTTTCACTGATAGTTTTGATTATAACAATCCATCTACACAATTAGGAAAAGATTTTGTTGCAGCTTATGAGAAAGTTAAAGGAACAAAAGAACTTCCAGCATTTTCGGCTATGGGGGCTGATGCGTATTTTGTAATGTTGAATGCTATGAATGCTTGCGTTGATAATCTTAGCAGCGAATGTATTAATAGTAAAATTCATCAAACTAAAGATTTTCAAGCTGTTGGTGGTGTGATTAGCATAGATGAAAGCGGTAATGCCATTCGTTCTGTTGTGATTAAAGAAATTCAAAATCAAAAACAAAATTATAAAACAATTATAAATCCATAATTACTAAAATAAAGGTAGAGAATGAAAAAAAGTTTAATTTTAGCAAGTATTCTAAGTTTAAGTTTAAGTGCTGCGGAAGTCAAAATAGGAGTTGTTTTACCACTTAGCGGAGCTACTGCAGCATATGGACAAAGTGCACTAGAAGGGATTAAACTTGCAAATTCAATGCAATCAACTTTAAGTAATGGAGATAAGGTTTCTCTTGCTATTATTGATACTAAAGGTGATAAATTAGAATCTTCGAGTGGAGCAAATCGTTTAGTTTCTCAAGATAAAGTTATAGGTCTTATAGGGGAAATGGTTACTGCTAATACATTGCAAGTTATGCGCGTAGCAGAAGATAATAAAATTCCATTGATCGCTCCTGCTGCAACTGGTGATAGATTGCTTGATAAAAAAATATATTCTTCTCGAGTATGTTTTATGGACAGTTTTCAAGGTTCATCTTTAGCAAAATATGTTTTTTCAAAACTTAATTACAAAAGTGCTGTTATTGTAGTAGATCAAAGCACTGACTATTCCTTAGGTTTAGCAAAAGCTTTTGAAAAACAGTACAAGTCTAATGGCGGTCAAATTCTTAGAATTTTAAGAGTTAATTCAGGTGATAAAGATTTTAGAGCTATTGTAGCTCAAGTTAAAAGTTTAAATCCAGAATTTATTTTTTTACCGCTTTATTATAGTGAAGCTTCTTTATTTGCAAGACAATCAAAACTCGCAGGTTTAAATATTCCTATGGGTTCTGCAGATGGAGTTGCTGATCAAACTTTTATTAGTTTAGCTGGAGATGCAAGCGAGGGTTATATTTTCACAGATAGTTTTGATGCTAATAATCCAACTACAAAATTAAGCAAAGAATTTATCAGTGTTTATGAAAAAGCTAAAGGAACAAAAGAAGTTCCAAATTTTTCAGCTATGGGGGCTGATGCGTATTTTGTAATGTTAAATGCTATGAATGCTTGCGTTGAAAATCTTACTAGTAAGTGTGTCAATGAAAAAATTCACCAAACTAAAAATTATCAAGGTGTTTCTGGTGTTATCAGTATTGATCAAACAGGAAATGCAACTCGTTCTGTAGTGGTTAAAGAAATTAAAAATCAAAAGCAAAATTATAAAGATATTATCAATCCTTAAAGGAAAAATAGAAAGATTATGGATTCTACTTTATTTTTACAACAACTTGTTAATGGACTTAGTTTGGGCAGTATGTATGCCCTTATTGCTGTTGGCTATACTATGGTTTATGGCGTGTTAAGACTTATTAATTTTGCTCACGGCGATATTATGATGGTTGGTGCTTATGCAGCTCTTTTTTGCATGACTAATCTAAATGTTCCTTTTCTAGGAGCTTTGTCTTTGGCAATGATTTTTGCTGCCTGTGTTGGAATAGCTACAGATAGAATCGCTTATAAACCTTTAAGACAGGCTCCTAGAATTTCATTGTTGATTACAGCAATTGGTATTAGTTTTTTCTTGCAAAATCTTTTTAATATGCTTTTTACTTCAACACCTAGAACTTTTACACCGCCAAGTTATTTTGAGGAAAGTGTTAATTTTGGCGGAGTGATAACAACTTATGGTTCTTTAATGGTTCCTGCTCTTACATTTGTTATTTTAATAGCAGTGTTATGGATTTTGTATAAAAGCAAGTATGGTATAGCTATTCGTGCTTTGGCATTTGATATACAAACAGTAAATTTAATGGGTATAGATGCAAATCGTATTATTGCTATAGTTTTTGCCCTAGGTTCAGCTTTGGCAGCAGTTGGGGGTGTTTTTTGGGCTGCAAATTATTACTCTGTTGAACCTACTATGGGAACTTTAATAGGTTTGAAAGCTTTTGCTGCTGCAGTTTTAGGAGGTATAGGTTCTGTAGTAGGTGCAGTTTTGGGTGGACTTATTATAGGATTTACTGAAGTTGTTGTTGTGGCTTTTTTTCCAGATTTATCAGGCTTTAAAGATGCATTTGCTTTTATTTTTTTGGTGTTTATATTGTTATTTAGACCTACGGGAATTTTAGGTATAAATTTTGAAAAGAGTAGGTTTTGATGATGGTTAGAATTAAGGTTTCACATTTAATCTTTTTAATTGCTTCAATTGTTTTTATTTTCGTTTCTCCTTATATTTTTGGGGACTATGGATTAAACATTGTTAATCAAATTGCTATTTTTATTATTTTGGCTGTGAGTTACAACCTTATTAATGGTGTAACTGGACAATTTTCACTAGAACCCAATGGATTTGTTGCAATTGGAGCTTATGCGGCTGCTTTAGTTCTTTTAAGTGCTGATGCGAAAAATGATCAGTTTTTTTTAGATGGTCCTAGTTCTTTTATTTTAGCCATCCATTCAAATTCCTTTATTCTAGCTTTAATTGTAGCTGGAATTTGTTCATCTTTACTTGCCCTGATTTTGGCTTTTGCTGTATTTCGCGTGAGAGGGGATTATTTGGCTATTGTAACTTTAGGCTTTGGAATAATTATTAAAATAGCTGCTATTAATTTTCCTTCTATTACTAATGGCTCAAGAGGACTGGTAGATATTCCACAATTTTCCACGATTTATTGGACAGGTGGTATTGCTATTGTAGCGGTTATTTTAATTTTAAATATAGTTTATTCTAAATATGGTCGTGCAATGAAGGCTATAAGAGATGATGAAGATGCTGCAAGTGCTATGGGAATAAATACTTTTTGGATAAAAACTTTAGCTTTTAGCACTTCAGCATTTTTAGAAGGTGTAGGTGGGGGACTTTTGGCTTGTCTGTTGACTACCGTATCTCCAACTCAATTTGATTTTTTACTTACTTTTCAGCTTTTGATTATTATTGTTTTAGGCGGACTTGGTTCTACTACAGGTGCTATTATAGGTGCGATATTAGTTATTGGTGGAAGTGAGTGGCTTAGATTTTTAGATGAGTTAAATATAAAAATAGATTCTTTAAATCTTGATATCCAATCAACGCCAGGGCTTAGAATGGTTGTTTTTTCTATTGTTCTGATTTTAGTAATGCTTTTTGCAAGAAAAGGCATAATGGGTTATTATGAGTTGAGTGATGTGATTAGAGGGATTAAAAAGCGTTTTAAAAGGAGTGAAAAATGATTTTGGAATTAAAACAAATTTCAAAAAGTTTTGGTAGTGTTAAAGCTATTAATGAAACTTCTTTTAAAATCAATGAGGGTGAAATTTTTGCTTTAATTGGACCTAATGGGGCTGGCAAAACAACTCTTTTTAATATTATAACAGGTAACTATAAACCTAGTTCAGGTTCGGTTGAATTTCTAGGAGAAAGAATTGACCACTTAAAACCTCATAAGATTGTGCATTTAGGAATAGCTAGAACATTTCAAAATATTAGGCTTTTTTCAAGCATGAATGTGCTTGAAAATGTTCTTATTGGTTTTAATAAACAAATGAAATATAATATTTTTGAAGCCTTTTTGCATTTAGGGCGTTTTGGAAAAATAGAACAAGTATTTAAAGAGAAGGCTTATGCAATATTAGAAGAACTTGGTATTGCAGAATTTGCCTATGAAAAGGCTACTAGCTTAAGTTATGGACAACAAAGAAAAGTTGAGATTGCAAGAGCAATGGCTACTCAGCCAAGATTATTATTGCTTGATGAGCCAGCCGCTGGGATGAATAGCTCTGAGAGCGATGAACTTGCTGAGCTCATTTTTAAATTACGAAAAGATTATAAAATTAGCGTTTTGCTTATAGAACATGATATGAAATTTGTAAATAAATTGTGTGATCGCGTATTGGTACTTGATTATGGAAAAACAATTTTTGAAGGTAAACTTTGCGATGCTGTAAATCATAAAGAAGTAATTGCTGCGTATTTAGGGGATTTTGATGCTAATAGTTAAAGATTTGCATGTTTATTATGGATTAATTGAAGCTGTTAAAGGGATTGATTTTAAAGTGGAAACAGGTCATATTGTTTCTCTTATAGGTTCAAATGGAGCAGGTAAAACTTCAACTTTAAATGCGCTTTTAAACTCAGTTAAAAGAACTGGTGAGGTTAATTTCTTAGGTTATGATACTAAAAGACATTTAACTCATACTTTAGTTCAAAAAGGTATAGCTTTAGTTCCTGAAGGAAGACGTGTTTTTATTAATTTAAGCGTAGAGGAAAATTTAAAAATAGGTGCTTTTAATAATGCTGAAAATTATGAGCATTTAAGAGAGCAAATGTATAAACTTTTTCCAAGACTTGCAAGTAAAAAGCATGCTTTAGCTGGAACATTGAGTGGAGGGGAAGCGCAAATGCTTGCGATTTCAAGGGCTTTAATGAGTGAGCCAAAACTTTTGATGTTGGATGAGCCTTCTTTGGGGCTTGCTCCAAAGATTGTGGGTGAAGTTTTTGATATTATTGTGCGTTTAAAAGAAGAGGGTATAACTATTCTTTTGGTAGAGCAAAATGCTTATTCTGCATTAAAAATAAGTGATTATGCTTATGTTTTGGAAAATGGTCGCATTGTAATGGAAAACGAGGCTAAAAATTTAATAGGTGATGATGAGATTAGAAAGAAATATTTAGGGCTTTAAAATTTAAAGGAAAAAGAATGAAAAATATAATAAAAAGCATAGGGGATTTAAGAGTTTCGGTTGTATTGTTTTTGCTTTTTGCGCTTTTTTGTGCTTTGGCAACTTTTATTGAAAGTGCTTATGGAACTCCTACGGCTTGGGCAATGGTTTATGATACTTTTTGGTTTGAATATATACAACTTTTACTTGGTATTAATTTACTATGCGGGATGTTTCGTTATAAAATGTTTGGGCTTAAAAAATTGCCTTTAATGATTTTTCATATTTCTTTTTTATTTATTTTAGTGGGTTCTGCAATGACAAGATATGCTGGTTTTGAAGGTATTTTACCTATTAGAGAGCATACTCAAAATTCACTTATAGAAAGTTCTAAGACTTCTTTGCGCATTTCTGCTATAAAAGATGGAGAACGCTATAGTGCGGTTAATGATCGTTATATAGGAAATTTGCCTTTTGCTAATTCTTTTAAACTAAAACTTAATTTAGGTGATGATCAAGCTGTATTAAAATATAAAGATTTAATCTTAAATGCTCATTATACTTATAAAGAAAATAATAATTCTAATCCTTTATTGGTTTTAATGCTTTCTCAAAAAGGATCTCAAGGTGTTGATGTTAAATTTGAAAAAGGTGAAGTTAAGAATATAGAAGGGGTTAACTTTGCTTTTATGAATGATAATGTTAAAGCACCTTTTGTAAAAATTGACGAAAATTTAACTTTAAGTTCAAGTGAAAACTTACATTTTCTAAGTATGCTAGATGGACAAAATTTAGACCTTAAAATTGGAGAAAAGGCAAATGCTAAGGAAAGAAGGCTTTATGAAATTAATGATATTAGTTTTGTAGTTAAAGCTGCTTCTTTGCATGCGCAAGAAGCTTTAGAAGGTTCCAATAGACCTCAAGATGAAAGTTTTTGGTTATGGTTTAAATCTGCTTGGTTAGAAGTGGGTAGAACTATGTTGATTTCTACTTTTGGCGAGCCTCAAAATTGGAAAAATTCTTTATTATTGCATTTTAAAGATTTTGCCTTAAGCAATGAGAATAAAAACTTAGAATTAACTGGCTCTAATGCTTTAAAATTAGAATTAAGCTATAAAAATGAAAGTAAAGAATTTTATATTTTTGAATATAATAAACCTATTATGATAGAACTTGCGGGTCAAAAATTCTTTATTTCTTGGGCGCTTTCTTATGAACAATTGCCTTTTGATATTTATTTGAGAGATTTTGTATTAGATCGTTATCCAGGTTCTATGTCTCCAGCTTCTTATGCAAGTGAAATTACCGTAAAAAATAATAATGAAAATTTTGATTATAGAATTTTTATGAATAATGTTTTAGATTATGATGGCTATAGATTTTATCAAAGTTCTTATGATCAAGATGAAAAAGGGACTGTTTTATCTGTAAATAAAGATCCAGGTAAAATACCAACTTATATAGGTTATTTTTTGCTTTGTCTTGGAATGTTTATGAATTTTTTAAATCCACATTCTAGATTTAGAACTTTGGCAAGATTAATTAATAAAGACACTTTAAAACATGCAAGTGTGATTATTTTTATTTTATTGCTATCTTTTGGTTCTGAAAAGACTTTTGCTCAAGATTTAAATTTGACCTTACCTGTGGTAAATACTAATCATGCTAAAGCTCTTGCTACTTTAATAGTTCAAAAATCAGCAGATGGAAGAATGGTGCCTTTTGATACGCTATCAAGAGAAATTTTAGAAAAAATTCATCAAAGTGATAGCTATAAGGGTCAAAATTCTAACGCTGTTATGCTTTCCATGCTCGTTGATGTAGATAAATGGCAAATGGAACCTTTTATTTTAATGCCACAAAATCAAGCAGTTCGTGATGCTATTGCAAATATTTTAGAAATTCCTAGCACTAAATATATTTCTTATAAAGATTTCTTTGATGAGAATAACCGATATAAACTTCAAAAATATGTTGAAAATGCAAATCGTAAAAACCCAAATGCAAGAGGAGTTTTTGATAAGGAAATTATAAAACTAGATGAAAGAGCTAATGTTGTAAATTTAGTTTTTAGTGGTGAATTATTTAAATTTATTCCTGTTCAAAATAATCCAAATAATGTTTGGCTTGCACCTTTTTCTGCTGTAACTACTCTTAAGGGGGATGAAGGGCATATTGTTTTGGCTTTAATACAGAATTATTTTAGTGCCGTGGAAAATGCTTTTAAAGATGGTAATTGGACTAGAGCTGATGAAGGCTTGAAATTTATCAAAGAATATCAAGAAAAAATAGGATATAAAGTCATGCCTAGTAAAACCAAGGTTGAAATGGAAATTTTTTCTAATAAGGCTGAAATTTTCGTTAAACTCGCTCCTGTATATTTAATTGCGGGTTTTTTACTTTTGATTCTTGTTTTTTCTAAAATGGTCGTACCGAATTTAAAAATCTCTTTTATATTTAAAGTGGTATATGTTTTAAATGTTTTAGCTTTTGTAATTCATACAGTAGGTCTTGGACTTCGTGCTTATTTATCAGGTCATGCTCCATGGAGTAATGGCTATGAAAGTATGGTGTATATAGCTTGGGCATTGTCTTTGTCGGGTATATTTTTCTCTAGAAAAAGTCCTATAGCCTTGTCATTAACTTCTATTTTATCCGGTGTTGTATTAATGGTTGCACATTTAAGCGAAATGAATCCGCAAATTACAAATCTTGTTCCTGTGCTCAATTCTTATTGGCTTAGTATTCATGTATCTGTTATTACTGCTAGTTATGGATTTTTAGGACTTTGTGCCTTACTTGGTATCTTTACACTGTTCTTAATGTGTTTTCTTAAGAAAGATGGAAAATATAATCTTAATATTTTGAGAAATATTACAGAGGCTACAAGAATTAATGAAATGGCAATGATTTTTGGACTTTGTTTGCTTACTGTAGGAAATTTTTTAGGTGCAATTTGGGCAAATGAAAGTTGGGGGAGATATTGGAGTTGGGATTCTAAGGAAACTTGGGCTTTAGTTAGCATTTTGGTTTATGCAGCAATTTTGCATCTTAGAATGATTCCAAAATATTGTAATCAATTTGTGTTTGCTTTATGGAGTATGTTTGCTTATTGGGTTATTATTATGACTTATTTTGGAGTAAATTACTTTTTAACAGGACTTCATTCTTACGCTGCAGGCGAAGCGGCTCAAATTCCTAATTATGTTTATTGGGGATTTGCATTGATGGTGGTTTTAGCTCTTTTTGCAAGAAGGAAGCGAAATTTTGTAGGCAAACTGTAAATGAGCCATATTTTTTTGGTTATTTTTTGTGCTGCTTTAGCGCTTTTATTGTTTTTAGGCATGATTGCTTATCTTATTACAAGTGATGGCAAAAAAACAATTAAAAAGCAAAAAACTAGCCAAAAGCAGCATGTAGCTGAAAAGACTAAAAAATTTGATACAGACTTAGATAAAATGATAATTGCTGCTTCCGATGTTAAACTAACAGATATTGAATTAAAAGAACTTGCTAAACTTTATGTGCAGACACATAAACTTGGTTCAAAAACTTCTAAAGAATTAGATGAAGCAACAAAAAAGAAACTAGAATTTGTTTCTGCTTTGGCTGCAAATATTAATGCAAGTGCACAAACAGTAAGTTACTTAAATAAAGAACTTAAGAAAATTTCTGGATCTTACAAAAAAGAAATTGATGCTTATGAGCATATGGGATTGGCTAAAAGAAAAATTAAAGAAGATAAATAATATGGTGCGCTCAAGAGGATTCGAACCTCTGGCCTTTTGAACCGCAATCAAATGCTCTATCCAGCTGAGCTATGAGCGCAAAAATAAGTTAAAATTATATATAAATATTCTTAAAATAAGCAAAATTTTGCTTATTTTGTTTGTTTTTTAGCTTTTTTACCTTCATCTAAATCAAATTCTTTAGTCTTTTTTGAATGATAAAATATAAAACCTACAATCAAAATACAGCAAATCAAAGAAAAAATATAAAGTGTGCCATAAGGGCTATCTTTGAAAAAAAGATTATTAGTATTCATTCCAAAAAATCCTACGATCAAATTTAAAGGCAAGAAAATAGAAGAAAGTATACTTAAAAGATAAATACTTTTATTCATTTTTTCATTTTTAATTGCACTTGTTAATGTATAAAGAGTATCAACTCTTACTAGATGTTCTTTGGTGTTTTTACTTAAGATGCTGATGGATAAATTTAGAATTTTTAAATGTTTTTTGTATTGTGCTTGTTCGCTAAGCAAAAGATTAAAAGCTTCGCTTAGAAGATTAATTTGCTTTAGATTTTTGTTGATTTTTTGTCTTAACACAAAGGATTTTTTGTAAAAATTTTTAACAAAACCACCTTTTAAGATAATACCTTCTTTGTGTTCTAAAAGGTTTTGAAAATGAGTATTTTGTACTTTAAAATCTTCTAAAATGGATTTAATAAAATTTGAAAATTCTTCTATACTAGAAAGCTTAAATTCTTCATCTTGAAGTTTATAAATTTTTTCATCGTTAAAAAGCCAAGTTTCCAAATTTAATCCCACATAAACAAAAATTTTTTGTCCATAAATTTCACTATAGAAAGTTTCTAAATTCTTTGCTTGTAGGATTTTTTTTAGATTTTCGTGTAGTTCTAGCATTTTATTTGCCTCTTAAGTGATAAAAATTTCTTTTAAATTGCGTAAAAGAATTATTCAAAATTGCTTCACGCATCTTTCTTGCAAGTTCAAGATAATAATGTAGATTGTGCAAACTTGCCAAACGAAAAAAAGTAAGTTCTTTAGCTTTGAAAAGATGGTTTAAATAACCCCTTGAAAAATTACAACAAGTATAACATGAGCAAGCAGGATCTATGGCTTCATGATCGTTGATAAATTCTGCTTTTTTGATATTAAATTTTCCAAAACTTGTGAAAAATGTTCCATTTCTTGCATTTCTAGTTGGCATCACGCAGTCAAACATATCTACCCCTCGCTCAACATTTTCTACTAAATCTTCAGGAGTTCCTACGCCCATTAAATATCTTGGACGATTTTCATCTAGATAAGGGTTTAAGTTTTGGACTGTTTCGTACATCAAGGCGTTTTCTTCGCCCACGCTAAGCCCACCTATAGCTAAACCATCAAATGGCATTTCGTTTAAACTTAAAGCACAACGCTTTCTTTCTTTGTAATCTGTACCACCTTGGATAATACCAAAAATATTTTGCCCTATACCTATACCTTTATTTTGCATACTTTTATGATAAGTAATAGCCTCTTTTGCCCAAAGTATAGTGCGATCAACAGAAATTTTAACCCTTTCTTTGGTTGCGGGTAGGGCTACTAAATCATCTAAAATCATCATAATATCAGAATTAAAATCATATTGAGTATCTAAAACACTTTTTGGAGTAAAAAGATGACGACTCCCATCGATGTGACTTTTAAATTCTATACCTTCATTAAAATGTTTAGAATTTTTACTTAAAGAAAAAGCCTGAAAACCACCACTATCGGTTAAAAAACTTCTATCAAATTTCGTAAAACCATGCAAACCTCCAAAATCTTTTACCACTTTGGAAGTTGGACGCAAGTACATGTGATAGGTATTTGCTAAAATAATTTTTGCATCAAGCTCATTTTTCATATCATTGGCATCAAGACTTTTAACCGCTCCTACTGTGCCAACAGGCATAAAAACAGGGGTTAAAAAAGTGCTGTGTGCGGTAGTGATTTCACAAACCCTTGCCATTCCATCTTTATGCTTTAATTTAAATTCCATTTGTTATAATTTCCTTTTTGGAGTTTAAAATGAATAATATTTTAATTATAATAGACGGTATTTTAGCAAAGCATTTCTTAGAAAGGCTTTGTTTTGAAAAAGGCTTAGGTTACTTTTTTACAGTAGTGTGTCAAAATAGTGAAAAAAATAACTTAAATATTTCTAGTGAGTATATTGACTTGCATTATTTTGATCCTACAAGCACAGCGCGTCTTGAAAATATTATGAGTAAAGATTTTAAACAGGCTTTTATTTATATGCAAGATGAATTTGAAACTAAAAAAAGTTATGAGGCTTTGCGTTCTTTAAATCCAAATTTAGAAATAGAAATAATGGATTTTTGGGGGTTAAGTGTTAATGATACTCATGCAAATTTAGCTGATGCTAGAATGACTTTAAGCCGTAGATTTATGGATTTTTTACCAGATATTGCTTTAACAGCTCAGTATATAGGACTTGGGGTTGGAGAGATTATGGAAGTAAAAATTCCAGCAGGGTCTATTTTTGCTTATAGGCACATAAGTTCAATACAACAAAAAAGGTGGCGCATAGTCCTTATTTATAGAAATTCTAAGATTTATTTTGTAAAACCATCTTTTGTTTTAGAGCCAAATGATAGCATTTTGATCGTTGGAGATCCTGTTGTTTTACAAAGTATTTTTCATAATATAAGAGGCAAAGCAGGGCAATTTCCTATGCCTTTTGGAAGTAATGTTTTTGCTTTAATTGATATGAAAAATATGAATCAAAATATGCAAGAAAGAGTGCTTGATACTACTTTAAAATTAACTCAAAAAAGCAATGCAAAAAGATTTTTTATACATGTTATCAATCCTAAATTAGGGGTAATGTATGAAAAATTAAAAAAACTTTCTGAGGATAAAGAAGGTGTGTTTTTTGATTATTTCAACACGGATTTTAAACAAATTTCCACATGGTTGCAAAATAATGATGTAGGATTAGTTGTAACCGATATAAAAAATTTTGAGAAAGAAAAACAAGCTTTTTTTGATTTAAAAATTCCTATTATGAAAGTGGGTGAAGCTTCTTTTGATGAACTTAAAGAAGCGATTATTTTAAGTGCTGATGAGAGTGAACTTGAAAACAATGCAAATGTCATTACTGATTTAAGTAAACAGCTTGATTTTGGAGTTATTTTATATTATTATAATCCAAATTCTCAAAATACTACAGATATGGAGGAGTATTTTAGAAGTTTATCTAAGCTTTATGATAAAAATATACAAATTATTAATAAAAATGATGAAAACCCTCTTTTAAATTTGCAATATCGCGAAGATTTGTTACAATTTGTGAGTTTTCAAAAAGAATTACTAAATAGAGATTTTGGCAGAAATTTAAGTACAAATTTAAATAGGCATTATTATAAAATGAGACAAAATTACCAACTTTTCATACCGGTAGAATAAATAATTAATTAAATGTGATAGAATAAACGCAAAAAGAGTAGTTCAATGCAAGTAGAAGTTAAGTTAAAAGAAAATGCTTATAAGGTTTATATTGATGAACTTGAAGAATTAGAATTTGATAGTAAGGTTTTTATACTTTCAAATCCTAAGATTTCAGGTCTTCATTTGAAAACATTACTTTCTAAAATTAAGGCAAGAGAAATTTTTATTGCCGCTGTAAAAGATGGTGAAGAATATAAAAATTTAAGCACCATGGAAGAAATTTTAAACCAAATGTTTAATTCTAAATTGGATAGAAAAAGCGTGCTTATAAGTTTTGGTGGTGGCGTGATTAGTGATATGGGCGGATTTGCTGCTAGTATTTATCAAAGAGGCATTGATTTTATAAATATTCCTACTACACTTTTAGCTTGTGTTGATGCAGCAGTAGGTGGAAAAACAGGTGTTAATAATAATTTTGGTAAAAATCTTATTGGCACTTTTTATCAACCTAAAGCTGTATATTGTGAGAGTTCTTTTTTAAAGACTTTGAGCTCTAGAGAACTTGCTGCAGGCATGGCTGAATTTATTAAAATGGCAGCAATGTTTGATGATAGTATACTTGATTTTATAGAAAAAATTGATGAAAAAAGTTTCTTAAATGCTACTTGTGAGAATGAAATTTTTACTCAAATTATAGCAAGAAGCATAGAACTTAAATCAAGGGTTGTTGAACAAGATGAAAAAGAATCAGGGCTTAGAATGCTTTTAAATTATGGTCATACTTTTGCTCATGTTATAGAAAATTTTACAGATTATAAGCTTTATTTACACGGAGAAGCGGTGGCTATAGGTATGGTTATGGCAAATCAATTGGCTTTAAATTTAGGATTTTTGGATAAAATGCAAAGTCAAAAAATAAAAGATATTTTACTTAAATTCGGTTTGCCAATATCATATAAAATCAACAATGTAGATGAATTTTATGAAGCTTTTTTCATGGATAAAAAAAGCTCTAATAAAAAAATCAATTTTGTTCTTGCTGGCCCTTTGGGTAAGGGTTTGATAAAAGGTGATATTTCTAAAGAAGATATAATTGCAACTTTAAGAGAATTCCAATGAAAAAAATTATTATTTTAACCTTTTTTGTTGTTTTTGCTTTTGGTGATGTAAATCGGACTATTATTAATAATATAAATGAGAAAATTAATACTTTAAATACTGTAATCAGTGCTAGTATTTGGAATATACGTTATGAAAATTTTATAAAATATCAAGATATAAATGATGAATTAATCATTTTAAATCTTAATTTAAAAAAGACTTCCGATATTCACCAACAAGAAGAACTTAAACGCAAGATAGCAAATTTAGAAGAGCAATTGAGCTTGCTTAAAGAATATAAAGATTTAAATTTTGCACAAAGTCTTAGTGCCCCTGATAATATAGAAACTTTATCTAAGCTTACTAATCCTTTGGCTATTATAGGAGCTTTTTCTCATATTAAGAAATTAAAAGGAGAAAAGGAAGAGTATATATTTAAATTTAATGATTTTAAAAATTTAGTAGATAAAATCAGGGAAAAAAACTCAGAACTTAAGGAATTAGTTGGGCTTAAACCAAGTGTTGAGAATATAGAAGCTTTAAAAGCTTCGGATAAAAAGTTGGAAGAATTTGAGCAAGCTTTAAATTTTGCTAGTGTTTCTTATTCTGTTTATGAGAAAAAAATTGATGAAGAGCTTTCTCGAGTAAGTGCTGAGATTAAAGTTCAAAGCTTAAGGGCTGTAAATATACTTGTTGCTATTGTTATTGTTATAGCTATAGCTTTTATGTTGAAATTTATTGCTAAAAAATATATTAAAGATAGTGAAAGATATTATACTGCTACGAAGATTATTAATTTTATTAATATAAATATTATTTTTCTTATTTTGCTCTTTGCTTATATAGAAAATATTACTTATCTTGTAACTATACTTGGTTTTGCTTCTGCAGGCTTAGCTATTGCTATGAAAGATATGTTTATGTCTATGCTTGGATGGTGTGTGATTATTTTTGGCGGAAGTTTTAGAGTAGGGGATCGTGTAAAAGTTTTTCAAAATGATACTACCTATATAGGAGATATTATAGATATTTCTTTTTTACGCATTACTCTTTATGAAGAGCTTACACTTGAAACTTATAATAAAAATCGTCGTAGTGGGCGTATTATATTTATTCCTAATAACTATGTTTTTACAAATTTGCTTGCTAATTATACTCATCATGGTATGAAAACCGTGCTTGATGGCATTGATATAAGTGTTACTTTTGATAGCAATCTTGATAAGGCACAAGAAATTGTAGAAAATATTGTAACACGCCATGCCAAAGGTTATACTGAGCTTGCTAGAAAAAATATAGCTCGTTTACAACATGAATATAGTATTAAAAATCCTAAAGTGGAGCCAAGGTTTTTTATGTTTTTTGAACATTGGGGAATGCGAATTTCTGCATGGTATATGACCAATGCTTATGCGGCTTTGGTATTAAGAAGTACGATTAGTAAAGAGATTATAAAAGAATTTAATAAGCATAAAGATATAAAAATTGCTTATCCATCGCAAAATTTATATTTAGGAAATTTAAATCAAAATCATTTTGAACAACATCATGAAAATATGCATTTTCATGCAAGGAATAAAGATTGAAAGAAAAAGTTTTTTTTAAAACCTTTGGGTGTCGCACAAATATTTATGATACAGAGCTTTTAAAAAGTTATGTAAAAGATTATGAGATTATAAATGATGAGAATAAAGCACAAATTATCGTTGTAAATTCTTGCACGGTTACAAATGGAGCTGATAGCGGGATAAAGTCTTATGTAAATACCATGCAAAAAAAAGGCATTAAAGTTATACTTACAGGTTGTGGTGCTGTAAGCAAAGGCAAGGAGCTTTTAGATAAAAAGCAAGTTTTTGGAGTGCTTGGAGCGTCAAATAAAGATAAAATCAATGAATTTTTAGGAGCAAAGACAAGTTTTTATGAACTTGGAAATTTAAATTTTATTGATAAAGATATAGTTTGCGAGTATGAAAATCATACCAAAGCTTTTGTGAAAATTCAAGAAGGTTGTGATTTTGCTTGTTCTTATTGTATTATCCCTAGCGTGAGGGGAAAATCAAGAAGTGTGGATGAAAAAGCTCTTTTAAAACAGGTTGAAATTTTGGGAGCTAATGGTTATAGTGAAATTGTTTTAACAGGGACTAATATAGGTTCATATGGGCTTAAAAATGGCACAAGTTTAGGCAAGCTTTTGCAAAAAATGGGACAAATTTCAGGTATAAAACGCATAAGGTTAGGTAGTTTAGAACCCGCACAGCTTGATGAAAGTTTTTTAGAAATCTTAGATGAAGCTTGGCTTGAAAGGCATTTGCATATTGCATTGCAACATACAAGTGAAAAAATGCTTCGTATAATGAGAAGAAGATCACATACGGATAATGATTTAAAGCTTTTTAATACTATAGCAAGCAAAGGATATGCTTTAGGGACGGATTTTATAGTAGCTCATCCAGGCGAGAGTGAAGAGCTATGGCAAGAAGCTTTAAGAAATTTTAAAGAATTTCCACTCACTCATATCCATGCTTTTATTTTTAGTCCTAGAAACAACACACATTCTGCTACCATGAAAGATGTGATAAATGGAACTTTAGCTAAAGAAAGGCTAAACACTTTAAAATCCATAGTAGAAAAAAATAATTATGAATTTAGGAAAAAAAATCAAGTTTCACTTGAAGTTTTGGTAGAAAATCAAAAAGATGGTTTTTTTGAGGGTTATGATCAGTTTTTTAATAAGATCAAAATTAAAAGTAATAAAGATATAGCTAAAGAATGGATCGTTATATCTGAATATGAAGTACAAGAAAAGTCTAACTTTGTAAATTTAAAAGGCTAGATAATGAAAAATAAAAAGATAATTTTAGCATCTTTTATAGTTTTATGTATGCTTTTGGGAATTTTATATTTTAAAAATGAACCTAAATATATAGATGAAAATCTTTATCAAAGTCTATTAAGCCAAAATTTAATCCAAAAAGCTGTGATTGATAAAGACGAAATTTGGCTTAAGGCAGAAGGTGAAAATTACATAATTATAAAAGATGGCATAGATATAAAAACACTTTTATCAAAAGTTCCCGTAGAGGTTAAAAAAGATAATACGCTTTGGGTGTTTTTTGTTTTACTTATTTTTATTATCGCACTTTTTATAAGTCTTGGTTATTTTGCTCGTAAAAAAGAGTTGGCTAAATATCCAATATCAAATAAGAATCAAAATCACACTCAAGCTCAAAATTCAAATATAAATTTAGAAAGTTCCCATATAAAACCTGTGATTTCAAATATTACTTTTAATGATGTAGCAGGTGTTGATGAAGTTAAAATGGAGCTAAGCGAACTTGTGGATTTTTTACAAAATCCTAAAAAATATAAAGAATTTGGTGTAAAAATGCCAAAAGGTGTTTTAATGGTAGGCCCACCTGGTGTAGGAAAAACGTTGATAGCAAAAGCAGTTGCAGGAGAAGCAGGGGTGCCATTTTTTTATCAAAGTGGTTCAAGTTTTGTTGAAATTTATGTAGGTATGGGTGCAAAAAGAGTTAGAGAGCTTTTTTCAAAAGCTAAAATGATGGCTCCTAGTATAGTTTTTATCGATGAAATAGATGCTGTAGGTAAGGCAAGAGGAGAAATGTCAAATGTTGAAAGAGATAGCACTTTAAATCAACTTTTAACTCAAATGGATGGTTTTGAGGACAATAGTGGGGTTATAGTTATAGCTGCGACAAATAAAATCGAACTTATGGATCCTGCTTTATTGCGTTCGGGGCGTTTTGATAGGAGAATTTTTTTATCTTTGCCTGATTTTAAGGATAGACTTAAAATTTTAGAAATTTATATGAAAGATAAAAACAATAATGTCAATTTAAATAAAATCGCTAAAGCAAGCGTAGGTTTTAGTGGAGCAGGACTTGAAACTTTGGTCAATGAAGCAGCGATTAATGCTTTAAGAAGAAATAGTGCTTTAGTTGAGGAAAGTGATTTTTATGCTGTATTAAATAAAGTTCTTTTAGGCAAGAAAAAGATTTTGAGTTTTAATGATGAAGAGAAAAAAATTCAAGCCACTTATCAAGCTGCAAAAGCTTTGAGTGCGTATTATTTTGACATAGGATTTGATAAAATAACTCTCATTGAAGATCGTTTTAAAGAATATGAGCATAATATAAAATCAAAATCAGAGCTTATCAATCGTATAAAAGTTTATTTGGCTGGTTCTAGAGCTATGAGATTGATTTATAATGAAAGTTATACTAATTCACAAGATGATTTTTTAAAGATTAAAGAATTGCTTGATTATATGTTGAGTTTTGATATGTTAAAAGAGCCAAATTTAAATGAACAAAAAAAAGAAATGGATGAATTTTTAAATTCTATGAAGGATAAAATTTTAAAATTATCAGAGCTTTTGCTTGAAAAAGAAAAGATAGAACATGATGATGTTAAAAATATAATGCAGGTTTGATTATATTTTAATCATCAATTTCTTTGTGCAAGATAGTTCCATTGAAATCTATAAGAATTTTTACATCGTTATCAAGTTTAATCTTGTAATGGTTGATTTTTCTTTCGATTTCTCTAGCTTTTATATTTGGAAATTCATTTTTAATGATATTGGCTAAATTTTGAGGTAAAAAATCTAGATCAAAAGGAAAGGCTTTATTTTCAATTTCCTTCCAAGTTCCATCTATGTCAAATTCAAGTTCTGTCCCATCACTAAGATAGACTTCATAGGAATTTTTGTCTTTTTGTACGATCCCTATAGGTGCTTTGAAATTATGTTGTAAAAATTCTTTAGAAACACTTGGCAAATTATCAGCAGAAATTATTATATCAGCATTTAAAGATAAACTTAAAATAGTAATAATACTTAAAAATTTAATTTTCAATATTTTTCCTAATTATTTTTTAGTAAAATTGTAAAGAATTTATGTGAATTTTATGTGAATTTTAAGACAATATTATAAAAAATAAAGGTTTTATACTTTGCTTACAATTTTTTTAATTTTTTTAAATATTTTATGTTATTTTTTGATTTCTTATGATTATTATAATATCCTTGGTTTGAATATTTTATTTTTTAATGGAGCTTATTGGCAACTTTTAAGTTCAATGTTTTTACATGGAAATTTAACTCATCTTATATTAAATATGATAGTTTTGTTTCAATTTGGGCGTATATTAGAAACTTATTTAGGTGCTTTGCGTTTTATTTTTATTTATTTTATTGGCGGATTGTTGTGTTCACTTTTAAGTGTTTTTTATGTGTATTTTGATTTTAAATATTTCGGAGAAAATATAAATGTCATAGGCGCTAGTGGTGCAATTTGTGTTTTAATGGGCTTTTATGCTGTTCTTGATAAAAATAGCACAAAAGGACTTATAGTGGCAATTTTACTTATGAGTTTTGCGCCATTGCTTATGGGGGTAAATGTTGCTTGGTATGGTCATATTTTCGGGTTTATGTGTGGTTATATTTTAGCTAAAATAAAAGAGGTAAAATGAAAAAAATTTATATTATAAGACATGCAAAAGCAAGTAAGAGTGGGGATATTGATGATTTTGAAAGAAAACTTACTAAGAGTGGAAAGGAAGATTTAAAAAAACTTTTTAAAAATCTTGCCTTGCATGAAATTCATCCTGATTTGGTGCTATCAAGTCCTGCTGTTAGAACCGCTAAAACAGCGAAAAAAATAGCCAAATTTTATAATTTTGATAAAAATAAAATTTGTTTTGATGAAAGATTGTATCTTTGTAATGTTGAAAATTTGCTAAAAATTCTGCAAGATATTGATGATGAGTTTAACGAAGTATTTTTAGTGGGTCATAATCCTGGTTTAATGGAGCTTGGAGAGTTATTAAGCTCGCTATGTTTAGCTTCTTTTCCAACTTCTTCTATCTTGTGTTTAGAATTTGATATTAAGGAATTTAAAAATTTAAAAAAACATAGCGGAAAATTAGTTTTTTTTGAACATGTACGCAAGTTAAAAGAAGAAAAAGATTTGGGTTTTTAGTAAGAGATTGACTCTTACTTCCAACCTTCTATATAATTTTTTAGTTTTCTTCCTACTTTAGGGTGTTTGAGTTTTTTTATAGCTGAGCTTTCTATTTGTCTCACTCTTTCTCGAGTGACATTAAGCTCTTTTCCAATTTCCTCTAAAGTTCTATCACTTTCATCATCCATTAAACCAAAACGCATACGAATTACCGCTTTTTCTCTATCGTTTAATTGATCTAAAACTTCATCAATTTGTTCTTTTAAATCATCCTTTAAGATATGATCCATTGGAGAAAGTGAATTTCTATCTTCAACAAAATCTCCAAATTTACCATCATCTTCATTTCCTATTGGAGCTTCAAGGGAAATTGGTTCTTTTGTGATTTTAATGACTTGTTTAACCTTATCTACGCTTAAACCTACTTCTTTAGCTATAACACTGACATCAGGTTCTTTTCCATCTTTTTGTAGATGTTCGCGGATAATTTTGTTAATTTGATTGATGGTTTCTATCATGTGGATTGGAATTCTTATGGTTCTTGCTTGATCGGCTATAGCCCTTGAAATAGCTTGTCTGATCCACCAAGTTGCATAAGTGGAAAATTTATAACCCCTTTTGTATTCAAACTTATCCACAGCTTTCATTAAACCTATATTTCCTTCTTGGATAAGATCTAAGAAAGGTAGACCACGATTTGTGTAGCGTTTAGCTATGCTTACAACAAGACGCAAGTTTGATTTTGCCATTCTTCCTTTTGCTTCATCAGAGATTTTTTTACCGCGTTTAATTTGCTCTAAAATTTCCTTTAAACGTGATTTTTCAAGATCAAAGCTTTTTTCACTAGCTTCTTTGGTTTGAAATAGTTTTTTAATTTCCATATAAGTGCTTACCATGGTTGTTTCTAAAGCCCGCTCTGTGATTTCTTCTTTGCTCAATTTTGTAATATCTTTTAAAATATCTGCATGGCGTTTTTTAAGTTCATCAGAAAACATAGGTAAGCGGTATTCTAAACGCTTAAGTTCTTTGTCAAATTCTTCATCGCTTTTTAGTGCAGTTTCCATTGATTTTACGATTTCACTAATAAGTTTTGAAGTAGGGCCTAGATCCATTAATTTTTCTTTTAAAATATTTTTTTTGAACGCAATGCTTAATTTATCTAAAAGTTCATCTCCGCTTTCTTTGTCTTTGGATGTTTTTAGCCAATCTTTTTTAGCTTTTTCTAGAGCTTTAAATTTTTCTATAACTTTTAAAGTTCTTTCATCTTCTTTTTTGCTGTTTTTTTTAGTATTTTCTTCATCTGATTCTAATTCTGTTTCGTTTTCTTCATCTTCATCTATATCAAGTTCATCAAGTTTATCATCACTTTTTTCTTCATCGTCAAAGCTTTTAAATAGTTCTTTTACTCTTCTTTCTCTGTTTATTAAAGGTTCTTTATAATCTAAAATAAAATCTATCAAATAAGGTACAGAACAAAAAGCATCAATGATAATATCTTCGCCAAGTTCTATTTTTTTGGAAATTTCAATTTCTTCATCTTTGTTTAATAAAGCAATTTGTCCCATTTCTCTTAAATACATACGAACAGGAGAGTCTGATCTGCTCCATTCTAATAAATCGTTTTCATTGGCTAAATCAAATTCGTTCTCAAGGCTTGTATCTTGGAGTTTTTGTTTTTCTTCTTGAAGTCTTTTTGCATCTTCTATGTTTTTCATTTGTGCAATTTCGGCTGCTGAAAAAAGTTGCACTTTGTGTTTTTTCATTAATGCTTGTACTTTTTTAGCGGTTGATGCACTTGGTTGTTTTGTAAGATATTTTACCAATTTTTCATATGTAATATAATCTTTTGCATTTTCTTGAAATAATTCTTCTAATTCAGCTTCTTGAGTTTTGGCGTTCATTGATTATCCTTGAAATTTATATAAGCTTTGGATTTTATCTAAAAATTGCTTAACTTTCTATATAAATCGGTTATTATGTTTATGATTTGAATATTTTTTCAAATTTTTCTAAAGCTCTGTTAAAATTATAATTTTTTCTTTTTAAGGTATAAAATTTACGCTTTAGGTCGATATTTTTTAATTTAATTTCATAAAGTGTTGAATTTTTTAATTCTTTTTCTATGCTTTTTTTGGAAAAAATAGAGATTGCTTTTTTTTGTAAAACAAGTTCTTTAATCGCAGCCATTCTATCAAGTTCAAGAAAAATATTAAGTTTTTTTGAGCTTGCACCAATTTCGTTTAAAAATTTATCCCTTAAGCCTGAGCCTACTTCTCTTAAAATCCACTTTTGTTCCAAAAGTTCATCGATATAAAATTCTTTTTCATTGAGTTTTTTATCACTTGTAGCTACTATAAGTTCATCATCTTGCCAAAAATTTATTTCTAAATTTTCATACTCCACTAAAGCTGGATCAAGTTCTGCTTCAATGATTGCAAATTCTATATTTCCGTTTTTTAGTAAATTTAAACATTCTTTTGAATTCTGCGTTTGAGAGCGAATTTCTATGTTTTTAAATTCTGCCTTAAAATCAAATAAAATAGGAGCTAAAAAATGTTCAGAAATGCTTTGAGTTGAGGCTATTTTTATTTCCCCTAAGAGCATACTTTCGTCGTTTAATTTTTCTAAGCTTTGGTAGTAGGCTTGTATAATTTTTAACCAATTTTTTCCTAGTTCTAAAGCTTTTGGTGTAGGTAAGAGTTTTTTTCCAAGTCTTTCAAATAAAATGCCATCAAATTTATTTTCTAAATTTTTAATTACTATTGAAACATTAGGTTGGGTTATGGAAAAATTGTTGGCTGTATGAGTTGGACTTTGAGTGTTTAAAAGATCTAAAAATATTTCCATATCTTTGATTTTCATGAGTGATTCCTTTATTTAATAAAAAAAATTTATTATAAAAATTAGAATAATATATTTTTATAATTTTAATAAAAAAAATATAATAACACAAAATTTACAAAAAGGAAAATAAATGAAAACAAGTTTTTTAGCACATAGCGTGGCTATAGTGCGATCAAATTTTAAGGGTTTGCTTTTTACTGCTTGTATAGTGATTTTTGCTATGTATCTTTCTAGTGTTCAAAGTATCAAAGATACCACTCATTTAGCAGCGACTGCTTTTGCTATCATCGTAGGAGTGTTGCTTTCTCCTTGGTTTTTTAAATACCAACATCATTTTCAAGCCGGAGTGCATTTTAGTGCGAAAAAACTTTTAAGACTTGGCATTGTTTTATATGGTTTTAATATCACTTTAACTGAGCTTTTAAGTGTAGGGTTGAAAGGGTTTTTGCTTTCTGCTATAGTGATATTTTTTGTTTTTATTATTGCTTTATTTGTGGGAATGAAAATTTTTAAACTCGATAAAGAAACTTCTATGCTTGTTGGAGCCGGAAGTGCGATTTGCGGTGCGGCAGCGGTTTTAGCACTAGAGTCAAGTTTGAAAAGTGATCCTTTTAAGGGAATTTTAGCTGTAGGTACGGTGGTGATTTTTGGACTTGTGTTTATGTTCTTATATCCCATAGCTTTTTCTTTAAATCTTTTTCCTTTTTTTGATCAAAATGCTATGGGTGTTTTTATGGGAGCTACTTTGCATGAGGTGGCAAATGTCGCAGGTGCTGCTGAAATGGCAAAGGATATGGCAGGATTTGAGCAAGGTGCTTCTAATGTTGCAGTGATTATAAAAATGATGAGAGTGATTTTACTTGTGCCTTTTTTGCTTATAGTGACTTATTTTTTCGCTAAAAATCAGCATTCAAGCAGTGGAAAAACTGCAAAAAGTATCACTATACCTTATTTTGCTTTTGCATTTTTAGGCATGATAGTTTTAAATACTTATTTAGCAAGCAAAGAAAGTATTTTAGGTATTGCTACGAGTGATATTATCTCTTTAGGTAAAACACTTTGTACTTTATGTATCGTTTTTGCTATGGCAGCTTTAGGCTTGCAAATTGACTTTAAAAAATTTTTAAAAAGTGGCTCTAGGGTATTTGGCTTGGCTTTTGTTTTAGGGCTTGTTTTGATTTTTGGAGGATATTTTTTAACCTTAGCTTTTAAAGGTATACTTTGGTAATAAAAATTATTTTTTATTTTAGAAAATTTTATTTTATTAATCAACTAAGAATATAATTTAATTCATTAATTAAATTTATTAAAAAGGAATAAAGATGAAAAAAATTCTTGTAAGTGTTTTAAGTTCTTGCTTGTTAGCTTCGGCTTTAAGTGCTGTATCTTTTAAAGAAGATAGTTTAAAGGTTTCTTTTGAAGGATATAAAACTAAAGATATGATAGGAACAAAAGGTGAATTTAAAAATGTAGAATATAAATTTTCTAAAAATATAAAGGATTTGGCAAGTTATCTTAAAGGCGCTAAAGCTACCATAAAGCCAAGCAATGCTTTTATGGGTGAAGGCAATGATATTATAACCAATAATATCACAAAAGTATTTTTCCCTGCTTTATTGGGAGATACGGATATTAAAGTTGTTTTTCAAGATGTGATTGCGGGTGAAAATAAAGGCGTTATTTCAGCAAAAATTACTATGGATAAAAAAAGTACTATTGTACCTTTAACTTATACCATCAAAGATAATAAATTTGAAGCTAAAGGACAACTTGATTTGCATACTTTTAAAAATGGTTCTAAAGCATTAAAAGCATTAAGCGATGTTGCTGCAGGACATGGTGGAATTTCTTGGCCTTTAGTGGATATCAGTTTTAATGCTAATTTAGCAGAATAAAAAGTAGCCTTAGGGCTACTTTAAAATACAATATCTTCTTAAATTATTTTCAAAAATTTCATAATCTTTTATATTTTCAAGTTCTTGATAAATTTCACTACCTTTCCATAAAATAAAAACCGTATTTTCATCTTTTAGATTTTTGCAAATTTCAAGCAAAGGCTTGACATCCATTAAGGCTCTTGAAGTGATGATATCAGCTTTAAAGGTATTCTTGTATTCTTGAACTTTTTCTTTGTAAATATGTAAATTTGGAAGTTCACATTCTATTTTTAATGTCCGCAAAAAGGCAGCTTTTTTGGGATTGGGTTCGAAAAGATGAAAATTGCTTTGCAGTAAAAAAGCTAAAAATACAGCTGGAAATCCTGCGCCACTTCCTATATCGGCAATATTTTTTGCTTTAGAAAAATCATAAAAATCTAAAATTTTAATACTATCAAAGATATTTTCATCTATATTTTTTAAATGAGTAAGATTGTGAATGCGGTTAAATTTAGATAATAATTCTTTATAAATTTTTACCTTTTCTTCAAAGTTTTTTAAATCGTAGTTTTGCAAAAAATCATAATCTTTAAAAATCATTTATTTAAGATGTCCCATTTGAGTTTGTTTTATGTTTAAATACTCTACATTAAAACGATTAGGTTCTATTAAAATCGGTATGCGTGTGATGATTTTTTCTTTGATAGAATCTAGCTTTTCAGGGTTATTTGTGAGTAAATTAACCTTAGAAATTTCATAGTGTTTGAGTATAAATTCTACAATTTCATAAGTTCTCTCATCGGCTTTAAAGCCAAGCTGATGATTTGCTTTAATCGTATCAAAACCTTTATCTTGTAAAGCATAAGCATTAACCTTGTTAAAAAGCCCTATACCCCTTCCTTCTTGCCTAAGATAAATCACCATTCCGCCATTCTTTTCTATATATTTTAGTGAAAATTCAAGCTGTTCCCCACAATCACACTTTAAACTTCCTAAAGCATCTCCTGTTAAGCACTCTGAATGAATTCTTAGATTGAGTGTGTCTTTTGGAGTATTTTTAAATATACATAAATGTTCTTTATCATTTTCTTTGAAACTTTGTATTTGGAAATTTCCCCATTTGCTAGGTAAATTCGCAATTTCTGAAATTTTTATTTTCATTTACTACTCTCTATAATCAAATTTATGTTAAGATTTTAGCAAAAAAAGGACAAAAAAATGTTTAAAAGATTTAGAAGATTAAGGCTTAATGAAAACTTAAGAGCCATGGTAAGAGAAAATTCTTTAAGTGTAAATGATTTGATTTATCCGCTTTTTGTGGTTAATGGAACGGGGATAAAAAAAGAAATTTCTTCTATGCCTGATGTGTTTCAAATGAGTTTAGATGAAATTTTAAAAGAGTGTCAAAATGTAGTTAATTTAGGCATTAAAGCCATTATACTTTTTGGCGTTTTGGAAAATGAGAAAAAAGACAGCTGTGGAAGCGATGCTTTAGATGATGAAGGGCTTGTTGCAAGAAGTATAAGAGAGATTAAGAAAAATTTTCCAGATCTTTTTATAATCAGCGATCTTTGTTTTTGTGAATACACAGATCACGGGCATTGTGGGATTATCGATCCAAAAACAAAAAGTGTGGATAATGATGTCACTTTAGAAATTTCAGCCAAACAAGCCTTAGTTCACGCAAGAGCAGGGGTAGATATGATAGCACCTAGTGGAATGATGGATGGTATTATCACTACTTTGCGCAAAGCTTTAGATAAAGAAGGTTTTGAAAATTTGCCTATAATGGCGTATTCTACTAAATTTGCTTCAAGTTATTATGGGCCATTTCGAGATGTAGCAGAATCAGCTCCAAGTTATGGAGATAGAAAAAGCTATCAAATGGATTTTGCTAATGGTAAAGAAGCTTTAGAAGAAAGCTTAGAAGACGAAGCACAAGGAGCTGATATTTTGATGGTAAAACCCGCTCTTGCTTATCTTGATGTGGTTAAAGAAATATCCCTTCATTCTAACTTGCCTTTGTGTGTTTATAATGTAAGCGGAGAGTATGCTATGTTAAAGGCAGCTAAAAATGCAGGAGTGATTGATTATGAAAAAGTTTTGTATGAAACTATGATAGCTTTTAAAAGAGCAGGGGCAAAGCTTATCATCACTTATCATGCTAAAGAATTAGCTAAAATGTTAAAAGGAGAAAAATGAAACATTTTTTAACTTTAAGAGATTTTTCTAAGGAGGAAATTTTAAGCCTTGTAAATCATGCTAGCGAGCTTAAAAAAGAGCCTAAAAAACTTTTACAAGATAAAACTTTAGCAATGATTTTTGAGAAAAACTCTACAAGAACAAGAATGGCCTTTGAATTAGCCATAACAGAGCTTGGCGGAAAGGCTTTATTTTTAAGTAGCAATGATTTACAACTTAGTCGTGGCGAGCCTGTAAAGGATACAGCTAGGGTGATAGGGGCGATGGTTGATTTTGTGATGATGAGAGTCAATAAACATGAAACTTTACTCGAATTTGCAAGATATTCTAAAGCCCCTGTGATCAATGCTTTAAGCGAGCTTTATCACCCTACTCAGGTTTTAGGAGATTTGCTTACTATCAAAGAATGGAATAAGATGCAAAATGGTATAGCAAAAGTTGCTTTTATCGGAGATAGTAACAATATGTGCAATTCTTGGCTTATTGCGGCTGCGATTTTGGGTTTTGAATTTAGTATAGCTATACCAAAAAACTATAAAATTAGCCCTGAAATTTGGGAATTTGCTATGAAACAGGCTTTGATTTCAGGAGCTAAAATTTCCTTAAGTCATGATAAATTTGAAGCCTTAAAGGATAAAGATGTAGTCATTACCGATACTTGGGTTTCTATGGGTGAAGAGAATGAAAAAGAACGCAAGATTAAAGAATTTGAAGGATTTATGATTGATGAAAAGGCTATGAGCGTTGCCAATAAAGACGCGATATTGCTTCATTGTTTGCCTGCTTATAGGGGTTATGAAGTGAGTGAAGAAATTTTTGAAAAACATGCAGATGTGATTTTTGAAGAAGCAAGAAATCGCCTTTATGTGGTAAAAGCCTTGCTTTGCTTTTTGGATAATCAGAGAGGAAGAGAATGAAAGAGCTAGAAAAGTATAACACTTGCTTAAAACGCATTGATGAATTTAGTCAAAATCTAGGAATAAAGAAAAAAGATAGAACGATTTTTAAAATGAAGCAAAGCGAGAATGAAAACGAAAAATGTTTAGTTCTTGAAAATGGAAGTTTTGATTCTCCTGAGCCTTGGTTTGTGATCGATGAAAACGATGAAATTCACACTTTGCTTTCTTTGCAAAGTCTTAAGAATATACTTGAAAGTTTAAAACAAAGTCAAAAAGAGAATTTTGAATTGCGTTTAGAAAAGGCGATTTATCAACAAATTCCTGTAGATTTTAACGATGTTTGGACGGTTGCTATGGATGAGATCAAGCAAAAGGCGCAAAATGGCACCATGGAAGTTAGTATTGATCTTGAAAAATTAATTTCTAAAATCAAACAAGAGCATCCAAATTTATTTGTAGATATGCAAGCGATGATAGAAAGGGTAAACCAAAATGAGAGATTATAAAGCTTTTGTAAAATACTCTAAAGCAGGACCACGCTACACTTCTTATCCTACAGCAGTAGAGTTTAATGCAAATTTCAAATACGAAGAATATATAGAAATTTTAAAAAAGCAAGATAGATCTTTATCGCTTTATTTTCATTTACCATTTTGTAGGAGTGCCTGTTATTTTTGTGGTTGTAATGTTATTTATACAGCCAAAGAAGAGAGTAAAGAAAGGTATTTAACTTATATTTTTAAAGAGCTTGATATTTTAAGTACTATTTTAGATACTAAAAGAGAAGTGGTGCAAATGCACTTTGGGGGCGGAACTCCAACTTTTTTTAGTGCTAAACAACTTCAAAATTTGATTTTAAAAATCAGATCTGTTTTTGGAAATTTTTCTAAAGATGCAGAGATTAGCTGTGAGATCGATCCGCGTTTTTTAAATGGGGAGCAAGCCACAGTTTTAACGCAAAATGGCTTTAATCGTATCAGCTTTGGAGTACAGGATTTTGATGAAAAAGTTCAAAAAGAAATTCATCGCATCCAGCCTTTTGAATTAACACAAAATGCTTTAAATCTTGTAAGAAGTAAAGGCATAAAGTCTGTAAATATGGATTTAATTTATGGTTTGCCTTATCAAAATTTACAAAGCTTTACACAAACTTTAGAAAAAGTTATGCTTTTAAACCCTGATCGTTTGGCGATTTTTAATTACGCTCATGTGCCTTGGCTTAAGAAAAATATGAGAAAATTTGATGAAAATACCTTGCCAAGTCCTGATGTTAAGCTTGAAATTTTAGAATTTTGTGAGAAATTTTTAAGCAAAAATGGTTATAAAATGATAGGAATGGATCATTTTGCAAAAGAAAATGATGAGCTTTTTAAAGCTTTAGAAAATGGAACTTTGCATAGAAATTTCCAAGGTTATACCACCAAAGGCGGTGCTGATTTAGTCGGTGTTGGGCTTACAAGTATAGGCGAAGGACAAAGACATTATGCGCAAAATTTTAAAGATATGTCAAGTTATGAAGCTGCATTAGATAGAGGAGTTTTACCTTTTGAAAGAGGCGTAGCTTTAAGCGATGATGATGAGCTTAGAAAAGCAGTGATTATGGAGTTAATGGCAAATTTTAAGCTTGATATTAAGTCAATAGAAAAAGAATTTTGCATTGATTTTCAGGAGTATTTTAAAGAGGATTTAAAAGCTTTAGAAGAATACAAAGATTTTATTAATTTTGATGAAAATTTTATCAAAGTCAATGAAACAGGTGTTTTACTTATAAGAAATATTGCTATGTGTTTTGATGCTTATATGAAAAACATTAGTGAAGATAAAAAAGTATTCTCAAAAACGGTGTAAGATGAAATTTAGTCAAATAAGTGATGCTTGTGTTAAATGTGGCAAATGTATACCTGTTTGTACTATACATGAAGAAAATCGCGATGAAATTACTAGTCCAAGAGGATTTTTAGATCTTTTAGCCGCTTATAAAGAGGGAAGTCTAGAGCTTGATAAAGAAGCTAAGAAAGTTTTTGAATCTTGTTTTTTATGCACCAATTGTGTTGAAGTATGTCCAAGTAAATTAAGAGTAGATAATGCCATAGAAGAAGTTCGTTATGATATAGCTAAAAAATTTGGTATAGCTTGGTATAAAAAACTTATTTTTTTCTTTTTAAGAAGACGCAAAATTTTAGATTTGGTAGCTAAGCTTGGCTATGTGTTTCAAAGTTGTGCGTTTAAAATTCAAAATGAGAATGAAAATACAGGTATGAAGGCAAGATTTTCCATGCCTTTTGTTAAAAAGGGAAGATTGCTTACAAGTTTTAATAAAAAAAGTTTCTTAAATTCTAATCCAAAATTTATCAATAATGATGGAGAAAAAACAATAGGTTTTTTTGTAGGTTGTTTGGCGAATTATTTTTACATAGATACGGCTAATGCAGTGCTTAAAATCGCTAAGGAATTAAAAATCAATGTGGATTTGATGAAAGAACAAGTGTGTTGTGGAGCGCCGCAATTTTTTACGGGTGATTTTAAAAGTGTTGAAGTTTTGGCTAAAAAAAATATTGAGTATTTTGAAAAAAAATTAGAAAAATTAGATGCTATTATAGTTCCTGAGGCCACTTGTTCGGCTATGTTAAAGATAGATTATGAACATTTTTTTATAATGCAAAATGATTTAGACTGGGCAAAACGCGCAAAATGTGTGTCATCTAAGATATATATGGCTAGCGAGTATTTTTATAAATTTACTTCTTTGGAAGAAATTTTAAAAACAAAAAATAAATTTAATTATAGTATTACTTATCACGATCCTTGCCATGCAAGAAAAATGCAAGGAGTTTTTAAAGAGCCAAGAGAACTTTTAAAAACAAATTATCATTTTGTAGAAATGAGTAATTCTAATACTTGTTGCGGTTTTGGCGGGGTGAGTATGCAAACGGATTATTATGATAGAGCTTTAAGTGTAGGGCTTAAAAAAGCACAAATGATCGATGAAAGTAAGGCTAGTGTGGTAAGCGCCGAGTGTTCAGCTTGCAGAATGCAAATTTCAAATGCATTAGAACAAAATTCAAGCAAGGTTGTTTTTGTTAGTCCTTTAGAACTTATAGTAAAAGCTTTGTGATGATGAAGATAGTATTTAAAGGCAAAAGTTCTGAATACGAAATTCAAAGATCGTGCTTTTGTGTTGATGCTTTTGTGATTAAAGATAAGATTGAAGAACGAGATGGCGTTGATTTTATCACTTCAAATGTAGATCTTTTGGAATTTAGTGATGACAGTTTTACTTTTGAAGAAATTGTAAAACATTTTAATATTTGTGATACTGAAGATATGATTATCGTTGAAGATTTTGACATGAAATCAAACAAAGATAATCAAAACCAAGAAGATGATATAGAACACAACATCTTAAAATCCGAAAAAATAATGCATGAAAACACAAAACAAACAAGTATGCAATTTAAAAATTTAAAATTTTTTTCAAGAATTTTTAAAAATGAAAATTTTCTTTCTGATTTTAAAGAAAGTAAGCAAGAAGTTGTTACTATCAAAAAACATGAAAAACTTGAAATTTTTAAAAATTTATCTCAAGAAGATCAAGAAATTAGCTTTGTTAAAATTGAAATTTTAAATTATGATAGTAATGAAGATAGTTTAATTTTTAATCTTGATATATTTCCAAGCGGTATGAGCTATAAGTACGGAATTTTAAAAGGCTCTATGCATATTATTTTACAAGGTAAAACTTCTAGTACGATGCTTTTTCCGTTTTTAAAAAGTATGATTTATAAAAATAAAAGCGAAAATTCAAGTGAAAAAATTTTTACTTTAATGATAAATCAGAAAAAACACTATAAGCTTATCGCAAATCTTTCTTAGTTTTATTTTATTATATTTTCTATATTAGAGCGATTTTTTTCAATTAAAGAGCGATTTTTTTGAGTTGTTTCTTTAAGATCGGCTATATCTTCTTTCATATTTTGTATGTTTTGGTTGAGTAATTTTATCTTTTTTTCATAGCGAGTAACGATGATAAAGACTACAAATAAAAATATAATAATCAAAAAAATAAATGCTAAAAATTCCATATTTTTCCTTTTTAAAACTAGATTTTGAAATATATCATTTAAATACTTCAAAAAACTTTTACGGGTTTTTTATTTTGTATTTTAGTTTTTTTATCTTTAAACTTATATATAAATTTTCAAAAAGTAACAAAAAAATATATAAAAAAATAATTAAATTAAAAAAATAATTAAAGATAATAAATATCTTATTTTTTTATGTTATATTTTAATAAATATCTAAAAAGGATTTTAATATGGAAAAATCACTTTTATTTCATTTTAGACGCATTGGAGTTGAATTTATAATTTTTAGTGTTTATGCTGTTTTTAGTATCTCTTGGGCAGCGACAGGGTCTTTAATGCCTTTGATTTCAAATGATCTTGCCCTAAATACTCAGCAAGCTACTTTAATCACTAGCATGATAGTAGTTGCGAAAATTTTTGGTGCTTCATTTACTGCTTTTTTGGTTTATAAATTCGGATTAAAAAAGGGATATTTTTTAGGCTGTATTTTAATGAGTTCGGGTATCTTTTTAAGTTTTGTAGATAGTTATAGTGGTATTTTGGTTATAAGATTTTTAACAGGGCTTGGTTCAGCTTGTGCTTTAGTTTGCTTAGTGCCTATTGCACAGCAATGGTTTGAAAAAAAGCTTTGCATTTTGTAATTAGTTTTAATATAACTTCAAATTTAGTAGGCATTACTCTAGGACTTATTTTAGCTGAAAGTATCTCAAATTATTTTGGAAATTGGAGAGATTCTTTATCATTTTATGCTTGGATTAATTTGATTTTATTGATTTTGTGGCTTTTTGTAGGTAAAGATGAGAATAAAAAAGAAGAAAAAAAGAATAATGCAAAAGATCTTATTTATGCTCTAAAATCTCGTGTTACTTGGGGTATGATTATTTTTTACATAGGGCCTATTTTATTTTTAAATTCTCTTTTTACTTTTTTACCAACTTTTTATGCGCAATATGCAGGTTTTAGTAAAGAATTAGCTGATTTTGCTAAAAAAGAAATTCCAGCCTTGGCTAATTTTGCTATTATTTTTGGTCCTTATCTTGGATTATTTTTTAAAAGAAAAAATATTTCTTTTAAAATAATGCTATTGTCTGGAGGAGCGTGTATTTTTATATGCGGATTTTGCATGTTGTTTTTACAAAATTTAGTATTGATACAGATTTTTGCTGTGTTATCAGGCATTTTTTATTCTATGTGGTTTCCATTTTTCTTTAATCTACCTTCAGAACTAAAAAATTCCAATCCAAATCAAACTGCTTATATTATGAGTGCTTTTTGGAGTATTACCTTTGTTATACTATCATTTAACCTATGGGTAGTATCTTGGAGTGTTGATAAAACCCATAGTTTTACTTTGGGTTTTGTTTATATTTTTGCTTTGATTTTTATTTCAGCGATCTTAGCACAATTTGTTTTGCCTAGAAGAGAAAATTTTATACAAGGAGAAAAATAGAATGAATTTAATTCCAGAAATACTAGACTTACAAGGCGAATTTGAAAAAATTCGTCATCAAATTCATGAAAATCCTGAGCTTGGTTTTGATGAATTATATACTGCAAAATTAGTGGCACAAAAATTAAAAGAATTTGGTTATGAGGTTTATGAAGAAATAGGAAAAACAGGCGTTGTGGGGGTTTTAAAAAAGGGAAATAGCAATAAAAAAATAGGACTTCGTGCAGATATGGATGCTTTGCCTTTGCAAGAATGCACAAATTTGCCTTATAAAAGCAAAAAAGAAAATGTAATGCATGCTTGCGGTCATGATGGACATGCTACTTCTTTATTGCTTGCTGCAAAGTATTTAGCAAGTCAGAATTTTAATGGTACTCTAAATCTTTATTTTCAACCTGCTGAAGAGGGTTTGGGTGGCGCTAAGGCGATGATAGAAGATGGATTGTTTGAAAAATTTGATAGTGATTATGTTTTTGGATGGCATAATATGCCTTTTGGTAGTGATAAGAAATTTTATCTTAAAAAAGGTGCGATGATGGCTTCTTCGGATAGTTATAGCATTGAAGTTATTGGAAGAGGTGGTCATGGAAGTGCTCCAGAAAAAGCAAAAGATCCTATTTATGCTGCTTCTTTGCTTGTGGTGGCTTTGCAAAGTATAGTATCTCGCAATGTTGATCCTCAAAATTCAGCAGTTGTAAGCATAGGAGCTTTTAATGCAGGACATGCTTTTAATATCATTCCAGATATTGCAACGATTAAAATGAGTGTTAGAGCATTAGATAATGAAACTAGAAAGCTAACTGAAGAAAAAATTTATAAAATTTGTAAAGGTATTGCACAGGCTAATGATATAGAGATTAAAATCAATAAAAATGTTGTTGCACCAGTGACTATGAATAACGATGAAGCTGTGGATTTTGCTAGTGAGGTTGCAAAAGAATTATTTGGCGAAAAAAATTGTGAATTTAATCATCGTCCTTTAATGGCAAGTGAGGATTTTGGATTTTTTTGCGAAATGAAAAAATGTGCCTATGCTTTTTTAGAAAATGAAAACGACATTTATTTACATAATTCTAGTTATGTTTTTAATGATAAGCTTTTAGCTAGGGCTGCAAGTTATTATGCGAAGCTAGTTTTAAAATACTTAAAATAAAAACTAATCTAGAATTTCAAGCACAATTTCTTCCTTTAAACCTTTGATTTGAATTTCTTTGAGTTTTAGGTTTGAAGGAAGGTTTGCTAAAAGCTCTTTATTGTTTTTTACTTGGTTTTTTGCACTTATGGAGAGTAAAATTCCCCTATAAGCTTTAGCAAAATGACTGATGACTTTACCATTTTTTACAAATTTATAAGTATAAAATTTCTTTTTTGGGGTGTAGAATTTATCATAAAATCCTGCTCTAAGGTCAAGTATTTCCTCATTTTCTAAGTATGCATCTAAGGCTTTACTAAAATGTTCTTTATAAAATTTCTCTATGGCAAAATTTCCTATTTTAGCCCCTTGCTTGAATTTATAAAAGGGTAGGGTATCATTAGCTCTTACAACGCCAAAAAGATTAGAAAATATAAGAGTATTTTCTAAAATATAAGCTTGGCTTTTTTTATCTAAGGCTTTAAAATTAAGATATTCATAACTTACCCCAGTGTAAAGCAATATAGCTTCTTGAGTGGGAGCTTGTTTTAAGTCGTGTTTAAATTTATCAATTTCATTTTCATTTTTAATGCCAAAAAGTTCTTGTAAATTCTGTAAACTTGCGTTTTTGATAAATTCTTCATAATGCTTTAAAGCTTTTATTCTATAAGGAAATAATTCTTTAAATATAAATGAGTTTTCATTGATAGGATTTTTTACGCAATTTTCATTTTTGCTTTCACTAGGGGAGAATAAAATTTTCATTTTAGCCTTTTTTGTTAATATTATGAAAACATTAAGAGCAAAGAATTTAATCTTGCTTTTAATGTTTTTGAAGTTTTTATCATTTTAAAATTTAAAATGACGCTCCGCCCATTAACATAGAAAACATGATAAATGGAAGTATAATTTTTAACGCTTCTGTGGCGTCTTGATTGTTGATGCTTAGTTTTTCTATGCTGTCGATTCCCTGTGTGCTATAGTCACTAACAGGGATGTTTTTAAATTTTAAATCAAGATTGAGTTTATAATCATCATTTTGAGTGATATTGTTTAAAATAGCTAAAGCTTTATCAAAGATTAATGCTTGTTCTTCATTTTGACTTTGAGCTTTTAAGGTTTGTAAATTTTCCTTAGCAGTTGCTATATAGCTACTAAATACGCCTTCGGTTTTAAGAGTTGAATCAATTTTAAAATTATTTAAGATGATGTATTTTTGGATTGTATTGCTAAAATCTGAAGCTTGTTCGTAGTTTACCATATTAAGAAGTTCATTGATAGCTTGTTCATCCATAGCTAAAGTTTGAGTGTTAAATTTTATACCCTTAGAATCAAGGTAATTAAGTAAATCTTCTTTTAGATTTATATTTAGATTTGTATTGAAATTTAATTTTGCGTTATAAAATTTTATATCAAGATTATCTAGATAATTGTTTTCTTGTTTGTTTATGGAGTTATCAAATGATAAAGTATAAGAATCCGAGCTTAATTTATTGATAAAAGAGCTGATTTTTGGATCTTGTTGAAATAAGCTTGCATTGATGTCACTAACAACTTTTTCTCCAAGTTTAAAATCTTCAAAAACCAAATTTGATTGTATGCTTTTTTGGTTTTTAAAAAGATCGTTGTAATATTCTTTAATGCTAATTGATGTATTTGTTTCGCCTTTGTAAATTTCATTTGAGCGAATTTTGATATTTTTTGCTTGAAATAGTTCTTGATACTCATCGTTATTATCTTTTGCAAGAGTTTTGAAATTTGGACTTAAACACGCTATAAAATCACCATCTGCATTGCATTTAAAATCTGAGAATTCAATCTTTATTCCAGAATCCTGAGAAAGGCTTGCAATTTCTTGTTTAACTGTTTGATTTAGTTGATTTTCATATTTTTTAACTGTTTTTTCATCTATGGAATTTCCGCAAGCTGAAAACAAAACAGCTATTCCAATAGAGAGAAAAATACCTTTTTTCATAGTTTTCTCCTTAAAAATTTAAAAAAAAGATTATATCTTTTTTTACTTAAAATTTAAACAATGCTAAAAGAGAGTGTGAGATTAATTACATTTTTACACATAGGAAAATCTTTTTAGTTTGTTTCAAATGCATTATTTATAATTTTAAGTATAATTAACTTTGCAATTATTATATATTTTTGCAATAGCTTTAAGCTTATTTTTAAAGAAAGGAAATGTATGAAAAAAATACTTCTAAGTGTTTTAACGACCTTTGTTGCAGTAGTATTGGCTGCTTGTGGAGGAAATTCTGACTCTAAAACTTTAAATTCTCTTGATAAGATCAAGCAAAATGGAGTTGTTAGGATTGGGGTATTTGGCGATAAACCACCTTTTGGTTATGTGGATGAAAAAGGAAACAATCAAGGCTATGATATAGCTTTAGCTAAACGCATAGCAAAAGAACTTTTTGGCGATGAAAATAAGGTGCAATTTGTTCTTGTTGAAGCTGCAAATAGGGTTGAGTTTTTAAAATCAAATAAAGTAGATATTATTTTGGCTAATTTTACTCAAACTCCAGAAAGAGCCGAGCAGGTTGATTTTTGCTTGCCTTATATGAAGGTAGCTTTAGGCGTAGCTGTACCAAAGGATAGTAATATAACTAGCGTAGAAGATTTAAAAGATAAAACCTTGCTTTTAAACAAAGGCACAACAGCAGATGCTTATTTTACGCAAGATTATCCTAATATTAAAACTTTAAAATATGATCAAAATACCGAAACCTTTGCCGCTTTGATGGATAAAAGAGGCGATGCTTTAAGTCATGATAATACCTTACTTTTTGCTTGGGTGAAAGATCATCCTGATTTTAAAATGGGTATCAAAGAGTTAGGTAACAAAGATGTTATCGCACCAGCGGTTAAAAAAGGCGATAAAGAACTTAAAGAATTTATCGATAATTTGATCATCAAACTAGGCCAAGAGCAGTTTTTTCACAAGGCTTATGATGAAACTTTAAAAGCTCATTTTGGAGATGATGTTAAGGCTGATGATGTAGTGATTGAAGGTGGAAAAATTTAATAAAGGGCTTTTTGCCCTTTAGTTGATTTAGGATAAAATATGCAAAAAAAATACAAAAATATTATTTATGCTTCTTTGGGTGGAATTTTAGAATTTTATGATTTTGTGCTTTTTGCCTTTTTTTTGGATATTTTTGCTAAGGTATTCTTTCCGCAAAATGATGCTTTTTGGATGCAGATAAATGCTTATATAGCCTTTGGTGCTGCTTATTTAGCGCGTCCTTTTGGTTCTATTGTGATGGCACATTTTGCTGATAGATATGGAAGAAAGAATATTTTTTATATTTCTATGCTTTTGATGGTTTTGCCTAGTTTTGCTTTAGCTTTTTTACCAAGTTATGAAAGTATAGGTATATTTGCTACTTTGATTTTATTTACTATTCGTATTTTGCAAGGTTTAGCCGTTGGAACTGAGGTGAGCGGAGCTTGGATTTATGTGAGCGAATTTGTCAAAGGGCGTCAAATTCCTTTAGCTCTTGGTTTTATTTCAGCGACTTTAACCATAGGTTTATTGCTAGGAAATATTGCCACTTTAGGCATAAGATCTTATTTTACCCCAGAAGAAGTTCAAAGCTATGCTTGGAGAATTCCTTTTATCATAGGAGGATTTTTTGGAATTTTAGCTTTGTTTTTAAGAAATAAACTCAGCGAAACTCCAGAATTTATAAAAGTTCAAAATGAAAAGAAAATTTTAAATTTTCCATTGTTTGAAGCTTTAAAAACTCATAAAATGAGTATGCTTGTTTGTTTTTTAATGACCATGGTTTTAACAAGCGGTGTGGCAACTTTGATGATTTTGCCTAAGTATTTTGAAAGTCTTTTAGCTATGAGTAAAACTTCTGCTTTATGGGTGCAAAATTTTGCTATTTTAGCGGTGATTTTTGGAGCTTTATTTCAAGGTTTTTTAGCAAGCAAATGGGGAAGCTATAAAATTTGCTCTATTTTTAGTATAGCTTTTATTATCTTTGGTATGTTTTTTAGTTTTTATGATGAGAATTTTTTATTTTATTTTTTACTGGCTTGTTTTGCACAAGGTATTATTACTTTCGCGCCTGTTTTTATGACGCAAATTTTTAAAAGCGAACTTAAATTTAGTGGGCTTAGTTTTGCTTATAATATTTCTTATGCGATTTTAGGCTTTTTAACCCCTTTTATAGTTAATGCTTTTTATAAAGAGTATTTAGGTATTTATCTTGCTATAGTGGGATTTTGCTCCTTGCTTTGTGTGTTTTTGTTAAAACGCGTTTTTGCAAGAAGCAAGATTAAAGAATTAAGCATTGTCTTTTAAAACTTCAAAAACAACCTTAGATATTTTTTCAACTGAAGCGATTTCACAATGCTCATCAGTTGAATGAGGATTATGGATATTTGGGCCTATAGAAGCACATAAAAGCTCTTGTTTTTTCTCTATAATACCACACTCAAGTCCTGCATGGATAGCTGAAACTTTGGCATTAGGCGATACTTTTTTAAGTGCTTTAAAAACCATGTCGCTAAGTGTGTTTGGTTTGCCTTCCCAAGGCGGATAGAAATTAAAACTTCTTACTTTAAAATCAAAAGCTTTGAAAAATTCTAAAGTTTCAAATTCTACTTGCTTAAGCCCATCAAGTATATTAGATCTTGCAAAAAGTGCAAATTTGATTTGTTGGTTTTCCATTCTTAAAGTAGCTAGGTTAATACTTGTTTGAACCATGCCTAGATTTTCATCATAAGCTCTAACTCCATGAGTGAAAGAATTTATAAGACTTAAAAGTTTTTTGCTTTGATCGCAAATTTCAAATTCGCCTTCTTCTTTAAATTCGCATTTTATCCAGTTGTTGCTTTTTACTTCATTTTTAAAATGCACTAAAGCTTTGGCGTGTTTAGGTATAGAATTGATTCTTTCTCCACCTTCAAAAGAAATGATTTCTCCTTCATTTTCTTGTATGAATTTAGCCATTTCTTTGATGGAACTTTTTTCGTTGCGTATGATATTTATGCCTGAGTGTCCACCTTTAAAATTTTGTGCACAAAGCTCATAAATTTTACCTTTTTTTCTAAGGGTATTAAAAGACAAACTTGCTTCTATATCTACTCCACCTGCACAGCCTATCATGATCTCATCATCGCTTTCATGATCTAAATTTAAAAGCATTTTAGATTCTAAAGTGTGCTCGAGTGAATTCACTCCCATGAGTCCTACTTCTTCATCGTTTGTAAAAAGACACTCTAAATTTTCAAATTCAGCCATAGCGCTCATCATGATGGCTATACCTATACCATTATCTGCGCCAAGACTTGAATTTTTGGCTCTTAAAAAGCCATTTTCTTCATAAACTTCTAAGTTTGGTGCATCACCCATGCAGACCATATCATAATGGCTTTGTAGACAAATTTTTGGTTTGCCTTTTATGGCATGAATATTTCCTGCTTTATCTACACTCACTTTAAAGCCTTTATCTTTAGCATAAGAGCTTAAAAATTCTTTCATTTGTTCTGTTTCATAACTGCAATGAGGAATTTTGCATAATTGTTTAAAATTTTCTATAACATTTTGCATTTTATCTCCTTTGTTTTGATAAAATTATGGCATATTTTTTAAAATTTAAAGGCAAAATGATTAAAAAATGAGAATAAATTATAAAAAAATATTTAATCTGAGAAAATTACTAAGTGATCCAAAAAAACTTTTTTCTGTATTAATCTTCACTCTTGTAGTTGTTTTTATCCAGAACTATATTGCCCAAAATTCTAGTTTTGAAGGAAAAGTAGTTAGAATTATTGATGGAGATACTATAGAAGTTAATCATGAAAACAAACTCGCTAGAATAAGATTTTTTGGTATAGATGCACCAGAACTTAAACAAAGTTTTGGAAAGCAATCAAAAGAAGCTTTAAGTAGAATTTTAAGCGGCAAACAAGTTGAAATTATTTATAAAAATAAAGATACTTATGGTAGAATTGTTGCTATTGTAAAGCTTAATGACGTTGATATTAATCGATTTTTAGTAAGCAAAGGCTATGCTTGGGCTGATACTTACTATAGTAACGCTTATATCAAAGAACAAGAAAATGCTAAGAAAAATCATTTAGGTCTTTGGAAAGAGAGTAATCCTATAGAGCCTTATAAATGGAGAAAACACAATAAATTCTAAGGAAAAACATGAAAAAATATACTTTAATGATACTATTAGCTTTAGGAATTTCTGGATGTTTTGTAAATGAAAGAGGGATTTCAAATCGTTTTTATGATGATTGTAAAGAGTATTATGATGGAAGCGGAACTTATCATAAGGATTGCCCAAAAAATTGGGTGGATATTAAAATGACTCCTTGATTATTTTCCACCCACAGAGGCCATTAATGCAGCTGCTACGGCTTCTGGATTGTTGATTTTGGTACCTTGTTCTTGATTTTCGGTAGGTTTAACAGTATTAAGTGGCGGACGCTTGAGTTTAAATATATGCTCATCGGTGCTAACAACTTGTATCGTTCCTTCAAACATTTTAATTTCTTTAACATGCCCAACCACTTTTACATCTCTTTTTTTGGAGGTTTCGTCAAAAAGTGCATGAGCTTCAAGTTCTAAAACATCGCCTAATTTAAGCGGAGCATAAAAAAAACATTTTGATCCAATAATCACTGAAAATTCTTTATTGATAGAGGCTTGTGCTACATAGTTTGCCGCAGCGAAAATAAAGGCATCAAAAATCAATCCTTGATCATCTGCTACCATTTCGCTTGTGGTTATTAAAATTGATTTGGCATAGTTTTTATCAATTTCTATAATGGTTCCAGCAAGCGAGGTGTTTAATTCAGGACAAGTGAGTAATTCTGCTCTAACACGAGATATATCTTCTGCAGATGCGTATTCTTCAAGTTGTGCATATTCTTCAAAATTATCTTTTTTTGCCATATCTAACCTTTAAATTCTACTTATCTACTTCAAAATATCTAAATTTCAATATCGGCAAAAAAGAAAAAGAATTTATATCTTAATGCGTATATAAACTCTTTTAGGTGCTTCATAGCCTTCAATGGTAAGATTTTTATCCTTTGGATCTAAGAAATTTTCCAGCGAAAAAGAGTCTATCCATTCTGTTTTTCTTTGTTCGTTTTCATCGGTTTTTTTTGTAGCCAAAACTTCAAATTCTTTAAATCCTGCTCTTTCGCACCAGTTTTTTAATGCATTAATGCTTGGTACAAAATAAATATTTGGAATTTTAGAATAAGTTTTATTAGGTACAAGAGCAATTTCTCTTTCATCTTCTATATACATGGTATCTAAAAAAACAACTCCATTTTTATTAAGTCCTGCTTTTAAATCTTTTAGCATTTTTATAGGATCACTTCTATGATAAATCACCCCAAGACAGAAAATCACATCAAATTTCAAGCCATAGTTTGGAAGATCTTCTACGCCTAAAAGTTCGTATTTTATAGGAGTTTTAGCTAAAGCATTGATGAGTTCAAATTGCAAACGGTATTTGATAGAAGGATCAAAACCTATGAGTTTTGCAGGATTAAATTCAAGCATTTTAAACATATAATAACCATTATTACAGCCTATATCAGCAACGCATTTTTGAGAAATTTCGTTCATGAAAGGCTTTAGAATGTTGAATTTAATAAAACTTTGCCATTCCGTATCGATGAAAAGATCGTCTATTTTAAAAGGACCTTTTCTCCATGGTTTAAGTTCTTTTGCTATAGCTAAGATTTCATCTTTGGCTTGAGAATTTGTAGATAAATTCACGCTATCATCTAAAGAAAAATTACAAGCAAGATTGAGAGCTTTAAGTTCTTGAATTTTAGCATATAAAGGGTGATTTAGAAATTGTTTTTCGAGTAAATTTTCTTGCATTTTTATCCTTGACATTTGCTTTTAATGCTAAATTATAACATTAAAAGCTTTTATGGCAATATAAATCTCATATGCATTAAGTATTTGATCAAAAATAAATTTTTAAAAACTCAAAAATACTTCCCAAAGCTCACATAAGCTTTAGAACTATAATCATCATCTAGTTTATACTTCTTTAAAGCTCTAGCTAAATCAAGCTTAACATAAAAATTCCCTGTTTTATTATAAAGCAGTTGTAAACCATAAGCATCCATATAGTTTGTATAAGAATCATTCTCATACCAAGAATAACCTATATCATAAAAAGGAGTGATATAAAAATCTTTTAAAGGAGTAGCCATTCTAAGTCCAAAGCTAGCCACTACAGCATTATCTCCTTCTCCATCTCCATTATTATAAGCCCTTACTCCATAAGGACCTCCTAAAGATATAGTTTCACTACTATCTAATGTAGCTCCATTGATAACTTGTTGATAATTTAAACTAAAAAGATGAGTAAAGGTATCATTAAAGAAATAAGCATTGTTAAGATTGACATTGAGTTTAGCAAATTTTCCAAATTCTACTCCACCTACTTTGCTTGTTCCTATACCTACTATAGTCATACCTTCATCTTTAACATTACCATAGCTTACATTAGCACTATAAGAAAAACTATCATTGCTAATGCCATTATAAACTCCTTCTATACCAAAGCTTATCGTATCAGAGCTTTTATCAAAGGTTAAAATATCAAATTTAGAATCACTAAGTTTTTTATGATAATAGCTTGAAGTTAAATAAAAAGAATTATAAGTCGTAATCCACAAAGGATATTTTAAATCTATACCTAGATTTTCAGAAGTTCCTATAAAGTCAAATTCTCTCCAAATTCCCCCTAAAGCATAGTTTCCTTTAGAATAACTTGGAGTGATTTTTAAATTCCCTAAGAAAAGTAGTATAGCTTATACCATAGTTAGTTTGTGCTTCATCGCTTCTTTGCAAATAAGCATTAAGACTATCTCCTTGATGAGCTATGTTATTAAAACTCATACTAGCACCACCCCTATATCTACCTGATTCTTTTATACCGTAATTATCTCCATAAAACAATACAGAAACAAAGCTATCACTAGGGGTAGTTTCTATCACTACATCTGTTTCACCTGGATTATCTCCTGCTTTTAAAGAAGCAAGGGTTTGTATGCCATACATTTCATTGACTTTATAAACTGCATCTTCTACTAATTTAGTAGTGATGATTTCACCTTTGTGATTAGGTAATTTACTTTCTATAGCATAATCTCTTACACTAGAATTGTTTTGAACCACATATTTACCTAAAACACCTAAGGTGATATTGATTTGAATTTGATCTTTTAGTTCTTGTTGTGGGATATAAGCTGTAGCAGCAGGATAACCACTAACTTGAACATAATAAGAAATGATATTGGCTATATCTTGTAAGTCTTGAACTGAAATACTTTCTTTTTTGTAATCGTTTAAGGCTTCTTGTAAAACTTGCTCATCTAAACCTAGATCTTTAAAGTTTATGTTTTTATTGGTAATATGAAAGCTAAAGCTAACTTTATGAATTGATTCTTCTTTAGAAGTATTTTTTAAAGAAGGAGTGTTTGAATTTGGGGTTTTAGTTTTTAAAGTATTATCATTAGACAAGTTAGGTTGATTTTTTTGAGTGTTGTTATTATCTTTTTGAATGTTTTTCTTTGTGTTAGTGGTTTTTGAATTATTATCATCACTAGTATTAGAATGATCTATGATAATCACTCCATCTTTTACTTTTAAAGTGTTATTGTAGTTTTTTAAGTTAGCATCTTCTTTATAAGGAGATTGTTCTAACATTTGTATGGTTTTTTTATTATCTTTAGTATCACTAGCATAAAGGCTTAAGATAGCTAAACTAGATAGTAAGATAATGCGTTTCATTTAAATTTTCCTTAGTGTTTGTTTGATTTTTAATCTTTAAATTTTGTTTGTTTTATTAATTTTTAACAAGATCCAAAAGGCTTTTAACCTTTTGGATTTTAATCATCTTGAGCAAGGATTTCCTGCTTTAAAATTATCCGATACTATACAAGCATTACCACTTTCTTGAGTGCTGCTTCATCTATACTTGCTTGTTTATCATCTTTATTGATATTTGGATCTTCATCTGTAGTTTGCATAAGCAAAGCTGTAGCAATGTCAGGCTCTTGTTGTCCTATGGTATCATTTGGGTTATTATTAGAACCGTTGTTGTTACCATTGTTAATATCACCTGAATCGGTTCCATCGTTTCCGTTGTTGGAACCACTATTGTTATCATTAGGCTTGTTAACAGTTTTATAATCTGCAAGATATTCTCCATTAACTGTGAGTTTATAACCATCTATGCTTACACTTGCTAAAGTTTCATTAGAACTTTTTAAGCTAGAATTATTACTTGCTGTAGTGCTTTCAAGGTTAGCTTCAGCATTTTTTAAATCATTATATGCTTTATCTAAAACAGTTTTTAAAGCAGTTATAGTTTCACTAGCATTACTACCCGTTACTCCACTTAAAGCAGCATTGTATTTTTTCACTGCTTCATTGTAAGCATCTACAGCTTGATCGTAAGCTTTTTGAATATTTTTTTGTTGTTCGGTTATTTTAGGAATTTGAGAAAGAATTTCCTTTGTTTTAATAATGGCTTGATTAGCTTTTCCTAGATTACCATAAGAATTTCCCAATACTTCCTTTAAAGCGTTTGCAAATGTTGCATTATTGCTATCTTGAGTTTGTCCATATAAAGCAGTAATAAAATCCATACTTTGATTAATGCTTGCTAAATCATCAGCTGTTAATAGTTTTCCATCTTTATAAAATTTGCTTAAATCTTCAATGTTAACACTAGAATTAAATTTTAAGTCATTAAATATAGAATTCATAACATTAGCGTCGATATCTGTTGAAGTTATTTTATCATTGGTTTCATAAACAACTTGGTTATTAGCAACAAACTGTTCGACTGGAGAACCTTTTTGAATACCATAATTCATACTTCCACTTGCAATAGAATAATTAGATTTCAATATAAAATATAATAAATTTGCCCTAAATGAAATTGGGTTATCAGATATAAATAAACCTACATTTTTATTCTCATCATGATGAGCCACTTCATTTCCTATCAAAGTGACATCGCTTTTACCTTCTATAACTCCTAGATTAATAACATTGCCATTTAATTTTGCAATTACAGGAGACAAACTTAATCCTAAACCAAATATTGCATCTGTGTCACTTACACCATTTGCAAATCTTTGCATATCTTCATTGCTAACTGATGAAGTGGACAAATACACTCTATTTGCATTAATACTTCCACCTTTACCCACTACTATACCATTAGGATTGATTAAAAAGATATTATTGCTTCCACCTTCTAGCTTTCCATCTATATGAGAGCTTTTAGAACCATAGACAATATTTAAGTAGTTATAGCCACTACCTTTAAAATTTACAGTTTCACCACTTGCTATATTAAAACCACCACCCCATTGGATAACAGAGTTTGTTTTACTTCCTGAGATATTCATAGTGCCATTGCTTGAACTTATACTTCCACTTGTTCCATGAGTGAACTTACCCCCACTTGGTAAAGCATAGCTTTGTGTAAAAAGTAAAGAACCTACAACTAAAGACAAAGAAAGTTTATTTAACTTTTTCATGACTTGCTCCTTTTTGTAAGATTAAGATTTAAGAATCTTTTGTTTATATTTATAAAAATACAAGCAAAAGATTCCTATCTTTAAGATAGGAATGATTTATTTTATCTTTGCGTAAATGCTTTTACCATCTTGGGATATTCTTACTTCATAAGAAAGTTTTTGTAAATTCATCTTTTTTAATCTATCTATAGAACTTAGTTTAAAATCTTCTTTGTTTTTTTGCATTTTTTCAATAAAGCTTTGAAGTTCTTCTTGATTTAAAGTATTAGAATTTTCATCTATAAAACCTTGCTCACTTTATAAGATTAAGATTTCTTTATTTTTAAGGTAGGGGTATTACTCTTTGAGGGTATAAAGAGCCAATACTTTCTCGCTAGAAATATTAATAGGAGCATCGTATGTGACTTCAAAAGGGGAGTTGTGTTGATTTTATTGGATACAATAAGATAATAATGCTCAAAGTTATTAATAATTCTAGCTTCAACTTTAGTATTTAAATCAGTCTATTGTTTTTACTTAAACTGATATCTGAAGGAGTTATAGCATTAGAAGCACTATAATTATCTTCATAATGTACTAAGGCTCCTGCTAATATATCTATGAAAGTGTTTTTAAATATATTAAATTCCCACCTATATAAGGTATTATTATAAGATTTAGCTTCACTTAAACCTGTAATGGCTGAAGGAGCTATAAAAATAGAATTGTTATTTTTATACTCATCAAGATTAAGATTGTTTATGATTAAGGTATTATCATGGCCATTGTTTGAAAGTCCAGCTATAATACTTAAAATCCCTTCTCTTTTATCTGAAGCTACACCCAATAAAGTATCATTGATAATGATTTTATTATAAGCAGCTTCATTATAAGCCATAATCAAATAAGCATTATCAGCTGCATTAGAAGAATAGTTTTTTATATCTATGGTATTATGATTGGCTTTATCCAAAGCTCTTATGATGATTTTAGAACCTTTATCTATATTACTTGCATCAGTAATGCTTTGAACATTGTTGTAATTTATAGTATTATAAGAAGCTTCTTTGGCTTCTGTTAATACAGTTAGATTTCTAAAAGAAGCAAAATCTTTAATCGATACTTTATTGTTATTAGCACTACTAGGATAAAAGTCTTGATTATTAAGAATATTTTTCTTAGCTGTATAAATGTATACAGGTAAGGTTGACATAGAATTATTAATATAAACTTTATTATAATCCGCACTGCCTTCTAAGGTTCTAGCAGCTACAATATTTAAAGCATCTTTATAGCTTTGAGAAAGATCGGTTGTGGTAAGATCGTTTTTAATGTTAATGGTATTATGATTAGCTCCTTTAGTTGCAAAGCCACCATAAAAAGAATGTTGGTTATAACCTAAGAAGTTATTAGCGATTTCTAAAGGATGTTTTAATTCTATGTTTAAGGTATTATAATTTGCTTCTCCATTATTAGAAGCTCCTGCATAGAAGTTAAACAAAGCTTGAGTAAAAATGTTCTCATTGTTTTTATCTTTTTTTAGGTTTTTAATATCTTTTAATATTGATAGTATTATCTAAGGCTTGTCCTTGTTCGGTTTTTCCACCCCAAAAATCAGCAAATAAAACAGAATTATAAGCTAGGGGTTGTTTATCATGGTTCATATATATATCAAGATTAAAACCATCTATGTCTAAAAGGTTTTTACTGGCTTGAAAGTTTTTATCTGTTCCACTATCTATATAACCTGCACTAATATGAGCAGCAGCTAAACTAGCATAAGCTTTGCTTGGACCATGGATAATCATATTAGCATCTTTGATAAAGATTTTATTGTTTTTTACATTGCCTTGATAAGCTAAACCACCTACAAGGTGAGTGATTCTTTCGTCAAAGGTATTATTACCATTTTTATCTTTTTTAGGTAAGGAAGTAAAAAACTCTACACTGCTACCTGCTTCTATATTTAAACTATTATTTGTAGAATCTCCATAAGTGGCTATAGCTCCAATTAAATAAGGAGCACCATTTAAGGCTAAATCATAAGTGTTCTCAACTCCCATACTAATATGAGCATCTTTTTGAAGTATGGTTTGGTTATAGCTTGCATTACCATAATGAGTAAAGGTAGAACTCATTAAGAAATTCATGCGTTGATTGCTTTTAGAATTACTAGGGTTTTTTATATGAGTATCTTTAGGTTTAAGATAAAAAACCGAACTAAGTTCTCCTTGTTCTAATATAAGTTTATTATAACTTGCATCAGCATGATCGGTTTTTACTGTGATTAAAAAAGGAAGCACTCTAACTGTTTTTATACTATGATCGGCTGTATTAACACCATGCCTTGCTTTAAAAGAAAGAACTTCATCTTCTCTCATATCAGGAGTAAGTAAATAATGTTTAAAATTTAAATCGTTTATATTTATAATATTTGGTTTAGGATTGTTATAAATTAAAGTAATATTGTTAATATCTTGTTTAGAACTCTTAGCATAATAATTTATACCTTGGAGTTTTTTATAAGTAGAATTGCTTTTATCATAAAGTTCGCTATCATTAAAATAATGCTCTGGGATATTGAAATTTCGATTGTCTGTAGTATTTGCTTGAGTGGCTGCAAAAGCGTTGATGCTTAAGAAGGTAACAATAGAAAGTCTAAAACAAAATTTCTCTATACCCCCCCCCGTGAAGTTAAAAAGCTTAATAGCTGGCATAGATGTCCTTG